>NZ_FNHL01000001.1:312948-625897 GCF_900103715.1 Halogranum gelatinilyticum | reverse complement strand
GTCGCCGACCTCGAACGCGTCGAGTAGCGCGTGGAGTCTGTCGGCGCGCGCAGACAGCGCGTTGACGCTCGTCGACACCTCCTCGAGCGAGTCCAACTGCTGTTCGGAGGCCGTCGAGACGGTCGACGCCTCGGCGGCGGTCTGCTCGCTGACTCCCGTGACCTCTTCGACCATCCCGACGACTTCCTCGGTCGAGGTCGACTGCTCGTCGGTGGCCTTGCTGATCTCTTGGACGCCCTGGTTGACTTCGTCGAACTGAGCGACGACGTCCTCGACTGCGTCGAGGGTCTCTTCGACGGTCTCGACACCGTCGGTGATACTCTCGCCGGTCGCCTGCATGTCGTCGACGGCTCCCTCGGTGGAGGCGACGATTTCGCCGATGAGCGTTTCGATGTCTGTCGTCGCCCGACTTGCCTCTCCGGCGAGTTGCTTGATCTCGTCGGCGACAACGGCGAAGCCGTCACCGGCCTCGCCAGCACGTGCGGCTTCGATGGAAGCGTTGAGCGCGAGCAGGTTCGTCTGTTCGGCGATGCCGTTGATCAGCTCGATGATCTCACTGATACGTTTGATCTCGTCGTCGAGCGATTCGACGTCCTCGACCGCCTGTTCGGTACGCCGCTCGATCACGCTCATCTCCGCGATCGCGTTCCGTGCGTGGTCCTGTGCGTCCTCGCCACGGTCAGCCGCTTGCTCGGACGTCGCGGCGACCTGATTGGCAGCGGCCGCGACTTCCTCGACGCTGGCCGAGAGCGTGTTCATCTCGTCGACGGTTTCGACGAGCTGCTCGGTCTGGTGTTCCGCACCGGTGGCGATCTCCTGCGTCGACCCGCGAACCTCTTCGCTGGCGTACTGGACGGATTCGACGCTCGCGGTCGCCTCTTCGCTCTGGACAGCGACCTCGTCGGCGAACTCCTGGATGCGGACGATGGTCTCCGAGAGGTCGTCCATCATCCGGTTGAACGTCGTTGCGATGTCGGCCATCGCCTCGTGGTCCGAACTGGTGTCCATCCGCTGCGTGAGATCACCGTTCGCACACTTCCGCATCACCTCACCGTACTCGTTCGCACGCTGCTCGATGGTCGTCGCCAGCTCTTTGACCTCCTCGCGCTGTCGCTCTGCTTCCGCCTTTGCCTCCTCGATGTCCTGGAGTTGGTTGGTCTGCGCTGTGACCTCCCGGAGTCGCGCTTCGGACTCCTCTCTGGAGCGTTCGATGGAGTACCAGTTCGAGATGAGCGCGCCGGAGAGCCCGAGGATGAACACCGCGTGGATTCCTGCCCACGCCCACGGATACTCGATCGCAGCGGTGTGGTTGTAGACCCTCGTCGGGTCGATCATGCTGAAGATGACGTGGCCGGTCGCAACGTACAGCAGCCCGATCGCGAACGGGAGCCAATCCTCGTAGAGTGCGATCACTCCCATGACGACGAAGAAGTGGAAGTGGGCTTCGATGTACCCACCCGAGAACTGGACGAGCAGGGTCGACGTGGTCATCAACCCGAAGGAGCCGATAGCGGTACGCGTCCGTCGGCTAAACCGAGACCAGTTCGACAACAGGGCGAGCGCGAGGACGATGCTGAGTTGGCCGACGACGAGCCACGTCGGAATCGAGGGAATCGTCGCTCCGGTCACCACCGACTCGGTCCCCTCGTACAGGCCGAGTGCCAACAACAGGGGGATGTGAGCGACGACGCCGATGAGAATCCGCTTGTGACGTGACCGCCAGACATCCTCCGGTATCGACGACCCGTTCGGTGTGTATTTGAGGTCCTCGCGTATCTTCTGCCGCCATCTCTCGACTGCCGAGAGGACAGTCCGAGACTGCCAGCTGGGACGTTCCATACGGTTCGTATCCGAACAACAGTCCATATGTATTCCCTCCCAAATACACGTTCTGATAATTTATTGGAGCATTAATAAAATTGTCAGTGAAATAAACCATCGATGGCGTGCACTTTTCCGGGAAGTGGACAGGATACCAGTTCGATTCCCGGTTCGTCCACTTCGAGCGTCAAACTGAGAGCACTCGAAAACGAGCGGTGGGTGGTCGGACAGAGACGCGTGGTTCGCGCCCTGAGAGTGGTGTCACTCCTCGTCGATGGCTTCGTCGAGGACGTCGAGCGTCACGGATTCGGCCTCGAAGTCCTCGATGAACGCGCCGCCGCCGCCGACGGTGACGAGACCGTCGTCCGTCTCGACGACGAGCGTGTTCTCGACCGGAAAGGCGTTGTTCGCCGGTTCGGTCAGCCCCTGGCGGACGTCGACGACGCGGCCGACCAGTTCGTCTTCGGTCTCGCCGCCGCGGGTGCGTCGGCCGCGGATGCGAGCGCGAAGCGGGGTGTCGGCCCGGAGATGGAGCGTCGCCTGAAACACCGTCTGCCGGAAGTTCGTGTACGTCTCGGGGAGCGTCACCGGCTCTGCGACGTAGACCTCCTCGGCCATCGGCCAGTAGTTGCCGAGGAAGGAGCCGACGATGACCGGGCCGAGACGAGGTTCGGTGAAGGCGATGGCGCGCGCGCCGCTGTTCGAACGGATGATCATCTCCGTCGGGGCGACCAGCCCGACCCGCTGGTCGGTGGTGAGCATCGTCGGCATCGGCTCGGTCCACGCCCGGACGACGCTGGCGACCCCATCGAGCGGGAGGTCGGCCGTGCCGTCGGGGTCGGCGACGACGAGGAGGACGAGGACGCCCCGGTCGACGGCCGCACGGAGCGAGTCGGCGACCTCGTCGAGGTTGTCCTTCGGAATCGAGAGGGTCACTTCCTCTTCGGCGTCCTCGATGAGGCTTCGGATGCGTTTGAGGACGGTGACGCGGGATTTGATGACCTCGAAGCGTTCGGTCTCGGGGGCGGCGTGGGAGTAGCGCTCTTCGAGCGCGGGGCGCATCGTCTCGATGTCGTCCGTCAGCGACGCGATGACCTCCTCCGGCGGGTTGGCTCGGATCGTCGTCGGCACGACGTGGTCGTTGACCGAGACGAATCCCCGGTCTTCGAGCTTCTCGCTGATGCTGTAGACGTAGCGCTTCGAGACACCCGCGGCGTCGGCGACGGTGCTCGCCTTCGCCTCCCCGTGTTCCAAGAGCGTCAGATACGTGTCGATCTCCTTGTCCGAAAGCCCGAACTGCTGTAGAATCCGCCTGAGCGCGGTGTCGTCCATATCGAGAAGAACTCGGCGGGGCACTTAAGCGACGGTGTGCGGCCGTGACGTCGTCGGGGACGGACGCCGCCGAAGTGTGCCACGCGCGGGCGACCGGCAGCTGCCAGAAACTATGAACGACAATTACACCAAGAGTTATTACCCCGGCGCGGCCTCACACAGCTAATGCAACTTCGCGACGCCCTCGACGATTACAAACGTCACGAGGGACACGACACCCGGTTTCCGGGCGAGCGACGCTCGACGACCGGTCTCTTCTCGGGGTTCGACGGGCGGCTCGTCCACGTCGACCCCGACGGCTCGCTCCGCGACTTCGGCTATCCGCTGACCGGCCGCAACGGCATCGACCGCTGCCGGCTCGGTCTCCGTGTCGGTGCCGACCGCAGCGGCGACAGCAGCGGCGAGGTCTACTGGTTCGACGCCAGCGACACGGTCTCACAGACGTACCACGAAGCGACCGCACTCGTCGTCACGGAACGCGAGACGCCGGTCGGCACCGTCACGCAGTACGACCTAACCGTCGGCGACGCCCACGTGACACACATCGACGCTGACATCGAGCGCGAAAGTGAGAGTGAGAGCGAGCGCGAGTACGACGACGCCGAGTTCGTCGCCTACGTCGGTCTCGCGCCGAACGCCCAGGACACCCGCATCGGCCAGCTCCGCCACGGCGACGCGGTCGAGGTCTACCACACCGACGAGCACGACTTCGTCGGCAGCGCGACCGGCTTTTCGGACCTCACCGGGCAGGTCCCCGCACGCTTCGACGAACTGCTCGACGCGGCGGCCGTCGACCTCCCGCGCCCGGTCTCGGAGGACCGCTACGAGGAGGACCGACTCAGCGGCGACGTCGTCGCCTCGATGCCCGTCGAGTCGGGCCGCGCGACGCTCGTCACGCTCCTGACCGACGAGAACGCGACGCCCCGCGACGCCGCGCTCGGCCGACTCGACGAACTCACCTCGACCCACGTCGACGCGGACGCGCTCCGACGGGCCGCCGAGGCGGAGACCGTTGCCGTCCCCGAGGACGCGCCCCACGCCGACGCCGTCGCGACGGACGTCCGCGTGCTCCAGTTGCTCTCGGCTGCGACCGGTCTCCGCATCGCCGGGCCGGACTTCGACCCCTACTACGCCCATTCTGGCGGGTATGGCTACACCTGGTTCCGCGACGACGCCGAGATCTCGCTGTTCGTCGACGAAGCGTCCGAGTATCTGGGTCTCGACCTCGACGCGTGGACCGAGCGCAGTGCCCGCGCCTACCTCACCACCCAGGAGGCCGACGGCACGTGGCCCCACCGCGTCTGGCCGCACGACGGCAGCCTCGCACCCGGCTGGGCGAACGGCCGTCTCGAAGCCGGTGACGGCGTCGACTACCAGGCCGACCAGACGGGGAGCGTCGTCACGTTCCTCGCCTCCGTGCTCGGCGAGGCCGACGGCGACCTGCGCGAGGAAGTCGTCGCCGCACTCGACGTCGCCCTCGACGGGCTGGACGACACGCTCGCCGACGACGGCCGCCCCATCGCCTGCCAGAACGCCTGGGAGGATATGAACGGCCGGTTCAGTCACACGGCGGCGACGTTCCTCGAAGCCTACGCCGCCGTCGCGGCCGCGGACCTCGACGAGGAGACGACGGCTCACGCGAAGGCCCAGGCCGACCGCGTCTACGACGCGCTGGACGACCTCTGGGTCGAGGAGCGGGGTATCTACGCGCTCCGGGAGTGCGAGGAAGCCGACGAGGAGGAGGGACTCGCCGCGGGTGACCTCGACGAACGTGCCGACTCGGCCGCGCTGGCACTCGCCGCTGCCCACCGCGAGTACGCGCGGGTCGGCGACGTCGACGACGCACGGCTGGACCGCCTCGTCTCGCACGTCGAAGCGGTTGTCGACGACCTCTGGCACGACCCCGCCGAGAGCGACGTGAAGGGACTCGTCCGCTACGAGGGCGACGGCTGGCGACAGCGTGGCCAGGGCCACGAGAAGATCTGGACCGTCTCGACCGCCTGGGGTGCCCACGCCGCCGCGAGCATGACCGCACTCCTCCGCGAGGAGGGCGACAGCCGCGCGGAGTTCTTCGCCGCGCGCACCGACGACCTGCTCTCGCTCGTCCTCCCCGACGGCCCGCTCTGCATGGACACGGGCTATCTGCCCGAACAGCTGTTCGACGACGGCACGCCCGACAGTGCGACGCCGCTCGGCTGGCCGCACGCGCTGCGACTGGCGACGGTCGCGCTCGCCGACGAACTCGACATCACGGTCGGCGCGAAGACACCGGCACTCGCCGACGACTGAGCATCCCTGACGGCTGACGACTCGGCTGACAGCCGACACGACTTTTATTGCTCTCTTCGTCGCTCGACGTGTGCCCTCCAGACGCCAACTCCTCCTCGCCAGCGGTGGTCTCTCCCTCCTCTCGGGCTGTACCGAACTCGTCGAGCCGGACGCGACGGTCGAGTCCGTGGAAGTCGAACTCGCCAACGGCGAGACCGAAGCCCAGGAGTTCCACGTCGCCCTTGAGACGGACGAGGGTCTCGGCGAGTGGCAGACGTGGACCGTCCCGCCGGAGACACGCCGGACGGTCACGCTCGACTCACCCACTGAGCGCGTCCCTGCCGCAGTCCACGGCGTCGTCGGTAACGAGCCGGTTCGAGCCAGTCTCGGACGCATCGATTTCGGGAGCGAAACGGTCTGTCTTCGCTTCGTGTTCTACTATCACATCGTCGACGACGACGAAGTTGAACTCGCGGAGATCGCCGACATCTCGTGTGAGTAGCCGGACTGCTGGCTCTCGGAGGGGAGGTGTCAGAGAGAAGAGGTCGGAGTCAGGTATCGCGGCCTACTGCGCAGCCGCGAACACTTCGCGCTCGCCGTCGTCGAACGTCAGTGACTCGCCTGACTCGGCGTCGAACAGATGGATGTCGGCCTCGTCGAAGGTGATGGCGACGGTGTCGTCCGTCTCGGGTTCGATGTCCGAGTCGACGCGGGCGATAAAGTCGGTCGCGAGGTCGAGATAGAGGTAGTTGTCGCTGCCGATGGGTTCGATGACCTCGACGACCGTGTCGATGCCGCCGGTGTCGGCGACGAACACGTCCTCCGGCCGGATGCCGAACGAGAGATGGTCGCCGTCCTCGATGTCGGGGTAGTCGGCCGCGTCGAGCGTGTAGACGAACCGCCCCGAATCGTCTTCGAGCGTCACCGTGCCCTCGGAGACGGTCGCGCGGACCTCGATGAAGTTCATCGACGGTGAGCCGACGAAGCCGCCGACGAAGGCGTTGGCCGGGTTCTCGTAGACGTCCTTCGGCTTACCCACCTGCTGGAGTTCGCCGTCTTTGAGGATGACGATGCGGTCACCCATCGTCATCGCCTCCTCCTGGTCGTGGGTGACGTAGATGGAGGTCGTGGCGAGGTCGTTCTGGAGCCGCTGGATCTCCGTCCGCATCGTCGTCCGGAGCTTGGCGTCCAGATTCGACAGCGGCTCGTCGAAGAGGAACACGTCCGGTTCGCGGACGATGGCACGGCCGAGTGCGACGCGCTGTTTCTGGCCGCCGGAGAGTTCGTTCGGCTTGTCGTCCAGCAGGTCCTCGATACCCATCATCTCCGCCGTCTCGCGGACGCGCTCGTTGCGCTCCTCTTTCGAGAGGTCGGTGCTCATCCGCAGGCCGAACGCCATGTTCTGGCGGACGGTCTTGTGCGGATAGAGCGCGTAGTTCTGGAACACCATCGCCACGTCGCGGCGGCGGGCGTGGACGTCCGTCACGTCCTCGTCGTCGATAGTGATTCGTCCCGACGTCGGTGACTCCAGCCCGGCGAGCATCCGCAGCGTCGTCGATTTCCCGCAGCCTGACGGACCGACGACGGTGATGAACTCACCGTTTGCAACGTCGAGTGAGACGTCGTCGACGGCGACGATCTGTCCGTTGTCGAACTCCTTTCTGAGATTATCGAGCGTTACAGTTCCCATTATCTCACCGAGTTGGGAGCATCTGTAATAGGTCTTACCCTCGAATCAGGATTTGTGATGCACAATTTCGTAGTATTTTTACGGTCGTCGTCGCCAGGTGACACGAACACGGGTGACGATAACGACCCACGCGGACCCGAATCGCACTGACGACGGGACCTGGCCTGTCGACGGGAGCCCCGCCGACGCCCACGTCGCGACCGCACGAGGCCGGGTGACGGTTTCCGTCGACTGACTTTATCGCCCGAATTCGGCCGCCAGAGGCGTTCTACTGGCTCATATCGTCGCCACAGTGACATCAAATAACGGATGAACAATCGTGTCGTATCCGAAGGTTTAAGGTGTGAACACATTATTCATCCAGTATTCACCATGACAATGGATCGCAGAACGGTTCTCAAGAACCTTGGTGTGGCAGGAACGCTCGGCGCGCTGGCAGGCTGCGTCGGTGTCCAAGAGCAGAGTACGGAACAGCCCGCGAACGACGGGAGCGGTTCGAGCGAGTCGAGCGGTGACTCGACGGCCGACCAGGAGGACAGTGCCCCGGCTGGCACCGCGAAGGCGTGGTACGCGCTCTCCGACACGGAGCTCCCCATCCGCGAGGCGAACATCGAGGCGTTCAACGAGGCGTCCAAGCACACCATCGAGGGTGCGGACATCGCCGATATGCGCAAGAAGACGACCAGTGCCATCCCGGCCGGTCAGGGGCCGAAGACCTTCGAGTGGGCACACGACCTCGCCGGCGGCTACCTCGACCGCGGCTTCATCGTCGGCAAGGGCGACTCGCTGACCGTCGACCTCGACGCGTTCACCGGCACCGCCGCCGAGGCGGCGCAGTTCGACGGCAACGTCGTCGGTCTCCCGCACAGCGCGGAGACGGTCGCGCTCGTCTACAACAAGGACATCGTCGACGAGGCTCCCTCGACCGTCGCCGAGATGACGGCGACGATGGAGGAGTACCACGACCCTGACAACAACCAGTACGGGCTCGGGATGCCCTTCGCGGACGCGTACTTCCTGAGTGCGTGGGCACACGCCTTCGGCGGCTACTACTTCGACTCGACGAAGGAGGACCAACTCGGCGTCGACAACGCCGAGACCATCGAGGGCGTCCAGTTCGCCGTCGACAACTTCGTCCCGTACATGCCGAACGACCCCGCCTACGAGCCGCAGGCGTCGGTCTTCGCCGAGGGCAACGCCGCCTTCGCCATCAACGGCCCGTGGTATCTCAACACGCTCAACGACAAGGGCGTCGACTACGGCGTCGTCGAACTCCCGACACCCGAGGGTGGGTCGCCCCAGCCGTACACGGGCATCACGCTCTGGTACTTCACGAAGTCGATGGAGGAGGACGGTCCCGCGACGGCCGCCGCCCAGGAGTTCGTCGAGTGGTTCGTCACGAACGAGGAGATCCAGCAGGAGGCCGCCCAGGAGACGGGCAGCATCCCGGTTCTCCAGAGCGTCGCCGAGAGTGGCGACCTCCCCGCGGACGTGCAGGGCTTCGCCGACGCGGTCGCGCAGGGCTATCCGATGCCCGCGGACCCGAAGATGAACCAGGTCTGGACGCCCGTGAAGGACGCGCTCACGAAGAGCTTCAACGGCAACGACGTCGAACAGGCGATGCAGACCGCCGCCGAAGAGATCCGCGGCAACTGGGACTAAGGACAGCCACCAATGAGCACTGCATCACGGTTCGCCCGTCGGATCGAAGAGGTTCCCTTCCTCGACAAGCAAGACACATCGCTCCTCTTCGTGCTGCCGGGGCTGTTCGTCTTCTCGGCGTTCATGCTGTTTCCGGTGGTCTACCTGATCGGCATCTCCTTCACCGACGCGGCCCCCGGAAACCTGTTTGCGGGCGAGGGCGCGCTGTCGGTGTTGACGTTCGGCGAGGCGACGTTCGTCGGGCTACAGAACTATACAGAGGTACTGTTCGAGGGAACGTTCACCGTCGTACTGTTTGGTGAGACGCTGCTCACGCTCCCCATCAACGGACGGTTCTGGAACTCCTTCGGCGTGACGTGGCTGTTCGTGGCCACGAGCGTGACGCTGAAGATCGCGCTGAGCCTCGGTATCGCCCTCGTCGTGACGGGCGACCGCGTCCGCGGCAAGCGGTTCATGCGCTCGCTCATCATCCTCCCGATGGGGCTACCGGCTATCTTCACCATCACGGTGTGGCGCGGTATCTTCAGTTCGGCGCAGTTCGGTCTCGCCAACCAGATCCTCAGCTCGCTCGGCCTCGGGACGGTCTCGTGGCTCAGCGAACGCTGGATGGCGTTTCTCGCCTACAACGTCACCGAGGCGTGGCTGGCCTACCCGTTCATGGTCATCATCACCGTGAGCGCGCTGCAGGACGTCCCGGCGGAACTCCACGAGGCAGCGATGGTGGACGGCGCGGGATACTTCTCGCGGTTCTTCCACGTGACGCTGCCGTCGATCAAGAAGCCGGTCCTGTTCGCGACCATCCTCACCTCGGCCGCGTCGTTCCAGCAGTTCCTCATCCCCTACGTGTTCAACGAGGGTGGGCCTGCGCGGGCGAACGAACTCATCGTCGTCTACGGCTACCGCGAGGCACTCGCGTTCTCCGAGTACGGCCGTGGCGCGGCGATCAGCATCATCGCGCTGCTGTTCATCGGCGCGTTCATGTGGCTGAACGTCAAGCGCGGCAAACTCGCCGACGGGGTGAGTGACGCATGAGCCTCTTGGACGGCATCGGCCGCAAGCTCAAGGAGGACGCGCAGAACGCCGCCGAAGCACCAATCGACGCTGCTCGCGACGCCCGGTACACCGTCGGTGCGATCCGCCGCGGCGAGACCTCGCCCGTCGAACCGCTGAAGACGCTCGGGGCGACGGTCGGCGCGCTCGTGCTCGTCTCGCTCCTGCTGTTTCCCATCTACTGGATCCTCATCGCGGGACTGTCGGGGACGGGCGGCTCCATCTACTCGTCGGGCGGCCTCCGGCTGTTCCCCGAGTCGCCGTCGTTCGTCCCGTTCCTGTGGGTCGTCGGCGACCTCATCGTCCCGGCGTACGACATTACGGTCAACGTCCCGCTGACGGATCTCGCGGTCGTGTTCAGCACGCCACAGCTGGCGTTCCTGGACGTGAGCGCGATCCAACAGGGGACGGTCGGGCGGCTCGCGCTCGGCTCGTTCGAGCTGTTCCCCGGCTTCGCGGTCGGGCCCGTCGAGAACCCTTCGGGGTTCAAGGCGTTCTTCGCCAACAGCCTGACGGTGGCGATTCCGACGGTCATCATCGCGATGGCACTCATCATTCCGGCGTCGTACGCGCTGTCGCGCCGTGAGTTCATCTTCCGCCGGAAGATCCTGTTCGTCTACGTCCTGTTGACGCAGGTCGGCGGCGGACTGGGCATCGCGCTGCTCATCGGTCTCTACACCGTCTACGTCCAGCTCGGCATCAACGACAGCAAGCTGGCACTGTCGGTCTACTACGCCGCGACCGCGGTCCCGTTCAACACGTGGCTGCTCAAGACCTACATGGACGGTATCCCCGTCTCCTACGAGGAGGCCGCCGTCGTCGACGGCGCGCCGCCGTGGCGTGTCGTCACCGAGGTCATCCTGCCGCTGTCGGCGGCGGGGCTCGCGACGGTCTTCATCTTCACCTTCCTGACGGGGTGGACGGAGTTCGTCGTCGCCCAGACACTGCTCGGGACCGACAACTACACGCTCCCGGTCGGGCTGTACTCGCTCGTCAGCGAGTACTCCATCCCGTGGGCGCGGTTCTCCGCGTTCGCGCTCACCTTCGCGGCACCCATCATGCTCGTCTACCTGTTCGCCCAGCGCTACATCGAGGGCGGCCTGTCGTTCAGCGGCATGGAAGGGTAAGCCGCCGACCGCCACTCGTTTTTCAGCCGTCTACCGTCGTCGCCGCCGCACCGTCTCCACCACGTCGCCAGCGGCGTCGACGGTCACGCGTAGCGTCTCGTCTCCCTGCTCGATGGGAACTGCGACCCGGAACGGGTCCTCGGAGACGACGGCCACGTCGCCGTCGTCGAGACAGAAGTCGAAGGTCCAGAACGGCCGGTCGTCGACCGCGATTCTGTGGTCGTGGAGGAACGAGACGACCGCCGGGTCCGCGAGCAGGCGGAGACCGATGGCCGTCGCGACTTCGGCCCCGCAGTCGTGGCAGTCGCTGACGGCCGGATACTGGAGATGGTGGTCCGACCCCCGTTCGACACGGGTCTCCATCCGCCCGCTACAGTAGGGACAGACGCCCTCGTCGGCGAGCGTGAAATCCCGCCAGACTCCCTTGGCGTAGGCGTCGAACAGCTCCTCGGGGTCCCGACTCGTGCGCGCACGCGGGGGAAAGTAGCCGTAGTGGACGAGCGTCGAGCAGTCGGGGCAGCCCACTTCGACGTTCTCCTCGGCGTAGGTCGCGCGGAGCGTCGCCCCGCAGGTCGGACAGTCGGCGTCGACGGCGCGTTCGACGGGCGGTGGCGACTCCCCGAACCGTTCGTCGGTGACGATGTCGACGGCTTTCGCTCCGGCGGCGCGGAGTTCGTAGCCGTCTTCGACCTTCCGGACGAACCGTCCGAGAAGCCGGTCGAGATGGTAGTTGAACCGGCCGCTGTCGGCGAAGCCCGCGGCCCGCTGGAGTTCGACGAACGTGAGCGTCTCCCAGTTGCGGAGCGCGAGGAGGATCGCCAGCCGGTCTTCGTCCGCGAGCGACCCCATCGCCGACGCCGCGCGGGCGACGTCGACGTCCGCGGCCCGCTCGCCCTCGTCTGTGGCGTCCTCGGTCATGTCCGAGAGAGGGAGCCGGTCGGGTGAAAAGCTGTCTACTCCGGGGGTGAAGAAACCTTCACAGCGAGCGGCCACTGGCGCGCCAGCGACGACGGGACGGCGCGGGAACGTCGAGAGAGACGCGCGGACGACACTGGAACAACCGGAACCACGTCGGAACGGCACCAAGACGACGCCGGAACGACGACGGTCGCGAGACGTCCGGTCTCGCGAACAGAAGAACCCTTCTGAAGAGGTTTATCCGCGACGCGGACGCTCGAATAGGACGATGCACCACCCCGGACCACCCCGGTTTACGACCGTCGGCGAGCCGGTTGAGTTGGCTCCCCGTGACCCCGACCCCGAGACCCACTACCGTTGGACGCTCGCGTCCGCACCCGAGGCGTCCACGGTCGAACTCGGCGATGGCCCCGTCGTCCATCTCGACCCGGACGTATCGGGCACCTACGTCGCGGAACTCGACGCGCCGGACGGGACGCACCGCCAGACCGTCCGCGTCTTCCCCGCGACCCGGAAGCCCGCGCAGCTCTCCGTCGCCGCGGACGAGGTCGACGGCGACCTCGACGGCGTCGAGTCCGCCTCCGTCATCGGCCCGTTCAACGACTTCACGATGGGTAGCCACCGCGTCACCCGCGAGGGCGACGAGTGGACGCTGGACGTCGAGCTACCGCCCGGCGACCACGACGCCATCTTCGCCTTCGAGGACGGCTTCGAGCCGTACGCGAGGACCGAGGTCACCGTCGACGGTGCAGGCCGCCCTCGGATTCGGCTCGACGGCTGCCGCGAGGCCGAGGAGGTCGTCGTCACCGCGACCGCCCAGCCCGCACCCGACGGAGGCGGACCCGACGTGGAGTTCCACCTCGACGACCGCGACGCGCTCGGTGAGAGCGACGTCGTCGTCGACGGCGACGAACTCCGCGTCGCCGTCGAGGACCTGCCCGTGCTCTCGCGTGTTCACGCCGTCGCCGTCGCCGAGCGGCCGAGCATCGCCGACACGCTGACCATCGAGGTCGCCGCCGACGGGTCGGTCGGCTTCGACCACCCTGCCGACGCGCCCGAGTGGGTCCGCGACGCGACCGTCTACCAGATATTCGTCCGCGAGTTCGCCGGCGAGACGGTCGATACGACATTTGAAGAAATCGAGCGGCGCGTCCCTTACCTCGAATCGCTCGGCGTCGACACCCTGTGGCTGACGCCGGTCTGTGGCAGTCCGACCCGTCACGGCTACCATATCACCGACCTGTTCGACACGGCCGACGACCTCGGAACCCAAGAAGAGTTCGAGTCGCTCGTCGACCGGCTCCACGAGGCGGGAATCAGGGTGCTCTTCGACCTCGTCGTCAACCACACCTCGCGGGACCACCCCGCGTTCCAACTGCACCGCGCGGGCGTCCCCGAGTACGCCGACTACTACGAGCGGATTCCGCGCGAGCAGGACACCACCGGCGTCGACTGGGCGGGCGAAGACTCTCCCGGCCATTACTTCAACTGGGCGTCGATTCCGAACGTGAACTACGACTCGCTCGCAGTCCGGCAGTGGATGCTCGACGTGGTCGACCACTGGGCACCGCTCGTCGACGGCTTCCGGTGTGACGTCGCGTGGGGCGTCCCCCACGGCTTCTGGAAGGAGGTCCGCGAGCGCGTCAAAGCCGACGACCCCGAGTTCCTGCTACTCGACGAGACGGTTCCTCGACGGGTTGGCTTCCGCGAGAACGAGTTCGACCTGCACTACGACACGGACCTCTACTTCGCGCTCCGTGATATCGGCACGGGCGACGCACCCGCGACGGCCATCTTCGACGCGCTGCGGGCCTCCGAGGCGATGGGGTTCCCCGACGAGGCGGTCCACATGCGCTACGTCGAGAACCACGACGAGGACCGCTACGCGACCGAGTGCAACGACGGGACGCTCCGCCCCGCGGCGGCGGCGACGTTCACCCTTCCCGGCACGCCGCTGGTCTACTACGGTCAGGAGCGAGGCGTCCCCGAACAGCGCGGGCCGATGCGCTGGCACGACGGCGACGCCGCGTTGACGGCGTTTCACAAGCGACTCGTGGCCCTGCGCGACGAGGTCCCCGCGCTTCGCGCGCGCGAAGTAGACCGAGTTGGCTGCGACGTCGTCGGGGGCGACTCCGAGGCTGTCGTCGCCTACGAGCGGACGGATGGTGAGGACGACACCGTGGTCGTCGTCGTGCTCAATTTCGCCGACGAATCCGCGACTGTCGCCCTTAACCGCGCCGTCGACACGGTGGATCTGTTCTCCGGGAGTGACGTCAATTCAGACAAAGGCGTCCGCGTCGACGACGTGGCTGTCCTGCGCGTCGACTGAGGGAGTGGTCGCGGATGCGACGCCGACACACACGAACGGGAGTTCCGAAGTCGTTAAAGGCGGAGATATGGAAGTAGAGGTAACTCGCTGGCAGACGGACCACCAGTGGGCACCCGTGACCCGTCCAAGACGGGAACGGGACGAAATGTGGTTGCGTTCGCAACTGAATCGCAAGCGTCCGTGGTGATTACAAATGGCACGAAGCTTCTACTCCCACATCAAGGAAGCCTGGAGGCAGCCCGGCGACGGCAAGCTCGCCGAACTCCAGTGGCAGCGAAAACAGGAATGGCGTCGCGAGGGCGCGATCGAGCGCGTCGAGCGCCCGACGCGTCTGGACAAGGCCCGCGAACTCGGCTACAAGGCCAAGCAGGGCATCGTCGTGGCTCGCGTCTCCGTCCGTAAGGGGACCGCGCGCAAGCAGCGACACAAGGCGGGTCGCCGCTCGAAGCGTCAGGGTGTCAACCGCATCTCGCGGCGTAAGAGCATCCAGCGCATCGGCGAGGAGCGCGTCTCCCGCAAGTACCCCAACCTGCGTGTCCTCAACTCCTACTGGGTCGGTGAGGACGGTTCGCAGAAGTGGTTCGAAGTGATTCTCGTGGACCCGGAGCATCCGGCGATCGAGAACGACGACGAGCTCAACTGGATCTGCTCGGACAAGCACAAGGGCCGCGCGTTCCGCGGTCTCACCAACGCTGGCAAGGACAACCGTGGGCTCCAGAACCGCGGCAAGGGGACGGAACACGTCCGCCCCGGCGTCCACAAGGGCCAGGGTCGCGGCAAGTAACTGCGGACGCAACGCGTCCACCACACACGTTCTGTCTTTTTTCAGTCGCTGAGTGACGACGCCGTTCTCTCCACTCGTCGACACGGAGCCACGGCTCTTGGCGGTCGTCGAGTGGAGAGAACGGCCCGGACGCCCGGGCGGGTTGGCGTCCGAGTCAGTCGCGCTGGGCCTTGATGAGGAAGGCAATCGCGCCGCCGAAGATGGCGATGTTCTTCAGGAAGTTGGTTCGCTCGCTCTGTTTCTGTTCCTCGTCGACCTCCCAGAAGGGATGCATCTTGATCGAGACCGGGATGAGGAACGCCGCGACCGCACCGGCAGCGAGTGTCGGGAGCCGCCAGAGCGCGATTCCGACGCTGCCGAACGAGAGCATCCCGACCGCGAAGGGGACGACCTGATCGGCCTTGTCGACGCCCATCGCATCGGCGTAGCCGATGGTGCCCTCCATGTCCTTCCAGTGGTCAAGTGCCGTGACCGCAAGCGGAATCGCAAAGGCCAGCCGCGCGAGAAGGAAGAGAATCCCGCCGTCGCTGCCGCCGGTCTGCTGCGCGCTCGTCTGTTCGTCTTCGACGTCGATGGTGATTGCCTCGTCGCTCATGAGAACGGGTCTCCGTTACGGGAGATACACCACAGGACGCTCCGAATACGTTTAGCTCTACGCCAGCAGGCAGACGGTTCCGCCAGTAGCCGTCTCGGGAGCGGCCGTCACCGCGAGGCGGGACTCGCGCGCTCGACGTCGCCCTCCCAGCCGTCGAAACCGCCGCGGAGGCTCGCCACGTCGGCAGCGAGGTTCGCGTCGAGCACCCCCGCGATACGCTTGGAACTCTTGCCGACGTAGCAGGAGACGACGACCTCGTCGGGCCACTCCTCCTCGAAGACCGAGGCGTCCAGTCGCTGGGCGGGGCGGTTCTCCGAGCCGGGGATGTGGCCGTCCGCGTAAGACTGCGGGTCGCGGATGTCGAGCACGGCGAGGTCGGCGTCGGCGTTCAGTTTCTCCTGTAGCTCCGACGGCGAGAGTTCCCTGACCATACTCGCAGTTGTGTGCAATTGTGGAAATGCTCGTCGGTTCGAGACGGTGAGACCGAGTGCCGGGTGTGGTACGGGCCACACCACCGAGCCGTACCCTTATCCCGCCGTATCGCAAACCTCCGGTAATGAGCCTCGCACTCGACGCGACCCAACTCGACAGATACTCCCGGCACATCATCATGGACGAGGTGGGTCCCGAGGGCCAGCAGAAGCTCCTCGACGGCAGCGTCCTCGTCGTCGGCGCGGGCGGGTTGGGCGCGCCCGTCATCCAGTATCTCGCCGCCGCGGGCGTCGGCCGCATCGGTGTCGTCGACGACGACGTGGTCGAGCGGTCGAACCTCCAGCGACAGGTCATCCACGCCGACGCCGACGTGGGCGTCCCGAAGGTCGAGAGCGCCCGGAAGTTCGTCGAACGTCTCAACCCCGACGTCACCATCGAGACGCACGAGACGCGCCTCGACACAGGGAACGTGGAGGAACTCGTCGCCGACCACGACGTCGTCGTCGACGCCTCCGACAACTTCCCGACGCGCTACATGGTCAACGACGCCGCCCGCATCCACGACGTCCCCGTCGCCCACGGGGCCATCTACAAGTTCGAGGGACAGGTGACGACCCTGACGCCCGACGGGCCGTGCTACAGGTGTCTGTTCCCGGAAGCACCCGAACCCGGCACGGTCCCCGACTGCGCGACGACGGGCGTCTTAGGTGTCCTCCCCGGCACCGTCGGCTGTATCCAGGCGACCGAGGCGGTCAAACTCCTCTTGGACGCCGGTGAGGTGCTGGAGGGGCGGCTGCTGTTCTACGACGCGATGGACATGACGTTCGAGACGGTGCCCTACCGCCGGAACCCCGACTGTCCGGTCTGTGGCGACGAGGCCATCGACTCCATCGAGGGCGTCGAGTACACCGGCGGCTGCAGTATCGCCGACTGATCTCGCTCTCTGCGACACCCGAAGCTAAGCCGCTCGCGGCCGTCTCCCCCACCATGCCCGAAGAGATTCTCCCGGACGTGTACGACATCACAGTCATGGAGGGCGAGGGGCGACGGCTCCGCGCCTACCTGTTCGACGGCCCGACGCCGACGCTCGTCGACACCGGACTCGAATCGACGACAGAGGCGTTGTTCGACGGTCTCGACGACCTCGGTGTCGAGCCGGAGCGCGTGGTCATCACCCACCACGACGGCGACCACACCGGCGGTCTCCCCGCCGTCGTCGACCGCTTCGCACCCGAGGTGTTCGTCCCCGAGCAGACCCCCGACGACGCGCTCGGCGGCGTCGAACCCGACGTCCGCTTCGGCCACCGCGACGCAGTTGGCGACTTCGTGGCGGTCCACACCCCCGGCCACGAGGCGGACAACTACGCGCTCGTCGACGAGTCTCGAAACCTGGTCGTCGCTGGCGACGCGCTCAGCGGGTCGGACCAGCGCGGCCTGCCCGCCGGCTATCTGATTCTTCCACCGGCGATCTACTCCGAAGACCTGAACGAGGCCGAGGTGAGCCTCGAACGCCTCCTGAAGTACGACTTCGACGCGGTACTCGTCTTCCACGGTTCCTCTGTCTTGGAGGGAGCGAAGGACAAGCTCGACGCCTTCGTCAACTTCCCCGGCAAGCCGTCGTAGCGTCGTTGCCCCGTCGTCCGGCTATCCGACGGTCGGCGGCGCGACGAGCGTCGCCGTCGGCGACCACTCGCGGAGTCGCGGCCACCGCGACACGGCCTGCGACAACCGTTTTCTCCCTCCCCGGTGAACGGCCGACAATGACGTTGGAGGAGCTACTGACGCGGATGCCCTTCGCCGAGCATCTCGACATCGAGGTGACCGAGGCCGACGACGGCTACGCGAAGGGGACGCTCTCACTCGACGACCACCACTCGTCGGTCCCCGGCCGTTCGATTGCCCACGGCGGCGTCGCCTACGCGCTGGCCGACACCGTCGGCGGCGCGGCCGTCATCTCGCTGCACTACACGGCGACGCCGACCATCGATATGCGCATCGACTATCTCGCCCCGGCCCGGACGGACCTCGTCGCCGAGGCCGAGGTCGTCCGCGACGGCGGTAGCGTCGCCGTGGCCGACGTGACCGTCCGCGACGCCGACGGCCGGGACGTGGCGACCGCTCGGGGGACGTTCAAGACGAGCGGCGCGGCCGAGGAGACGGCGTGGGGGTCCGGAGCGAAAGGGAGTCTGGCCGAGCGCGAGGAGGAGTAGTGCCCGTTCGCGACTGCAGATGGGCGTCTGAACTGTGACGCCTGTTCGCGGCTGCAGACGGGCGTCTGAACTGTGACGCCTGTTCGCGGCTGCAGACGGGCGTCTGTACTGTGACGCCCGTCAGCGGCCGACCGCGCCGGTCAACCCGGCGACGAGACCGGCGGCGGTCGTGACGTGGAGCACGACGAGGACGGCCAGCACCGAGGTCGTGACGCCCGGAAGCGTGGGTGCGACGGTGAAGACGGGTGCCATCGAGAGCAGGAGCACGACGGCGGCGACGACGGTGAAGTGGTAGTCGGGGCGTGCGGAAACCCGGGAGACGAGCGCGTAGACGGCGGTGGCTCCGACTGCCGCGACGACGGTCGCCCCGAGAATCGCTCCCCAGCCGAGCGGTTCGATGCCCGCGGTGTCGAGGACGGTCCCGGCGATACCCCGGACGAGACCGTTGGCGACGACGGCGACGAGGAGACCGACGAGCGCGCGCTCGGGGAGCGACGAGACGGGTTTGACGGCCGGGTCGGCAGTTGTCGAGACGGATTGCATACCACCCTCATACGTCTTCTGCAGAGATATAGTCGTCCTCAGTCCGGTAGCTATCCGACACGAGACGCGATTTCGAACCAGGTTCGGTTCCGAACCGGTTTATACTCGGAGGGCGTTGGGGTGGATAGAGATGGCGATCAACGACATCGAAGACGAGGAACTCGTGGGACCGTGCTCGGTCATCGACTCGATCCAGCAGATCGGGTCGCAGTGGCGACTCATCGTACTCCACGACCTCCAAGAGGGCGAGAAGCGGTTCAACGAACTCAAGCGGTCGACGGGTGCGAGTTCGCGGACGCTCTCGCGCGTCCTCGAAGACCTCCAAGAGACCGGCTTCGTCAACCGGCGGCTGGAGGAGGACTCGCCGGTCGCGACGTACTACAGCCTCACCGAGAAGGGCTGCTCGCTCGCCCCCGTCTTCGAGGAGATCGAGGCGTGGGCCGAAGAGTGGCTCGAGCAGCCGCTCGTCGGCGAGAACTGAGCAGTCCTCGGATTCGGCCCCACCGGCCCCACAGCGGTCCCTCCGGCCGCTTCGTTCCCGTCGAGCGAGAACCGTGGCCAACGGTTAACTTAGTCGATAACCATAAATCGTTATGGACAAACAGGAAGCGTTCGACGGGATGGTCGCGTGGTACGAATGTGCCCACTGCGGGTTCAGACCCATCGCGACCGAGGCGCGGTCGACGTGTCCGCGCTGTGACCAGCCGCTCTAAGTTCCCTCGACCAGCCGTTCGAGCTGTTCGGGTGGCACGGCACCGCGAGCAGCGTAGCCCTCGTAGGCGAACGTCGGCACGCCGGTAACGCCGCTCTGCTGTGCTTCGGTGAACTGCTCGCGGACCTCCGCGCGCAACGCCTCGTCGTCGAGTGCCGACCGGATCTCGTCGCCAGCGACGCCCGCGTCTTCGGCGAGTTCGACGAGCAGCTCCTCATCACCGATGTCCTTGCCCTCCTTCCAGAGTGACTCGAAGACGGCCACGTCGAAGTCGAGCCAGGTGTCGGTGTCGTAGTGCTGCTTGACGTAGTAGGAGGCAATCTGGGCGGGCAGCGAGTCGATGTCGGTGGCGATGTCGAGCGTCATCTCGACGTCGTACTTCTCCTGCAGGCGGCGGACGTTCTCTTTGGCCTGCTCGTAGTAGTCCTCGTCCTTGCCGTCGTCGACCGAGAAGTCGATGCTGCCGTCCGGCTTACGCTTCTGGCTTCGGAGGTCAAACGGGTGCCAGTCGATCTCGAGTGCCTCCTCGCGGGTCTCCTGATACTGTTGCAGCGAGTGGCGGCCGAGATAGCAGAACGGACAGACGTAGTCCGAATACACCGTGATCTGGTCTGCGGACTTCTGGCTCATCGTGGTCGGATAGTGGCCAACCGGACAAAAGAGGGTTGGTCGGGTGTGCGAGGGGAGCGCGCTCGCGCGGAGTGGCGGAGCGAACGGCGGAGGGAACGACGAAGCACACAGCTTTGTACCACCAGAGAATACCACCGAGTATGTCCGAACTCGGCAAGATAGACCGGGCGTTCTTCGACGAGTACGTGTATCCGAATCTGGGCGCGGAGCGCGACGACGTGCGGCTCGCACCGCAACACGGCGTCGACTTCGGCGTCGTCGACGTGGGTGGGAAGGCCGTCGCGATGGCGACGGACCCGGTGTTCGTCCTGCCGTCGCTCGGCTTCGAGCGGGCGGCGTGGTTCGCGTTCCACATCCTCGTGAGCGACGTGGCCGTCTCCGGGCTTCCGCCGACGCATCTCGCCGTCGACTTCAACCTCCCGCCCGAGATCACCGACGAGCAGTGTCGGACGCTGTTCGAGACGTTCGACGCCGAAGCGCGCGGGCTGGGCGTGAGCATCGTCACGGGCCACACCGCCCGCTATGCCGGCTGTAACTATCCGATGGTCGGCGGCGCGACGAGCGTCGCCGTCGGCGACCACGCGAACCTCGTCCGCCCGGACGGTGCGCGCGTCGGCGACACCGTCGTCGTCACGAAGGGACCCGCAATCGAGGCGACCGGTCTCCTGAGCATCCAGTTCGAACCGCTGCTCCGCGACAGCGACCTCGCCGCGGAGACGGTCGAGGCCGCCCAGGACCGCTTCTACGACATGAGTCCCGTGAAGGACGCGCTGGTCGCGGCGGCCGCCGGAAACGTCACGGCGATGCACGACGCGACGGAGTGCGGCGTCTACGGCGGGCTGTACGAACTCGCCCGTGCCGCCGACGTCGGTATCGACATCGACCGCGACCTAGTGCCGGTCATGCCGGGCGTCCGCGAGGCCTGCGACTTCTTCGGCATCGACCCGTGGCACTCCATCAGCGAGGGGACGCTCCTGGCGACGGTCGACCCCGACGACGTCGATGCCGTCCTCGCCTCGCTCGAGGCCGAGGGAATCCCCGCGGCCGCCGTCGGCACCGTCGTCGAAGGCTCGGGCCTCCGCGTCGACGGCGAGGACGTCCCCCATCCCGAGGTCGACCCGTTCTGGGGGACGTTCGAGGAGTACATGGAGAAGCTGGGGGCAGGGGGCGAGGTTACGGAGGGAGGGGCCTGATGCGCCGACCTGCACCCGTCTCGCCGCCCGTCGCGCTGACCGTCGCTGGCAGCGACTCCGGCGGCGGCGCGGGCATCCAAGCGGACCTGAAGACGATGGAGGCCCACGGCGTCTTCGGCACCTCCGTCGTGACCGCCGTCACCGCACAGAACACCCGCGGCGTCGAGTCCTCGCACGTCCTGCCGACCGAGGAGATCGAAGCCCAACTCGACGCCGTCCGCGACGACTTCGCCGTCGCCGCGGTCAAGACCGGGATGTTGGCGACGGCCGACGTGGTTCGCACCGTCGCCGACGGACTCGCGGCCGTCGACGCCCCGCTCGTCGTCGACCCGGTGATGGTCGCCACGTCGGGCGACCGCCTGCTCTCCCCGGATGCCGAGTTGGCCTACGAGGACCTCGTCGCGGCCGCGACGCTCGTGACGCCGAACGCCGACGAGGCGGACGTCCTGACCGGTCTCGACGTGACCGACGCGGCGTCCGCGGAAGCCGCCGGCGAACGGCTCGTCGAGCTGGGGGCGGACGCCGCGCTCGTGAAGGGTGGCCATCTCGGCGGCGACCGCGTGGTCGACGTGTTGGTTTCGGACGAGGGAGTCCACCGCTTCGAACACTCCCGCGTCGACACCGACGCGACCCACGGCTCCGGCTGCACGCTCTCCAGTGCCATCGCGGCCCGACTGGCCCACGGCGACGACCTCGTGAGTGCCGTCGAGCGCGGGACCGACTTCCTCCAGCGGGCGGTCCGCTACAACCTCGACGTCGGCGACGGACCCGGCGCGGTCCACCATCTGGTCGGCCTGCGCGAAGAAGCCGACCGTCACCGCGTCGTCGAGGACGTCGCGAGCGTGGTCGAGCGGTTCGTCGCCCGCGACGTGTCGGCACTCGTCCCCGAGGTCGGAATGAACGTCGTCGGCGCGACCCCCGCTGCCGAGGCCGTCGACGAGACCGCGGCCGTCGAGGGTCGCATCACCCGGACGCTCTCGGGGGTCAACCCGAACCGAGGGGTCCGGCTGGGCGCGTCGAGCCACGTCGCGCGCTTCCTGCTGGCCGCCCGCGAGTCGGACCCGGCACTCCGCTTCGCGGTCAACTGTCGGTTCGCCGACGACGTGGAGACCGCGCTGTCGGCACTCGACGGGCCGGTCGCGGAGTACGACCGCTCGGTAGAGCCCGAGTCCGACGAGGAGGGCAACACGATGGGGTGGGGTGCGCGACAGGCGTTCGGCACGCGCGACGCCGACGAGCCGACGCCCGTCGCCGTCGTCGACCGCGGCGCGGTCGGCAAGGAGCGCATCGTCAAACTCGTCGCTCGCGACCCCGCGGAGTTGGTCGAGCGGACGTTCACGCTGCTGGACGCGGTGGAGAACGAGTCGTAGGAGCCGCGAGCGAGTGGGTGGGGAGTTGTTGGCGAGTCGGTGGCGAGTGGGTGGGGAGTTGTTGGCGAGTCGGTGGCGAGTGGGTGGGGAGTTGTTGGCGAGTCGGTGGCGAGTGGGTGGGGAGTTGTTGGCGAGTCGGTGGCGAGTCGGTGGCGAGTCGGACGGACGTGACGCGCGGCTCCGAGACGACGCGCCTATATCGTCGCGCTCCTCACCCTCAGTCGTGAGCGACGACATCCCCGAACGGCCGCCGTCGGGCGGACTCGTCCAGGCGTTGAACGTCCCGCGGAACGCCACGATCGGCGTCGCCGTCGGCCTTCTCTTGGCAGTCTCGGTCTATCTCATCCGGGTGTTCGAACTGCTCGGGCCGGTCCTCGGCACGCGCGAGTATCCGATTCTCGGGCCGCAGGGCTGGTTCGTCTTCCTCGCGTTCGTACTGGCGACGACGAGCGCGATGCTCGTCACGGCACTGTTGACGCTGGTGTCGGCCTACCGGCTCGCCCAAGAAGTCTAGACGTCTAATCGCTCAGTCGTGGTAGTCCTGCGGTTCGCCCGCGAGTTCGCTCAGCTGTTCTGCGGCCGCGCGCGTCCCCTTCGCGATGATGACGTCGCCCGGCGTGAGCTTCGTCGCCGGGCCGGGTGAGACGACCCACTCGCCGCCGTCGGGCCGGCGGACCGCGATGACGCGCATCCCGGTCTCCGTCCGGACCATCTTGTCGCCGAGCGTCGCGTTCGCGAGCGGGCTTCCCGCGCCGACGGTCAGCCGGACGATGATCTCATCGGACTCCTCGACGGCGGCGGCGACGACGGGGTGGGTGTCCATCCCGCGGAGGACGCCCTCACTGATTTCGAGTGCGGCGTCGCTGATGACCTCCGTCGCGCCCGCGAGATGCATTAGCCCGCGTAGCGAGATGGGGTCCTCGACGCGACTCGCGGCGCGGAGCGTCCACGCCTCGAAGCGCGATTCGAGCGCGTCGACCTCGGCTTCCAGTTCCGCGACCTCCTCGGCGACGCCCTCGCTGTCGAAGAGGACGGCCCCGTAGGCGAGGTCGACCGCGAGTTCGCTCATGTTCTTCATCAGGACGATGGAGTCGACCGCGCGTTCGAGGTCTTCGATGGTCGACTCGGATATCTCGGGGGGTTCGTAGGCGGTGCCCGTCGCGGTCTCGTAGACCGTCGCGATGCCCTCTTCCAGCCCGCGCAGGAGGACCACGTCACCGGCTTCGAGCGTCGTCTCGTGGTCGGGGTTCGTGATCCAGTCGCCCTGCCGGCGGATGGCGATGACGCGGACGCCCGTCTCCGTCTCCATGTTGACGGCGGCGAGCGTCTCGCCCGCGTAGGCCGAGTCGGCGGCGACGGTCCCGCGGACGACCGTCTCGACGGCCTCGGGCAGTGCCGCGCGCATCGCGTCGGGCAGGCCGATGTCTTCGAGGACGATCTTCGCGATGTCGCCCGCTGCGTCGGATATCTTCTCGGCCGCGCCGACGACGCCGAGGACGGGCGCGAGCGCTTCGGCGTCGTCGGGGGTGCGGGCGGCCATGAGGAGGCTCATCCGCGCCTGGAGCTGGAGGACGTCCATCCGGTCTTCGAGCTCGAGCACCTCCTCGGCGATGTCGGTGCTGCGGTGGAGGACGGCGGAGTACGAGAGGTCGATGAGCAGCTCTGCGGTGTCTTTCATCTCCGCGAGCACCGCCTTCACACTGACCGGCTCGTACTCGACGTCCCGAGGGTCCATGACTCGGCGTTTACGCCCCGGTGAGAAAAGGGTTGCTCGCCTCACTGGGCGCGCCTCGGCGACGACGCGGTCCCGGCTCGGTTCTGATACACTGCTGCTGGCAGGCCGGTCGGGGTCGCCGCCGACCGCCCTGCCGTCCGACGGTTCATCTGCCGAATTTAAACGACGTGGGCCGTGATGTACCTGTCGCTCACGGAGAGGGACACAAAAGACGACACATGGTGGCACGAAACGCGAAAACGGTAACGCTTTTTTGAGACGGTCCGGAACCATTGGGGTATGTCAGACGAACTGAAGCGGGGGCTGGAAGGCGTGCTCGTCGCTGAGTCGGAACTCAGCTTCATCGACGGCGACGCCGGGAAACTCGTCTACCGAGGCTACACCATCGAGGACCTCGCGCGCAACGCGAGCTACGAAGAAGTCGTCTATCTCCTCTGGCACGGTGAACTGCCGACGCGCGAGGAGCTGGAGTCGTTCCGCGAGACGATGGCCGCCGAGCGCGAACTCGCAGACGGCGTCCACGAGACTGTCCGCGAACTCGCCGAACAGGACGAGGACCCGATGGCCGCGCTTCGGACCATCGTCTCGGACTTCTCGGCCTACGACGCCGACGCCGACGGCTTCGAGAACGTGACCGACGACGAGGCGAACATCCGGAAGGCCTGTCGCATCACGTCGAAGATCCCGACCGCGCTGGCCGCGTTCCAGCGGATCCGTCAGGGCGACGACCCCGTCGCGCCGCGCGAGGACCTGACACACGCCGCGAACTTCCTCTACATGCTCAACGACGAGGAGCCGGACGAGGTGCTCGCCGAGACGTTCGACATGGCACTCGTCCTCCACGCCGACCACGGGCTGAACGCCTCGACGTTCTCCGCGATGGTCACTGCCTCGACGCTCACGGACCTCCACAGTGCCGTCACGAGTGCCGTCGGCACGCTCGCCGGAAGCCTCCACGGCGGGGCGAACCAGAACGTGATGCGGATGCTCAAGGAGGTCGACGAGGCCGACATGGAGCCGACCGAATGGGTCGTCAAGGCACTCGAAGAGGGCCGCCGCGTCCCCGGCTTCGGCCACCGCGTCTACAACGTCAAGGACCCCCGCGCGAAGATCCTCGGCGAGAAGTCCGAAGCACTCGGCGAGGCCGCGGGCGACATGAAGTGGTACGACATGAGCGTCGCCATCGAGGAGTACATCGGCGAGGAGAAGGGGCTGGCACCCAACGTCGACTTCTACTCCGCGTCGACCTACTACCAGATGGGTATCCCGGTCGACATCTACACGCCCATCTTCGCGATGTCGCGCGTCAGCGGCTGGATCGCACACGTCTTCGAACAGTACGACGACAACCGCCTCATCCGGCCGCGTGCCCGCTACATCGGCGAGACGGAACAGGAGTTCGTCCCGCTCGACGAACGGTAACGCGCCGCTCGCTTCGGTTTTTCCGCTTTTTCGGACCTCTCAGCCGACGCTAGGCTTTTTGCTTCGGACAGCCTTGGTAACGTATGGCGCGTTACAATATCCGACGGCCGAGTGGCGACGACGTTAGTGCCCTCACGTCCCTCCCGACCGACCGTATCCGCGAGCGATACCCGAACAGCGAGCGGTACGCCCGCCGTATGGGCGAGTTGCTCCGCGAGGGGGCGATGGCCGCCCGCGAGACCGACCAGTACCACCAGCTCGGCGACCGGATGATCGACTCCATCGCCCAGGCGTTCCCCGAGGAGTACCAGGCGCGTCGCCGGAGCCTCATGGTTCGCTCGTTCGCCGCGGGTGCCGCGGTGGGTGGCATCGCCGTCGGCTACCTCGTGCGACGCCTCTCGAAGTAATCCGCGAAAACCACAGACTCCCGCTTTTTCGGCTCTCGTCACCGTGAGCGACAGCCCTTGGTATGTCGTCGACAACGACCGCAACCACCTCACTCGACGGTGCTGCCCCGTTCCTGCATCATCGACGCCGCCCGGCTGGCCCAGTCGCTGCGCCAGAAGCTCAGGGCGACGATTGCGGCCATCCAGACGTACGAGAGACCGATGCCCGCGTAGGCAGCGACGACACCGTAGTCCATGACGACACCGACGAGGTAGGTGAAGCCGACCATGAAGCCGAACAGCCCCGATGTCCGCGCGTAGAACGGCATCCGGGTCTCGCTCGCGCCGCGGAGTGCCCCCTGCAGGATGGAGAAAGTGACGAGGAACGCGGCGGTCAGGCCGTACACCCGCGCGAAGTCGACGGCGTAGCTGGCCGTCTCCGAGTCGGTGGTGAACAGGTTGACGAACGGCTCCGCGACGACGACGAGCAGCAGGCCGACGACGCCGACGGTCGCCAGCCCGAGCGCGACGGTCCCCCAGCCCTCGAAGCGCGCCTTCTCCGGGTCGCCCTCGCCGAGCGCCTGGCCGACGACGACGCTCGCGGCGACGTTGTAGCCGCGCGAGAGCGGTCCCGTCACCTGCTGGTAGAGCCGACGGCCGATCTGGAAGGCGGCGTTGACCTCGGTGCCGAAGCCGAGGAGGATGCTGTTGAGCGGGAACTCCGCGAGCGTCGACGCCAGCCCCTCGGCGACGCTCGGCGCGCTGACGACGACGAGCTGTTTGGCGACGATGGGGTCCGTGGGCCGGACGAGCCACGCGTCGGTGTAGTTCGTCCGGAGCGCGCCGAGGAGGGCGACGGCGGTGACGACGTTGGCAGCGGAGGTGGCGATGCCGACACCGACGACACCCGTGATGCCGACGCCGAAGAGTTCCATCCCCGCGGTCCCGAAGAGACCGAGACCGAGGACGACGCTGCCGCCGATGTTGAGCGCGTTGGCGACGACGTTGACGTACATCGGCGTCCGGGTGTCGCCTGTGCCCTGCAAGGAGCGGGCGGCGATGAGTGCGACGTGGCGGGCGGGCGCGGTCGCGAAGATGACCGCGAGATAGAGACCGCCGAGGTCGGCGACGTCGGCGGGCGCGCCGAGGATGGCGATTGCTTGCCGACCGAAGAGCAGGCCGAAGACGACGAACGGAATCCCGAGTAACGCGCCGAGGAGGAGGGCGATCGAGATGGCTTGGTCGCGGTTGGCGTCGGCACCGCTGCCGGTGTCCTGACTGGAGAGCGCGATGGCACCGCCGCCGGTTCCGAGACCGATCCACAGCGGGAAGCGCGCGTAGAGGTCCGCGAGACCGATGGCCGCGACGGCGACGGGCGAGATGGTCGCGGTGACGATGATGTCGGTCGTCCGCATCGCCGTGCGGAAGGTCTGCTCGGCCATCACCGGCCACGCCAGTCCGAAGACGCGCTTCCAGACGGCGAGGAGTCGGCTGTCGCTCACACGGACCCTCCGCGGCCGTCGCGTTTACCCGTACCGGAACCCGAGGGGCTGGCCGGTGTCGGCTGAGTTAGGAGGCAACTTGAACTGCGTCCGGCCCGACGACCGTATATGGATTTCTTCGTCTACGGCACGCTCACCAATCCCGAACAGGTCGCGCAGGTCGTCGACTCCTACAGCTATCTCGGCGCGGCGGTCCTGGACGGACTCCATCCCGTGAGCGGCCGGTATCCGACGCTCGCGCCGGGCGGGTCGGTCGGCGGCCGCGTGCTGCGGACGGACGACGTCGACGCGGTCGACACCTACGAGGGCGTCGGGCAGGGACTCTACGTCCGGGTGGAGGTGCCGTGGCGGGTGGACGGAAACGATGGTGGCGACGGCGACGCGACCGCCGGGGACGACGGTGTCGGCGAGACGGTCGCCGTCTACGTCGGCGACCCCGACGAACTCGACGCCGAGGAGGAGATCTCGTGGCCCGGCGACGGGTCGCTCGCCGAGCGGGTCCGCCGCTACGTCGCCCGCGAATCGGTGACCGTCTCGTGGACCGACTGAGCCGAGAACCGGGTGGCGGACGAACGGCCGACAGGCGTCTGACACGCGTTTCGGGTCGCTTCCGTCTAGCGATTACACTTTCACTCCGCGTGGCGGACGTTTATGTGTACTGGGCGTGAGGAGACGAATGCGCATCACGCGCACTTACATTCCCCCCTTCCCCCAAACCGCCCGAGAGCGGCCGCGCTGGCCGAGTCGTCTGTGTGAATAAACGGTTAACAACGTTGCCGAAGTAGCGACGGCTATGCTCTCGCTCGCCGACGTTCTCGACGCGCGCGACCGCGTCTCCGAGGTCGCCCGCCATACACCGCTGGAATACTCCCACACCTACACCGACATGACCGGTGCCGAGGTCCACCTGAAGCTGGAGAACTTCCAGCGCACGGGGTCGTTCAAGATTCGCGGGGCGATGAACCGCATCACGACGCTCTCCGAGGAAGAGAAGGAGGTAGGCGTCGTCACCGCCAGCGCCGGGAACCACGCCCAGGGGGTCGCGCTCGCGGCCACCCGCGCGGGCGTCGACTCGACCATCGTCATGCCCGAACACGCGCCCATCACGAAGGTCAAAGCCACCGAGCGCTACGGCGGCCGGGTCGTCCTCCACGGCGCGGACTACAACGACGCCCAGGACAAGGCCCACGAGATCGAGGCCGAGGAAGGGAGAACGTACGTCCACGCCTTCGATGACCCGTACGTCATGGCCGGGCAGGGGACCATCGGCCTGGAAATCGTCGAGGACTGCCCCGACCTCGACACGGTCATCGTCCCCATCGGCGGCGGCGGCCTCATCTCCGGCATCGCCACGGCGGTCAAAGAGCAGGTCCCCGACGCCCGAGTCATCGGCGTGCAGGCCGAGGGTGCCTCCAGCGTCGCCGACTCGCTGAAGAAGGGCGAGATTACGCCGCTCGACGAGGTCGACACTATCGCCGACGGGATCGCCACCCGCAACGTCGGCGAGGCTCCCTTCGAGGTCATCCGCGAGCGCGTCGACGAGGTCGTCACCGTCTCCGACGAGGAGATCGCCGTCGCACTCACCTACCTGCTCGAACGGAGCAAGACGCTGGTCGAGGGGGCCGGAGCCGTCGCGCTCGCGGCACTGCTCTTCGACAAGTTCGACTACGAGGAAGACGAGGTCGTCGTTCCCGCGCTCTGCGGCGGCAACATCGACATGAACACGCTGACGACGGTCATCATGCGCGGGCTGGTCGAGACGGGTCGCTACCTCAAGGTCAAGACGGTACTCAAGGACCGGCCGGGCGCGCTGGAGAAGCTCATCGACGTCCTCGCCGCCCAGCAGGCGAACATCTACGCCATCCGCCACGACCGCACCTCGCGGGACATCGCCATGAACGCCGCGGAGGTCGAGTTGGACCTGGAGACTCGCGGTGAGGACCACGTCGAGGAAGTCTTGGACGCCCTCCGCGAACACGGCTACTCCGTCGAGGTTCTCGCCTGATTCGGACGCACGACTCGACCTTTTAAGCCCCGTCCGGCCGACGCCTCGCGTATGAAGCGAATCATCAGCACCGACGACGCCCCCGCCGCGGTGGGCGCGTACAGTCAGGCGACGACAGACGGCAGCCTCCTCTTCACGGCCGGGCAGATTCCGCTCACTCCCGACGGTGAACTACTCGCCGACGCGGACATGACCACGCAGACCGAGCAGGCACTGGACAACATCATGGCCGTCCTCGCCGAGGAGGGTGCCGACGCGGGCGACGTGCTGAAGGTGACCGTCCTCCTCGACGACATCGAGGACTTCGACGAGATGAACGAGACCTACGCGACGTATTTCGACGACGAGCCACCGGCCCGCAGCGCGTTCGAGGTCGCCAACCTCCCGAAGGGCGTCGGCATCGAGATCGAGGCCATCGCCTCCCTGGAGTAGTCGGCCGTGCGGGCACGAACCAAGTCCGGCGTCCTGTGGGGTGCGGTCGGCGCGCTGGCGTTCCTCGCGCTGACGCAGGGCTACATCCTGCTCGTCGGACCGCTGCCGGTGTCGCTGTTGGTACGGCTCGCGCTGGCAGCCGCCCTCGGCGTCGCTGTCGCCGGTGTGTCGTACGTCACCGAACACCGTCTCGCTCGGAAAGGAAGGACTTAAACTTCCCACTGCGGTACGATGGATTGCAAGCCAGGATGGCTGAGTGGTAAAGCGCACGCCTGGAAAGCGTGTTCCCTTTGGGATCCAGGGTTCAAATCCCTGTCCTGGCGTTTCTCGAGAAACTACGTGCCGAGCAGCGCGTTTTATCGCGCTGTGACCACCGTATTTCGAGTGAACGACGACGACGGGATTTGAATCAGGGAGTGGAGCGAGCAACGCGAGCGAAACGACCGTAGTTCAAATCCCTGTCCTGCCGTTTTTCTGTCGCACACAACACGGCGAGCACCTCGTGTGCTAGCCACCGACGTGTGCGACTGTGTTCGGCAGCCTACGTCGCCGCCGACAACCGTCTGCCCTGCCGGAGCGTCTAACCAGTTCTCGAAACGGCCGCACGAAAGACACTCATCGCAGCGGTTTCCGGCACGAACAGCCGATTTCTCACGCAACTGTCAACCTGTCGCGGTCACCGTATCAGATACCTTTCAAAAAGGTTCATCACCCTCCGTGGCCTCTCCATGCATGACAATGCCAGACACGAAGAGTGGTCGAGAGAAGAAGGGCCTCAACAAGGAAGCACAGCTCGAATCCGAACTCGCTCAACGTGAACTGGGAGCGGAAGACCAGCAGGAGCCGCCACGGTTCGAGGACGTCGACGACGAACTTCTCGCCGAACCGTCGGAACTCGACGAACTGGACAACTGACGGCGTTGTCGTCGTGTTTTTATCACCTGCCTGATTAGCCGTGAGCGTGCAGACCCGTGCCAACTACGCGACCGTCTACGTTGGAGCACAACTCGCGCCCGAGGGACACTCGCTGGACCTCGAGTGGGCGACCGACGCCGGTGACGAGACCGACGCCTTCGAGTTCACCGTGCCGACCGACGAACCGACCGACGCCTACATCGGCTTGCAGGCGTTCGACGTCGCCGAGTACGGCCACGAGATCCTCGTCAACGGCGAGCCGTTAGGTGGGTTCGACATCCCACCGAACGAGGGCTGGCAGTACTGGGTCGACACGCTCTCGGGCGCGACGCTCCACGAGGGGACGAACACCGTTCAGTTTCGGCGCAACGCCGAGGGAACGGACGCCTTCGCCGTCGGGACGGTGACAGTACACTGGAAGGAGCCGGTCGAGTAGCCCGGTCTGTCGGTAGGGTCACTGAATCGCCCCATCCGAAACGGGTATGTGCCCCACTCACTCTCCTACGGGTAGACCACCATGGCGGACGAAAGCCTCAGACACCGTGGACGGTACGAAACGCTCATCTGCGACGACGGCTCAGTCGAGATCTACGACACACGACACGAGTTCGCGTGGATTCGCGCGGACAACGCCGTCGAACTCGACCTCGCGCGATAGCCAGCCGAGCCGTCGAGACCCCGCCCGAACGTCTTTTCGGCGCGCTTCCCGCACGGCTTCGTTTTCACTCGCCACGAGCGACGCGGCACGGCCGCCACGTCCGCTGCCGCGCATTCGGGCCAGTTCTTCGCATCGTTCCGACTCGCGTATCGCTCTGACTCTCGCATCATCCCGACTCGCGTATCGCTCCGAACCGCACGAGTCTCCTGTCCGACTCGCCACGCCAAAGAGTATATAAATGGCCGAAATCGGGTCCCGACGACACCGATCCGAGACGTGGTAATAAGTCTCATAGTTTGGGCAGAAATCCCGGCCAGTCTTGCGGTTTCGTGTCTTGAAATCTCTTCGTCGTGTCTCCACAGGATCGTCCCGAATCGTGAGCCTTATATAGAATCACAAACAATCTGGCGATGAACATGAGTCAGCGAATGCAACAGGGTCAGCCGATGATCATTCTCGGAGAGGATTCCCAGCGCGTCAAGGACCGTGACGCGCAGTCGTACAACATCCGCGCGGCTCGCGCCGTCGCCGAGGCCGTACGTTCCACACTCGGCCCGAAAGGGATGGACAAGATGCTCGTCGACTCGATGGGCGACGTCACCATCACGAACGACGGTGTCACCATCCTCAAAGAGATGGACATCGACAACCCGACGGCCGAGATGATTATCGAGGTCGCCGAGACGCAGGAAGACGAGGCTGGCGACGGCACGACGACCGCCGTCGCGATCGCTGGCGAGCTTCTCAAGAACGCCGAGGACCTCCTCGAGCAGGACATCCACCCGACGGCGGTCATCAAGGGCTTCCACCTCGCCTCGGAGAAGGCTCGTGAGGAAGTCGGCAACATCGCCGAGACCGTCGAACCCGACGACGAGGAACTCCTGAAGAAGGTCGCCGAGACCTCCATGACGGGCAAGGGCACGGAGCTCAACAAGGACCTCCTCGCCCAGCTCATCGTCGACGCCGTGAAGCAGGTCACCGTTGAGGCCGCCGACGGCTCGCACATCGTCGACCTCGAGAACGTCAAGCTCGAGACCCAGACCGGCCGCTCGGCCTCCGAGTCCGAGCTCCTGACGGGTGCAGTCATCGACAAGGACCCGGTCCACGACAACATGCCGACCGAGGCAGAGGACGCGAACATCCTGCTGCTCAACGAGGCAATCGAAGTCGAGGAGGCCTCCACGGACACGAACGTCTCCATCGACAGCCCGGACCAGCTCCAGCAGTTCCTCGACCAGGAAGAGAAGCAGCTGAAGCAGAAGGTCCAGCAGATCGTCGACTCCGGTGCTGACGTCGTCTTCTGCCAGAAGGGCATCGACGACCTCGCCCAGCACTACCTCGCCAAGGAGGACATCCTCGCCGTCCGCCGCGTCAAGAAGTCCGACATCAAGTTCCTCAAGAACGTCGTCGGCGGCTCCGTCGTCTCGGACCTCGACAGCGTCGAGGTCTCCGACCTCGGCCACGGCTCGGTCAGCCGTGACGACGAGGACGAGCTGTTCTACGTCGAGGGCGACGACGCCCACGGCGTCACCATCCTCCTCCGTGGCTCCACCGACCACGTCGTCGACGAGCTCGAGCGCGGCATCCAGGACGCCCTGGACGTCGTCGCCACGACCGTCTCCGACGGCCGTGTCGTCGCCGGCGGCGGTGCAATCGAAGTCGAACTCGCCTCGCGTCTCCGTGACTACGCTGACTCCGTCTCGGGCCGCGAGCAGCTCGCCGTCGAGGCCTTCGCCGACGCGCTCGAACTCGTCCCGCGCGTCCTCGCCGAGAACGCCGGTCTCGACTCCATCGACACGCTCGTCGACCTCCGCGCCGCCCACGAGGACGGCCAGGTTCGCGCTGGCCTGAACGTCTTCACGGGCGACGTCGTCGACACGTTCGACGCAGGTGTCGTCGAGCCGGCTCACTCCAAGGAGCAGGCAATCTCGTCTGCCACCGAGGCCGCGAACCTCGTCCTCAAAATCGACGACATCATCGCCGCTGGTGACCTCTCCACCAAGGGCGACGGTGACGACGAGGGCGGCGCGCCCGGCGGCATGGGTGGCATGGGCGGTATGGGCGGTATGGGCGGCGCGATGTGAAGTTCGGCATAACGCCCACATCACCCTAACCCGACCGACCACCGCACCGCACGACAGACCGTTTTCTTTTCGACCAGAAGACAGATACCACATACTCGAGTAGCCGCGGCCATGCTCTCCAGACGTAGCTACCTCACCGGTCTCGGTAGCCTCGGTTCCGTGCTCGGCCTCGTGGGCTGTCTCGGTGACGAGCCGACAGCCACCGAGACGGCGACAGGTTCGTCCACCGAAACGCCGACGCCAGCGTCACAGTCGTTCGGGAACGAGGCGACTGTCGGTGAGATAGCCGTGACCCCACTGATGGCACATCCGCAGTCGTCGTTTCTCTACATCTCGAACGTCGATTGGGCGGACGTCAAGCGACTTGAAGATGAGTGGCTGGTGTTCGTGAAACTGTTCGTTAGCGGCGAGTCTGAGAACCCGCCGCCGTGGGATTCGTTTCGGCTCGTCGCAGGAGACGACTCGTTTCCTGCAGTCGAGACAGTCGACGAGGCTCCACTCGACCAACTGTCCGCCGACGACGCCGTCGACACTGGTCCGTACTGGGACCGAGATGGGTCGACGGGATGGGTCGCGTTCGTCGTTCCGACCGAGTTCGACTCGGCATCCGACCTCACGTTTCGGGTCGACCACGAGGGTGACACCGCCCAGTGGTCACTCCCCGAGAAGGTGACGGACCATGTCGCCAGCACACACCCGACTTTCGAGGTCGTCTCCTTCGACACACCGAAACGCGTCCTCCTCTCCGACACCGCTGACGTGACGGTGACCGTCGAAAACACGAGCGACGTTGACGGTGTCTTTCGTGGGTGTGTCAACACGTCTGGGCTGTACGCCTTCTACGAGATTGAACTTGCCACCGAAGCAGGAAGCGAGGCGACGTGGACAGAAGAACTCCGTCCTGCGGACTATGCACCGGATGCGAGTACCTTTGGGCTGTACCTCAGAACAACCAGCGGCGATGAAAAACGCACCATCGATGTCGACGAGCAAGACGAGACGTCCGCCGACGGGGCGTGAGCGTGAGCAATCCTGACAGTTCCAAAAAGTTAGACACAACTCCTACTTTCATACCTGAACTTGGACGACAGTGTAGAAATGGAACGAACTAAGTAGCCCCTCTGGGAAGGGGCGACTATGCAGACGCTGCTGCTCAACAGCGACGACGTCCACGACAACTGCCAGATGCCCGAACTCATCTCGGCCATCGAAGACGCCTTCGCCGCCTACGAGACGGGCGACGCACAGATGCCGCCGAAGTCCTACATCGACCTGCCGCAGTACAACGGCGACTTCCGGTCGATGCCCGCCTACCTCGACGCCGGCGAGTGGGACGCCGCCGGCATCAAGTGGGTCAACGTCCACCCCGACAACGGCGAGAAGTTCGACCTGCCGACGGTTATGGGGACGATGATCTACTCGGACCCCGAGAACGCCTTCCCGCTGGCCCTGATGGACGGGACGGAACTGACGATGCTCCGCACCGGCGCGGCCGCCGCCGTCGCCACCGACCATCTCGCGGTCGAGGACGCGACGTCGATGGGCATCATCGGCGCGGGTGTCCAGTCGTACACCCAGCTCCGGGCCATCTCCGAGGTCCGCGACATCGAGGAGGTCGTCGTCTCGGACCTCTCCGAGGAACGCGTCGCGCGCTTCATCGACACCTTCGAGGGCGAGTTCGACGTCCGCGCCGGCTCTATCGCGGAGGCCGCCGGCTGTGACGTCCTCTCGACGGTCACGCCCGTCGAAGACCCCATCGTCCCGCGCGAGGCCGTCGGCGACCACACCCACATCAACGCGATGGGTGCCGACGCCGAGGGCAAACACGAACTCGCCGACGAGGTTCTCTTGGATGCGAAGCTCGTCATCGACGACTTCGAGCAGACGACCCACTCCGGCGAGATCAACGTCCCGTACAACGCGGGCGTCCTCGCTGACGACGACATCTACGGCCAGATCGGCCAGATCGTCGTCGGCGACAAGGCGGGCCGCACCGACGACGACGGCATCACCGTCTTCGACTCGACCGGGCTGGCGATTCAGGACGTCGCCGCCGCCCACGTCGTCTACGAGCACGCCGACGACAACGACAACGGCTACCCGTTCGACCTGCTCGGTCTCGCCGAGTAAGTCCAGTCTTCAGGAAGCCGCAGGCTGTCATCCCCTTCTGTCGCACTCAGTCTCTGAGCGTCGGCTCTGAAAAACCAGTCGCGCTCGTCCACGCTCGTTCGCGCGCTCTCGCGTTCGCTACTTCGTCTCACCGCTGCCCGTCTGGTCGGCGACGAGTTCGATGAGCTTGCTGATGAGCCAGACGAGGACGATGAACGGGAGCAGGGGCACGAGCAGCACGAGGATACCGAGGAAGTACGCCAGCCCGATGACGTTCATCTCGGTATCCGGGTGACTCTTGTAGCCCGGCGTCACCGTGCGGTACGCCGATTTCAACACGCCCGGCTCCGAGTCGTCAGATTCACTGCTCATGCCTCACGGTAGGGGTGGTGGATAGATAAGGGTTAGTCGAAAAACACGTTGCGCGCCGGTGTCGCGCCCTATTCGAGGTGGATTGCCGGGCGGAACGGCGTCGCCTTGCTCGCGCGGTCGGCCGGGTCGTGGACGTCCTCGCTGCCCTCGACGTAGACCTCGATGTCCGCGTCGAACTCGCGGGTGAGGAAGCCGGTTGCGTTCTCGTAGACCTCGGCCTCCTCCATCTCGCGCATCGCCTCGACCGTCTCGTCGTCGAGACCGCGGACGACATCGACGAGGTCCTGCACGAGGTCGTTGACCTCGTTGCCACGCTCGCGCAGGCTCTCGTGCTGCATGACCTGCCCCATCACCTGGCCGATGTCCGTGCCGACGTCGGCGACGGTGTCGAACACGAGGTTCTTCCAGTCGGCGGCGACGTAGACCCGAACCGTCTCGGGGTCGGTGTCGGTCACGTCGATGATGTCGTGGATGTCCTCGGTCAGCCGCTCGACCTGCCGTTCCTCGACTTCGACGACCGTACTCTCGTACTCGTGGTCGACCTCGGGCCACGGGGCGTCCTCGGCGGGCGTCCCGGTCAGCTGCTCGTGGAGTTCGTTCGCCAGGAACGGCACGAACGGGGCGAGCAGTCGCAGGCGCGTCTCGAGGACGTGACGGAGCGTCCACTGTGCGCCCGGCCGGTCGAGGTCGGCGCGCCGGCGGTACCAGCGCAGGCTCTCCTCAAAGCCGTAGAAGGCGGCCTGACTCGCCGTCCGCGTCTCGGAGTTCTCCATCGCCTCGGTGACGGTGGCGACGGTGTCTTGGAGCTTCGACAGCAGCCAGCGGTCGATGTGCGTCACGTCGTCTTCGTCGCCCTCGTCACCCTCGATGAGGTCCTGCGCACGAGACCAGAAGCGGTCCAGCTGGTTACGGACGCTGCCGACCTGGTCGGCGCGCCAGTCGTAGTCCTGCCACGGCTCCGCGGAGTTCAGCAGGAAGAACCGAACGGTGTCCGCGCCGTACTTCTCGATGGCCTCGCCGGGGAGGACGACGTGGCCCTTCGAGGAGGACATCTTCTCGCCCTCCAAGAGGCCCATGCCCATGATGACGACACCCTCGGGCCACATCTCCTCGTCGAAGAGGTCGGCGTGGTGGAACAGGTAGAACGTCAGGTGGTTACTGATGAGGTCGTTGCCGGAGAACCGGTAGTCGACCGGATACCAGTACTGCCACTCCTCGCGCAGGGCCAGCGCGCGCTCGTCGGCGTCCTCCACTGCCTCTTCGCCGTAGAACAGCGCGTCGAAAAAGTCGCGGTCGAGGTCCTCGACGGGGACGTCCTGCAGGCGGTGGGCGATGGTGTAGTACGCCATGTAGACCGTCGAGTCCGACAGCGGCTCGATGACGAAGTCTTTGTCCCACGGCAGGCGCGTGCCCAGCCCGTAGTTGCGGATACAGGGCCACTCGTTGAGCCAGTCGATGGTGTGGTCGTACTCGCCACGGGTGTTGTCCGGGATGGCGTCCATCCCTTCGACGACCTCGTGGGCCATGCGCTTCCAGTCCTCGTCGTTGTAGGTCAGGAACCACGTGTCCTGTTCGGCGACGACGACGTCACCGCCACAGCGACAGACGACCTCCTCGGAGAACTCCTGCATGACGTCGAACGCGCCGGAGTCGGCGTAGTCGTGCTTGAACTCGTCGCGGACCTCGTTGACGACGCGACCGGCGTACTCGCCGTACATCTCCTTGAGGTGGCCGGCGTGGAACTCCTTGTTGTAGAGGTCCTTGGTGGCCTTCTCCAGTGCGGGGTCGTCCGACGACTCGATGCCGCGGGACTCGACGGCGTGCTTCGCCGGAATCTCGCCCCAGTCCTCGTCGTCGTCCTCGATGTCCAGAATCGGGATCGGCTGGATGTCGGCGACCTCGGCCGGGTCGATGCCAAAGGATTCGAGATAGTCGGTGTCGGCCTTCGCCTCCTGCAGCGCGACGTAGTCGTCCGGCGAATGTGCCGGGACGGACATGACGACGCCAGTCGCGTTGTCGGCGTCGACGAAGTCGGCGGGCAGGACGAGCACGTCGTCGCCCGTGATGGGGTTCGTGACGCGCTGGCCGACGAGTTCGCTCCCCTCGTACTCCGAGAGGACCTCGACCTCGTGGGCCTGCAGGCGGAGTTTTTCGGCGGCTTCGGTCGAGACGAACCAGTGTTCGCCGTCGACGTCGGCGACGACGTAACTCGCTTCGGGGTCGATGTAGGCGTTCGTGACGCCGTAGACCGTCTCGGGGCGGAGCGTCGCCATCGGGACGATCACCTCGCGCGGTGACGAACCACGCGAGTGGGTATCTGACTCGCCCTCGTGGTCCCACCCGAATCTGACCAGCGTGTACTCCTGGAACTCGGCTTCCTCACCCTCCAGCAGGTCGTGGGTCGTGACGGGCTGTTCCTCGTCGGTACAGAACTTGACGGGGTGCAGTCCCTTCTCCAGTCGGCCGTGGTCGCGCAGCGTCTCGTACTGCCACGTGATGAACTGCGAGTAACGGTCGTCGTTCGTGTTGAACTCGCGTCGCCAGTCGACCGAGAGGCCGAGCGACTGCATCCCCTGCTTGTAGTGCTCTTCGATGAAGTAGTTGGCAAAGCCCATCGGGGTCTCGAGGTCCGAGAGGCTGTCTTCGGGGACGTTGTAGGTGTCCTGCAGGACGGACATCTGCTTGGGCTCGCGCTTCTTCAGCCGCTCGACGGCACCGATGATGGGCGTGCCGGTGACGTGCCACGCGATGGGAAAGAGGACGTTGTCGCCCTGTTGGCGACGGTAGCGCGCGTAGACGTCGGGGACGGTGTACGTCCGGGCGTGGCCGATATGCATCCCGCCGCTCGGATACGGATACGGGACGGTGACGAACGTCGGGTCCTCGTCGGCGACGTCGCTCGGGTCGGCCTCGTACCGACCTGTCTCGGCCCAACGCTCTCGCCAGCGCTGTTCGAGTTCCTGCGGGTTGTAGTCCATAGTCGTGTGTGTCGGGTCGAACCCTAAAATACTCCTATACCTGACGTCCGTGTCTGTCTGATCTCCCTGTCACGTGTCCACGCGACGCACGCCAGGCGAAAGCTTGAGGCCGCCCCCGGCCGACGGCCAGCTCGTGGCCACCGCCGCGACGCGCGTCCAACGTCGACTCCGCGAGACGCTCGCCCAGCGACATCCGGGCTTCCACTGGACGACGGAGTACCGCGTGGGTTCGACCCCGGTCGACGTCGCTGGCGAAGGTACTACGAGCGGCGGGTACGGCAGCGAGCACGGCGGCGCGCCGACCCCGCGGACAACACGGCCAAACTGTTCCGCCATCTCGCGAGCGAGACGGTCGACGCCGAGACCGTCCACGTCCGACAGCTCTTCACGACCTACTACGACCTCGCCTCGGGCGGTGTCTCCTCGAAGCGGCAGAACGCGGAGTTCGTCGGCGAGCGCGTCGCCGACGCGTTCGAACACGTCGACTACACGGCACTGACACTGCCGCTCGACCCGCCGAAACGGGGCGGGGAGCTACCGCCGGCGTGGAAGGAGACGGTCGACGAGACGGCAGCGTCGCTGGAGTGGTAGGGGACGAAAGAAAACCGAGCGTGCACCGCGGCGTGCGGGGATGGTCTCTCGACTCCGATGAGCCGACCGGACAGGTACTGGAGAGTGGGTCGCTTACCGGAGACTGGATTGCTTACCGGGGACCGGGTCGCTTACTGGACGTCGATGTGGTGGGAGTCGTCCTCGTCGTCGGCCTGGAACTTGGGGAGGCTGACGGTCAGGACACCGTTCTGGTAGCTCGCGCTCGCGCCCTCTTCGTCGACGTCGACGGGGAGGCGGATGCTGCGTCGGATGGACTCGCTGCGTCGCTCGCGGCGGAGGTACTCGCTCTCCTCGTCACCGGACTCGGAGGCCATCTCGCGCTCGGCGACGATGGTGAGCGTCTGGCCAGCGACTGTGAGGTCGATGTCGTCCTTCTCGAAGCCCGGCAGGTCGGCGACGACGACGAGGCTGTCGTCGTGCTCGGCGACGTCGATGGCCATGCCGCGGTGGCTGACCATCTCGCCGACGTTGCCCTCCCAGGAACCGAGTTGGCGGTTCATGTCTTCGAACTGGCGGCTCATGCGTTCGAACATTCGGTCGAGTTCACTGAAATCAAAGGGGTTGGAACGTCGCATCATGATTGTATATCTCCGGCACCTCAGTACGCCGTTTGTGAGCTTAAACGTTGCTGGACGCGAGATAGCCAATCGCACGAGAGACGCGCGCTCCGTGAGATATTCTAGCTCTGGTCAGCGTTCGACACGGTGGGATTAACGGGAGAAAATCGAGTGTCGTGAGAGACGGACGGGCGAACGGTATCGACGGGCCGTCGCTCGCGGCGAGCGGCTGGTTACTGGACGTCGATGTCGTAGCCTTCGTCGCCAGCCGCTGGCTTGGGGAGGGTGACGGTCAGGACGCCGTTCCGGTAGGTCGCGCTCGCAGCGGTCTCGTCGACCGCGGTGGGCAGGTGGAGGCTCCGACTCACCGTCCGGCGGGTCCGCTCGCGGCGGTGGTAGTGGACGTCGTCGTCTGCTTCATCGCCTTCGTCCCCTTCGTCGACTTCGCCCACATCGTCTCCCTCTTCGGTCGTCTCCTCGTGGTCGGCGGTGATCGTCAGGCGGTCGCCCTCGACGGCGACGTCGATGTCTTCCTTGTCGTAGCCGGGGAGGTCCGCGGTGACGACGAGTTCGTCATCCGTCTCGCTCACGTCGACGGCGACCTCGTGGAGGGCGAGCCCGCGCGGCTCGAAACCGTGGCTCATGCGGTCGAACAACTCTTCGATATCCTTGAACGGGTTCGAGCGGTCTGGCATCGTACCGTACTATCGGTTCCCTTACACCTTCAACGTTGTTGCTACGGGAACGACACGACCGAGCGTCGACAGGACTCGGTGGCCGTCGGCTCCGTCTCAGTACAGCACGTGGCGGGTGTCGTAGGAGCCGAGCCGACGGACCCAGCCCTTGCGAGCGATCTCTTCGACGTCTTCGAGCGCTTCCTGTGCGCGGTCCTCGTACAGTCCGGCCTCGAAGTCCAGATGGAAGAGATAGTCACCGAGGCGGTCGCCGCTCGGCCGCGACTCGATGCGCGAGAGGTTGATGTCGCGCTCGGCGAAGGCTTCGAGCAGTTCGAGCAGGAGGCCGGGATAGTTGGCGTTCGGGTAGACGACGACCGACGATTTGCCGCCCGCGTCCGAGCGTTCGCTCATGGGCGCGACGACGAAGAAGCGCGTCGCGTTCGACTTGCGGTCCTGGATGTCCTCGGCGATGATTTGGAGGTCGTCGCCCGCGTTGTCGGGGTGGCCGATGCCCGCGACGGTCGGGTCGTTGCGGGCGCGCTCGACACCGCGGGCCGTGCTGGCGACGGCTTCGAGCGACACGTCGGGATACTCGGCTTCGAGGTAGCTGCGACACTGCGCGAGTGCCTGGGAGTGGCTGGCGACGGTCTCGAAGTTGCCGCTCTGAGCGAGCAGCGCGTGGCGGATGGGCGTGACGATCTCCTGCGTGACGGCCACTTCCCGGTTCGAGAGGGCGTCGAGCGTCTCGGTAACGCTGCCCTCGATGCTGTTCTCGATGGGGACGACCCCGCGGGCGTAGTCGCCGTCGGCGACGGCGTCGACGATGGCGGTGACCGACTCGCGGAACTCCACGTCGTCGGCGACGGCGCGGGCGGCGCGATGGGAGTACGTGCCAGCGGGACCGAGGGTGACGGCTTTCATGCTACGCGGTGGTTTGCCGGTGACTGGCAAAAGGGCGTCGGGTCAGGAGGATATTGTGGGAGTGGGTGGCGCGTGCAGCGACGCACCGAGCCACAGCCGCTGGCTGTCGCCGTCTTCGACGAGAGAGGCAGCCGAGACTACTGTTCGGCGCAGTATTCGACGAAGTTCCGGAGAATCCGCAGCCCGGTCTCGCCGCTCTTCTCGGGGTGGAACTGCGTGCCCATCACGTTGCCTGCCTCGTTGGCGAGCATCGCCGGGAAGTCGATGCCGTAGTCCGTCGTCGCCAGGACGGCCTCGTCGTCGTCGGGGACGGCGTAGTAGGAGTGGACGAAGTAGGCGTACTCTCCGTCGATGCCCTCGACGAGCGGGTGGTCGCGCTGGACGTTCAGTTCGTTCCAGCCCATGTGGGGGACCTTCTGGCCCTCCTTGAACCGGACGTTCGTGCCGGGGACGAGGTCGAGACCTTCGACGTCGCCCTGGCCGGCGCGGTCGGCCTCTTCCGAGGAGGTGAGAAGCATCTGCATGCCGAGACAGATACCGAAGACGGGCATCCCGTCGGCGGCAGCCTGGGTGAGTGACTCGCGGAAGGGACCGGCGTTCTCCATGCCGTCGCCGAACGCGCCGACGCCGGGGAGGACGATCCCGTCGGCCTCGTCGATGCTGTCGGGATCGTCCGAGACCGTCACGTTCGCGCCAGCGCGCTCCAGACCGCGCGTGGCACTCCGGAGATTGCCGAGACCGTAGTCCACGACGACGACGTCGGCCAGCGTCTCCTCCGGGGGGTGGGTCGTGCTCATGTGGGGTGGTACTCGGGGGCGGGGCAAGTCAGTTTCCGTTCGGGCGACGAGATATGTCCTCGTTCGTGGAACACTTCTTTACTAACAGCTAGATTCGGAGGCGGTCTCGTGAAACAACTCACATTCTGAGAACTATAGTTCATTTCTATACCCCTCTCTATAGATAGAATAGGAAGTCTTAAACACGAAGTCTCTAAGAAGAATGACAACCGCATGGCAAACCGACGAAACTTCCTCAAGGTGACCGGCGCGGCGGGCGTCGCCGGTCTCACCGGTCTCAGTGGTTGTACCAGTGGCGATTCGAACGACGGCGGTTCTCAGACGACCGACTCTTCGAGCGGCGGCTCCTCGGAGGGGACGACGACCGGCTCGAGCAGCGAACCGCAGACGATGACCTTCGCGCTCACACCGGCCGAGTCCGACGTCGACATCCAACAGCAGTACCAGCCGCTGTTCAACTACCTCGAAGAAGAGACGAACACGACCATCGAGTCGACCGTCGCCGCCGACTACGCAGCAGTCCTGCAGGCACTCGAGAGCGGACAGGCCGACATCGCCGACGCTGCCCCCGCAATCGCAATCCAGGGTGCGAACGAGGGCGTGACGCAGGTCGTCGGCATCCGTATCGCCTACGGTGCCTCGCGATACTTCTCGCTCATCACGACGACGCCCGACAGCGGCATCGAGTCGCTCACGGATCTCGAAGGCGAGACGGTCGCCTTCGCCGACCGTCTCTCGACGAGCGGATCGCTGTTCCCGCTGTACATGCTCAACCAGGCCGGTCTCGACACCGGCGGCGCGCCCGACGGCACGCCGGAGGACTTCACCGGCCAGTGGTCCGACCACGCGACGGCCCGCGAGACACTCATCAACCGCTCGGAGGTCGTGGCGGCCGGGACGGGTGCCTTCTCGACGGCACCGCACGTTCCGGAAGACCAGTTCCCGGAGCAGTTCCTCGAGACGTCCGCGGAGAACGACGGCGACCTCGGCACCGAGGACCCCGAGCTGCAGCTGCTCGCCACCTCCGACCCCATCCCGCGCGCGCCCATCCTGGCTCGTGCCGACATGGACGAGGAGCTGTACGCCGAAGTCGAGACGGCCCTGCTCAACGTCACCGAGGACCAGCTCATCAACGAGGACCTCAGCGACGACCAGCAGCTCTGGTTCACGGGCGTCGCCGAGGGGACGGCCGACGACTACGAGCCCGTCCAGAACGTTCTGGACGCACTCGGCGTGACGCTGGGCCAGTAAGCCTGTCACGGCCGCGAGGAATCGCACCTTTTTCGTAGGTGTACTGTACAATCAATTATCAGGAATCCGGCGACAGCGGTAGCCGGTAACGACGACACATGAGCAAAATAGAAGTAACGAACCTCAGCAAATCGTACGGAGACGTCCAAGCGTTGGACGACGTTTCGTTTACCATTCCGGACGGTGAGTTCGTGGTCCTCCTCGGGGAGTCGGGTGCAGGGAAATCCACCCTCCTCCGCTGTCTCAACGGCATCACGAAGCCGTCGGCAGGCTCCATCACCATCGACGACGAGCCCGTCAAAGGACCACGTAACGACGTCGCAATGATCTTCCAGCAACACTACCTCCTCGAGCAGATGAGTGCCTACGGCAACGCGCTCACCGGTGCACTCGGCCGCACCTCGTTCCTCAAGAGCCTCTTGGGGCTGTACGCCGAGGACGACAAACACGAAGCCCTCCGCGCGCTCGACACGGTCGGTCTCCTCGACGAGGCCAACCAGCGTGCTGGCAAGATGAGCGGTGGCCAGCAACAGCGCGTCGGCATCGCCCGCGCGCTGGTGCAGAAACCGAACCTGCTGCTCGCCGACGAGCCGGTCGCCAGCCTCGACCCCGCGAGTGCCGAGACGGTCATGCGCTACGTCCGACAGGCCGCCAGTGAGCGCGACCTCTCGACCATCGCCAGTCTCCACCAGGTCAACATCGCCCGCGAGTTCGGCGAGCGGTTCCTCGGCATGAAAGACGGGGAACTCGTCTTCGACGGCTACCGCGAGGACTTCACCGTCGATGTCATCGACGAGATCTACGGCGACATCGAGACCGAATCCATCCGCGAAGAGCGCGAAGTGACCCCCACTGAAACGACCGCCACGAGCGGCGCACAAGCGCATGAGTACTGACACCGACCGCATCAAGCAACGACTGTCCGTCATCCAGTTCCACAAACGCGTCCGTCTCGTCTTCTCACTGGTCCTGCTCGCCATCTTCACCTTCTTCTTCCAGAGTGCCCTCTCGGAGGTCGGCTTCTCCGTCGGCGAGATTCTCCGATACTGGCCCCAGTTCACCGACGCGCTCAGCGGCTTCTTCCCGCCAGCGGAGTTCTTCGGCTTCCTTCCCTTCGTCGACGTCAGCCAGTACTGGGCGTTCATCCAGGAGCGGAACCTCCTCCTGCAGTTCCAGAACGGCAACCCCATCCTCGGGGCCGTCTTCGTCACGTTCGCGATGGGCTTCGCCGGGACCGTCCTCGGTATCCCCGGCGCGCTCCTCCTCGGCGTCCTCGGCTCCGAGCGCGTGACGCCCTATCCGTTCAACTTCATCTTCCGCGGCACGATGAGCGTCATCCGCGCCATCCCGGCACTCGTGTGGGCACTCATCTACATCCCGCTCGGCGGCGTCTCGCCGTTCACGGCGACGCTCGCCATCGGGACCGACACGATGGGCAACCTCGGTCGCCTCTTCACCGACGCGCTCGAAGAGGTCGAGGACGGTCCCATCGAGGCCGTCGAGAGTACCGGTGCCAACAGCCCCCAGAAGGTCGTCTTCGGGATGCTCAGCCAGGTCTTCACCCCCTTCATCGCGTGGACCTTCTACATCCTCGAGATCAACGTCCGCATCGCGGTCACGATGGGGCTCATCGGCGGCGGCGGGCTGGGGCAGGTGCTCCAGACCCAGCGCGGTCTGTTCAAATACACCAACATGATGGCGACGATTCTCGTCATCTTCCTGTTGGTCATCTCCGTCGAGGTCTTCAGCCAGCGGATCCGCTCGTACATCCGCGGCAACGACGAGGGGCAGACCATCCTCAGCCTCATCGCGAACTTCCCGCAGCGGATGGCCGAGTCCATCTGGCGGTAGCGCAACGCAGAACCGATTTTCACTTCTCTCCTCTCTCCTCTCGCTTCCTCTCGCTTCCTCTCGCTCCGTCTCTCGACGTACCGGCTACGCCGGCTCAGTAATCGCCCAACCGTGACTGGCCGCTGGACCCCTCGCCGGCACCCGACAGTTCGGCGGCCTTCCGAATCGTCTCCTCGAACGTCTCCTTTTGGCTCCGGTCGTAGAGCGTCGCGGCCGGATGGACACACACGAGGACTCGCCGCGACGACTCGCCGATGCGCGCGTCGACGACGCTGCCAGCCTCCTTCGTCACCGCGACCGAGCGGTCCAGCAGATGCTCGCTCGGGACCTTCCCGAGCGTGACGATGATTTCGGGGTCGACGAGTTCCAGTTCGCGTTCGAGATAGCCGCGGCAGTTCGCGAGCTCCTCTTTGGTGGGGTCGCGGTTCTCCGGCGGCCGACAGCGGACGCAGTTCGTGATGCGGACGTCGGCGCGCGCGAGCCCGACGTCGCGAAGCGCGTCGTCGAGGACCGTTCCCGAACGGCCGACGAACGGCTCGCCCTGTTCGTCCTCGTTCGCGCCGGGCCCTTCGCCGAGAAAGAGCAGGTCGGCGTCCGCCGGCCCGGTTCCGTTGACGATTCGACTCCGCGACTCGACGAGCGCGGGACACCGTTCGCAGTCGGTGACGCAACGCCCCTCCATCTGTTCCATACCGAGGGAGGGGACGGCGTCGGCTTAATTCGGGGTGCTTTCGTCGTCGCCGTCGCTGTCACTGTCGGCAGCGACGTCGATGGATTCGACCCGCTCTCCGTACTCCCGTCCCGCCCGCGCGAGCAGTCGCGCGACCCGCAACGGCTCGGGACGGCCGCCTTCGGGGGTGAAGCCGCGGACGATCTCGGCCGCCTCGGCGTCGTCGACGCCGACCGCGCGGACGAAGCGCGTCTCGCCGTTCACCTCGACGCGTCGCCGCGGCGGGAGGGTCCGGTAGGTCGCGAGCCGTTCGTCGAGCGCGTTCCCCGAAAAGTGCTCGCTGAGTGCCGGTTCCAGCCCCTCGCTGGTCTCGAAGGAGACGGCGATGACCGGCCGCTCGACGGTCTCGTGAATCGCCTGGAGGTCATAGAGATTGAACCACGCGGGCGCGACGCCGGACAGCAGGAGATACTGGACGTCCTCGCGACCGAGCTTCGAAAAAAGCTGAGCCACAGCGGGAGTCGCATCGGTGCCGCCGACGGTGCATCGCCCGAAGACGCAGTCGTCGACGACGCGGTCCGCGCGGACGAGTGCTCCACAGAGGGTGCTTTCGTCGTCGCCGTCCGAGGCGGCGACGCCGAGCGCGCGGCTCCCGGGCTTCACCTACTCGTCCTCTTTGATGTCCTGCAACCGGTCGAGGAGTTCGTCGTTCGAGGCACCGATGTCGAACTCCATACTCCCCTTGTGGTCGTTTTCACGGGACGAGACCCCGTCTGACTCGTCGAGGTCGGCATCGTACTCCTGGTTCTCCTGTTCGGACTCGTCGTAGCTCCCAAAGCCCATGCACGTCTAGATTGCCGCTTCATACGGAAAAATCCGGTGCCGTATCAGATTCCTGTCCATTCCCTGTCCCTTCGCGGAGTATCGGCCGCTTCCCCGGTAGTTTTGGGTTTCGGTGACAAGCCTTCCCCATGGATGTCTTCAACGTGACTGCAGACGCCGAGCAGTTCACCTGCAACGCGTATCTCGTCACGGGCGAACGGACGGTCCTCGTCGACGCGGGCTCGATGCCCGGCGTCGTCGACGTCGTCGCGGACCACGTCGACACACTGGACGCAGTCGTCGTCACCCACCAACACTCCGACCACGTCGACCAACTCGACGCGGTCTGCGAGCGGTTCGGTCCCGAGGTCTACGCCTACGCCGAACATCCCCAGCGAACCGACGCGCTCGACGACGGCGACACCGTCGAGATGGGCGACGAGACTTTCGAGGTCGTCTACACGCCCGGCCACGCCGCCGACCACATCTCGCTCGTCGGCGAGACGGCACTGTTCAGCGGCGACGTCGTCGTCCACAACGACGGCGCGTTCGACAACGGCAGCTTCGGCCGGACTGACCTGCCCGGCCAGTCCCGTGAGCGACTCATCCAGAGCATCTCACAGCTTCTCGACCGCCTCCCCGACTCCGTCACGACCATGTACGCGGGCCACGGCGACGTCTTCGCGGCCGACCCCGACGGCGACAGCGTCCGCGACGTCGTCCGCCGCGCGCTCCTCCGCGCCGAGGAACGCCAGCCGAAGTATCCCGACGGGTAGTCGACGACGACACGGCCGAGTCGGGAGCCTCGATGTTTTCGATCTCTTCGACGAAGCGAGATAGCTGACACTCGTCGGTGTTCTGAGAGAGCCGAGACAGCCGATGCTCGTCGGTGTTCTGAGAGAGCCGAGACAGCCGATGCTCGTCGGTGTTCTGAGAGAGCCGAGACAGCCGATGCTCGTCGGTGTTCTGAGAGTAGTGTTCCGCGCAGAGCGCGCGGAGAAGGAGAGCGCGCTTACGCGGCGCGGCGTTCCTTCGACTTCGGGCGAAGGTGTTTGTAGCCACATTTGCGGCACTGCTTGGCCTTCTTCGGGTTTCGTGCGTTACAGCGCATGCAGATCTGTTTCTCCAGGGTCCGCTCCACGGCGGCGTCGAAACTGGGCATGGAGTGCAGTTACCGACCCGCTTGTATAATGCTTGCGAGACGTCTCTCAGTGACCGAACCGCTCGTCGAGTTCCTCGCGCAACTCGTCGAGCGTCACGTCCTTCATCGACAGGAGGACGAGGAAGTGGTAGACGAGGTCGGCACCCTCCGCCTTCAGCTCTGCCTCGTCGTCGTCTTTCGCCGCCAGGATGAGTTCGGTCGTCTCCTCGCCGAGCTTCTCCAAGACGGCGTTCTCGCCCTTCTCGTGGGTGAAAAGCGACGTCGTGTAGGACCCCTCCGGCAGTTCCTCCTTGCGCTCCTCGATGAGAGAGAACAGCTCGTCGAGGATGTCGTCGTCGGCCATAGACGTGCTCGGATGCGACGGGTCGAAAAGCTGTCCCTTCGCCGTGTCTGCTCACTCAGCGTCGACGGGCGATTCCTCGGCCGACAGTTTACTGTTGCCCTCGACGCCCTCGAAGAACGCCAGTCGGTGGAGCCGGACGTCGTCGGTGAGTTCGGGGTGGAACGACGTGCCGACGACGGGACCGTCGCGGACGGCGACCGGGTCGTCGTCCCACCGCGCGAGCACCTCGACGTCGCCCGCGTCGTCGATGAGGGGTGCACGGATGAAGACCGCGGGGAACGGCTCGTCCAGCCCGTCGACGTCGAGCGGGGCCTCGAAGCTGTCCTTCTGGCGGCCGAAGGCGTTGCGGTCGACGGTGACGTCGACGAGGTCGAGCGTCTCGACGCGGTCGTCCTTCGCGTCCGTCGAGGCGACGATGAGCCCGGCACACGTCGCAAGCACGGGCTTGCCTGCGGCGACGTGTGCTTTGATCTCCGCGGCGATGCCCTCGCTGCGGAGGAGCCGCGAGATGGTCGTCGACTCCCCGCCCGGAAGGAGCAGGACGTCGCAGTCGGGGACGAGCCCGGACTGGCGGATCTCGACGACCTCGGCCTCCTCGCCGTGGAGGCGGGCCGCGCGCTCGACGGCCGCGGCGTGTTCGCTCACGTCACCCTGGACGGCGATGACGCCTGCACGTAGCATAGTCCGTGCTCGGGGTTAGGAGGGTAAAAAGGGCGCGACCCGAACGTGGTCGGAGCGTCGACACGCTGTCGGCACTGGACGGGTGAGAGAATCGAGAGAAACGGACGACCTTACAGTGCGAGGATGTTCAGGAGCTGTACGCCGACACCGAAGAGGACACCGAACGCGACGATGGTCTTGGGGTCGAGCCGGATCGCGTTGCGGTCCTCCGCGTCGAAGTAGCGGACGAGCCCTGCACTCGACATCAGGCCGCCGCTGTTCTGTCCACTGCTCATACTGCATACCACCGCTCTTTGGGGGTGTAAACGTTTCGACTCCCCAGACCGTCAGGTGGCGAGTCACTCGCCCGAACCCGACGGTCCGGCGGCGGAGACATCCACCTTGGAAACCCTTTTAGGAACTCGTAGGCTACCCGGAGAAGGGAACAATGACTGTCCGACTCAAAGACTTCTACGCCGACTGGTGTGGCCCGTGTAAGACCCAGGACCCCATCCTCGAAGAGCTGGAGGCCGACTACCCCGACGTCTCCTTCGAAAAGGTCGACGTCGACGACGAACAGGAGATCGCCAACCAGTATCAGGTCCGCTCGCTGCCGACGCTCATCGTCGAGAACGACGACGGCGTCGTCGACCGCTTCGTCGGTGTCACCCAGCGCGAGGACATCGAAAGCGCCCTCAAGCAGGCCGGCGCGTAGAGCGAGCGAGTATTCACGCCGATTCGGTCCTCGTTTTGAGCCGTCTGACGACGACGCCGAGTCCGTAGGCGACGCTGCCAGCGACGGCTCCACCCGCGCACAGCGCGAGGTAGACGAGCCACGTCGGCGAGTCCGAACTCGGCCCGAGGACGGCCGTGGCGAGCACGAGAAACGCGCCGACGCCAGCGAGCGGCCCGACGAGAGCCGTCGCGGCCGGTCGCAGACCGCGGCCGACGAACGCGTACCACCCGACGAGACCGAGCGTCGCGACGGCGACGGCGGCGAGGACGACGCGGCTCGCGGACTCGACAGCGACGCCGAGGACCACGCGGACGTCGGCGAGTTCCCACAGGAACCGCTCGACGGTCCACGCGAGAAACGTGACGAGACCGAGGAGGAGGGCGAGACGCCGGGGCGTCGGACGTCGACTGACCATATCCGGACGTTTCGCGGGCGAGAGATAGATGTGTCGAGCACCGCTCGGCCGAAGACGGGCCACACGTCCGAGTGTGAGTCGTCGCGAGAGGCTGCCGTGAGCGGACTGGTCGGCCGTGACCGTGGCTACGGTTATGATGGTCGCGAATCGACGCTATGTCATGCCCTCCGATACTGAGACCGGCCAGGGGTTCGACAGACGACGCCTCGCGTTTGGGGCCGTCTTTCTGAGCCTCGTGGCCCTCTGGTACGCGACGCATCCGGCGCAGTTCGCCGCCGAGTTCAGTCAGCCGGTGACGTACGTCCTCGCCGCCCTCACGGTCGTGGTTCTCGTCGTCTCCGCCCACCGCCGACTCCGTGAGACGTGGCTGTTCGGTCTCAGTCTCGGGCTGCTCGTCGCGGTGTGGGGACTACACAACCTCGCCGGGCCGGCGATGCCGCTGCTCACCGGATACGGATTCGTCGTCCTCGGTGTCTGCGGCGTCGGCTACGCGGTCTATACGCGGATACGGGACCGGTCGGCGTCGGAAGCGTAGCTGGCTACTGGAACCGGACGCCGAGGTCGTGCAGCCCCTCGTTGTTCGTCGCGACGTTGATGAGAAGCGGCGTCACCGCCTCGATTTCGGGTGCGTTGGCGATGCCGCCGGCGTCGAGCGCGCGCAGGCCTTCGATACCCTCGGCGAGCATCCGCACCGTCTCCTTGGCGTCCTCGTCGTCGGCAACGAGCAGGGTGTCGATACCCAACTCGGCGTCGAGGTCGGCCAGTCGAGCCGCCGCGAGGTTGTGGAACGCGCCGACGACAGAGACGCCCTCGGGGGCCGCGTCGGCGACGATCTCCGTCACGCTGCCCGCGCCGGGACGGTGGTAGTGGAAGCCGTCGTCGTCGCGTTTGATACCCACCGCGGGACTGACGAGCACGTCGCCCTCGTCGAGTTTGTCGGCGATGGTCTCGACCGTGTCGGCGACGTGGTACGGCGGGACCGCGAGCACGACGATGTCCGCGCGGTCGGCGGCCATCTCGTTTTTGAAGCCCGTGACCTTCCGCTCGACGCCGCGGCTGTCGAGTTCGGTCTCGTACTCCTCGGCCTTCGCCCGAGCCTTCTCGGGTTCACGGGAGCCGATGATGACCTCGTGGTTCGTGTGATACGCCCAGCGGAGGGCCAAGCCCTCGCCGATGTCGCCGGTGCCGCCGAGTAGTGCGATTCGCATACTCCTGAGTGTGGAGTGCCGAGAGGTAAGCCTTGCGCGACCGGAGAAGGCGGCCGGTGTCGACGGCCCAATAGCTATGGCAGTCGCGGGGCAGCCTCCACTATGGACGGTCCCAGCTACGACGTGCTCCTCCGCCCGTCGCCCGGTGAGTCGGCCCGCCCCGGCCGCGCCTTCCTCACCGACGACGCGCTCCTGCTCACCCCCTCGCGCCACGGCCGGTTCACCCGCCTCGTCGGCGACGCGGTCGACGGCCTGCTCGCCGGCCTGCCCGAGTCGCTCGGCCTCTACTCGCCACACGCCGTCTCCCGCACCGAGGCGACCCACGACCCCGAGACGCTGCGCGTCCGCTACGCCGACCTGCGGGCACTGGCACCCGTCGTCCGCCCGACGGGCTTCACGCTCTCGCTCCGCGTCGACGGCCGCGAGGAGGAGATCCGGCTCCGGTTTCGCTCGGCCGAAGAACGCGACGAGACGGTCGGGTTGGCTCGGGAACTCCGAGCGCGCGCTCGCGAGGCTGGCGTCGAGGTGGCCGTCTACGACCCCGGCGGCCGGGGGCGGCTGCTGTCGCTTGCGGAGTCGGAGTGACCCGGGGAGCGTCGTCGACGGGTCAGGACTCGTCGCCGTCGTCGTCCGCGTCGCCCTCGCTGTCACCGCGCGTGACCCACTCGCCGTAGACGATGCGTCGCGAGACGAAGGGCGCGACCAACAGCACCGGGACGAGCGCGGCCAGCTGCGTCAGCGAGTTCGCGGGCGTCACGAGAGCCACGACGGCGTAACCGAGCGCGTCGAGCGCGAGCATCGTCACGAGAAACCGGCCGTACTGACTCATTCGAGGAGGGCGGGAAGGTCGTTGACGCTGTCGAGGACGGCGGCCGCACCGGCGGCCTCGTACTTCGCGCGGCCCGCCTCGCCCGTCAGGCCGCCCGTCAAGACGCCGATGCCGTAGTAGTCGCGCTCGGGGTCGGCCTCGGCGGCGTTGACCGCGGTCTCGACGTCGTCGAGCGTGTCGCCGGTGAACGTCACTGCGTCGGCGTCGAACCGCTCGGCCAGCGTCGTCAGCGCGTAGGGGTGGGGTTTGCCCCGCTCCCAGTCGTCCATCGTGAAGCGGTGCTCGTCGGGGACGTCCAGTCCCACTCGGTCGAGGGCGATGTCGGCCTCGGCGGCGGGGCGGCCGGTGACGACGCCGACGTCGAAGCGTGTCGTGAGGTCGTCGATGGTCTCCTCGGTGACGATGACGGGTTCGTCGTGGATGTAGCCCGGCGCGTCGAACGGCGGCTCGCCGCCTTCGAGGTCCCGGTAGAGGTCACTGCCGAGATAGAGCGTCTGGAAGACGTCGCGGAGGCGTTCTTTGTCCCACTTGTTTCGGACTCGCGCCTGCGAGATGCTGGGGAGTTCGGCGACCGTCGCACGGGCGGCGTCGAGACCGCCGCCGCGCTCGGCGATCTCGTCGGTGAACTCGGCGAGACGGAGGTCGAGTCCCTCGCTGCGGCCGAGGACGTAGAGTGCCGCCGCGTAGGTGAGTTCCCAGTCGTTGTTGAAGCCGCCCGCGTCCTTGAAGAGCTGGATGTCCTCGAAGTCGATGGTCTTGCCATACACTCTGTCGACCGACTCGACGATGGCTCGTCGGTAAGAGTCGGCGACGTCGACGAGTACCCCGTCGATGTCGAGGACGACTGCGTCCGCGTTCATACCGGTCGTCCGGCCGTCACGCGCTAAAGTGCTTCTGTCCCGGCCTCTTCGTCCGGCTTAGACGGCAACGTAGACCGTCTCGCGCCCGATTTCGACGTCGCCGACGGTCTCGCGGCGGACGGCCACGTCGGGTTCCTCGTAGCCGAGGGTGGTAAAGAGGAAGTCCGCGCCGGTCGCGCGGGCGACGTCGCGGACGGGGCGGTGGAGTTCGGCCGGGAGGTTCAACGCGTAGATGGCGTCGACGGCGTAGAGCGGGCCGGGGTCAGTGGCGTCGCTCGCGGCGACGACGTCGTCGCGGACGAACCGGACGCCCTCCGGAACCTCGACACCGTCGAGGGCGGTCACGTCGACGACGTCGGTCACGGTGACCGACGCCCCGTCGGCGGCGAGGGCGGCGGCGACGTCGGGACGGCGGCCGACGCCGACTTCCACCAGCGAGTCGTAGCGGGCGAGTCGGGCCGTGAGCGCGTCGCGCAGTGCAGTATTCACGTCGGGATATTTATGACAGGCCGTCGCATAACCCCTTCCATGCTTGTCGACATCGTGCCCATCGGGGACGTCCCCGCGCAGGTCAAGCGGGAGGCCTCGGCAGCCCTCCGCTCTGTCTACGACCTCGACGTGAGCGTCCACGACCAACAGAGCATCCCCCAGGGCGCGTACGACCGGAGTCGGAACCAGTACCGGGCCGAGGAGTTCATCGAGCTGGCCAGCCGCGTCGGGAGCGGCGACAAGAACATCGGCATCACGCCGCAGGACCTCTTCTACCGCCGCCGCAACTACGTCTTCGGGCTCGCCTACCTCAACGGCAACGGCTCCGTCATCTCCACCTACCGGCTCCAGACCTCCTCCGACGGCGGCATCTCCTCCAAGCCCCAGTCGGAGGTCTTCGCCGACCGCGTCCGCAAAGAGGTCGTCCACGAGATCGGCCACACCTTCGGCCTCGAACACTGCGACAACTCCAAATGCGTGATGAGCTTCTCGCCGACGGTCCGCGAGGTCGACGTCAAAGAGGAGAACCTCTGCGGCACGTGTAGTCGGCTCTACCGGTAATCCCTCCGCCGTCGCTCGGTCTCTCTACTTAAACTGCTCGCTGGTTCTATGTGTCGTACATCTGTCCCACCCCTTAAAGAGTGTGGGAACCATACACACACATGGAGGTCTCGTATGAACATCTCACAAATCATTTCTCACGAGTTCAGTACCCTCGACGCAGACGCCCCAGTCTCGAAGTTGACGGGTGCGTTCGAGGACCAGACGCTCAAGGCCGTCGTCGTCACCAACGCGACGGACTACGAGGGCGTCGTCACCCGCCAACAGCTGCTCACCTCGCACCACAAACCGGCGGGGAAAGTCGGCTCGCTGGTCTACCACGTGCCGACCGTCAGCGAGACCACCGACGTTCGGGAGGCCGCTCGGCTCATGGTCGAGTCCCGCTCGATGGTCCTCCCCGTCCTCGCAGGGGGCGACCTCGTCGGCGTCGTCGATGCCGACGACCTGCTCGCCGAAGTACAGGAGTCGCTGTCGGCTCTCGACGTCGAAGACGTCTACACGGCCGACCTGCAGACGGTCACCCCGAACGACACGCTGGGGACCGCGCTCAACCGGTTCCGCGAGCGGCGCATCACCCATCTGCCCGTCGTCGACGGCGACGACCTCGTCGGTATCGTCAGTGCCTCGGACGTCGTGAGCTTCACGACGCGCGACGTCTCGAAGAGTACGGGCGGCGAGTCGAGTCTCGGTCCCGGCGGGGCGCGACAGGGCGGTTTCGGTGCCCGCGAAGGCGACACCGACCGGATGCTCGACCTACCCGTCCGTGACCTGATGAACTCCCCCGTCGACACGACGACGACCGACGCGACGCTCGAGACGGCGGTCGAGACGATGTTCGACCGCGGCTGCTCGTCGCTCGTCGTCGTCGAGGAGGACGACCCGGCGGGCATCGTCACCAAGACCGACGTGCTGCGCTCGCTGACGTGGACGCCCAAGGGCCACCGCGGGGTGCAGGTCATCGGCATCGGTCTCCTCGAAGATATGTCGTACGACAGGGTCGCCGCGATGGTCGAAGAGTTGGTCGCAAAGGACAGCGAGATAACGCTGCTCGATGCGACCATCCACCTGCACGAACACGACGAGACGCTCCGCGGGACGCCGCTCGTCCTGGCGCGCGTCCGGCTGTTCACCGACAGGGGCTTCGTCACCGGCTCCGGCGAGGGCTACGGCGCGAAACACGCGCTCCACGAGGCGCGCGACGTCGTCGAGCGACAGATCATCGAACAGAAGACCCACGCCCAGACCAAGAAGCACCCGGACGAGGACACGCGGACGCGTCTCCGGGGCTACTGAGCGTCGGCCGACCCCTTGTTTTTCGCCTGCGACCCGCACGAACAGCTATCGCTCCGGCGAGCGTACGGTAGGTGGTGATTCACTGTGAAGTTCCTCGTCGCAACCGACGGTTCCGAAGAGAGCGACCGCGCGCTCGACTACGCCATCGACATCGCTGACGGGCTGGGAGCCACGCTGAGCGTGGTCCATGCCGTCGAGCCGGACGTCTACTCCGAGGGCGGCGACGGCCCCATCACGAGCCTGAGCGACGTCGACCGCGCACTCGTCGTCGAGGCGGTCGCCGACGCCGAAGACCGCGGCCAGCGAGTCCTCGACGAGGCGGCAGACCGGGTGGCCGCCGCGGGCGTCGCCGTCAAGCGCGAACTGCTCTACGGCGACCCGCTCGCCGTCCTTCCGGACTTCATCGACGCGAGCGACTTCGACGGCGTCTTCGTCGGCCACCGCGGCTACTCGAAACGCTACGAAGGCCTGCTCGGCAGCGTCGCGAAGGGTCTCGTCGAGCACTCCTCGGTTCCGGTGACGGTCGTCCGCTGACGGTCGTTCACTCGTCGGCCACCGAGTGCTCAGTCGAGATGTTCTGCGAACCACTCGGCTGCGTGCTCGGCGACGGCTTCGAGCGTCCCGCGCTCCTCGAACAGATGGCCCGCACCCGGGACGACCTCCAGTTCTTTCGTACAGGTGAGTTTCGTGAAGGCTGCCTCGTTGAGCGCGAGCACCTGCTCGTCGCGCTCACCCACCAGGAAGAGCGTCGGTGCGGTCACGTCCGGCAGCTGCTCGCTCGCGAGGTCGACGCGGCCGCCGCGGGAGACGATGGCCCCGACTTGGTCGCCCAGGGCGGCGGCCGCCCGCAACGCCGACGCCGCGCCGGTCGAGGAGCCGAAGTACCCGACCGTCAGGTCCGCCGTCTCGTCGCCCTCAGCGACCCACGCGGTCACGTCGACGAGCCGCTGGGTCAGGAGGTCGATGTCGAAGCGCGTCTCGTAATTCTCGTCCTCTTCTTCGGTCAGCAGGTCGAACAGGAGCGTCCCGAGGCCGTGGCGGCGCGCGACCTCCGCGACGAAGTTGTTGCGCGGGCTGTGGCGGCTGCTGCCGCTGCCGTGGCTGAAGACGACGATGCCTGGCGCGCCTTCTGGGACCGAGAGCGCGCCTTCGAGAGTCACGTCGTCGAGCGCGATGTCGACGATCATGCCGAGGTGGTTGTCTCTGTCTGTGGAGTCTGTGGCCATTCCTAGAGAGACGTCGAGCGGGAGTATGGGGTTTTGTGCTGTGGGAGACGAACGATGTCGGTTCTGCGGGGAGTGGGCCACGTGAACTGAGAGAAGACAGAGAATTCGTCGGCGACGTGCTGAACTCGGGACGCGGGTTGGTCATGCCAAGGGTGAGCTCGGATGGCTATCTTAGCCCGATTTCCTCGCGGCGTCTGTACAGATACACTACACCTGCCGGGATCGTGAGTAGTTGCACGGCCGAAAAGACAAACGAACCCAAGTGCAGTATGGCAACGGCACCCCACAGCATTCGGTTCGGTATCCACTCGGTGTCGCTCTGACGGATTGCTCTCACATCGAGATAGAGGCACAGCGAGTACAGTGGCGCGAGAAGGCTTCCAAGTAGGACTGTCGCTGCTACCGTGAGTGTGGAGAACAGGAATACCAGGCCAGTCTCTGGACTGGAGGGCACCAGGCTTGGGGGCGAGCCGGCCTGTGGTTCGCTAACTAAGTGAAGAATACCGTACGACGCCCACACGACTCCTAAAATTGCGATAAAGAACGCGACGCCATACCACCATCGTGAACTGGAGGAGGTACTGACTGATTTCCTTGACATGGGATCTATGAAACCGTGACTGTGTTAGGTTATGTGAATAGTAGGGTGAAATAACTGTTCGTCAGCGGTGACTATACCCGCTGTCTGGTGCACAACTCTCCTGACACTGTTTAGTAACGTTCGATGGTCGTGCTGAATCAGGGGCGCGTCTGTTCCGTTTCTTCCTGCGGGGCTGCTTTACCCAGAATCCCGGTTCGCTCTCGTTTTCAGTCCAGAGTAGACGGCACTGAACATCACCAGCAGTGCGACGCCGGCAAGCCAGAGACTGAGTGGAGTAGAGTTCCCAGTCGTGTACTCATACAGATGAAAGCTAGCAAGGATCAGCATACTCAGGCCAATCAAGAGTTTCCCAGTGCTGTCATCCATAATCAGTTTTCAAGCGGGTCTCTACTAACCGTTGTGTTGACATGGAAGTTCGAGGTGGTTAGGCAGAGAACTCCTCGAAAGTCCCGCCCGAACAGTAGCCACGTCCTCCCCAGCCGATTCGCTCACTCGCATCCGCTCGTTCGCTCATCCCTCGCGTGCGTGTCTCGCGGCCGTCGCCGCGAAGCCACGCGCCACGACTGACTGATCAATCCACAGAGTGAGAGTGAAAGGCAGGGGCGTTCGAGGAGTCAAAGAACGCCCTCAGAATTCGCGTGAAGTCGAGAAAGTAGAAGCGACCGACGAAAGTTCAGGGCGCGTAGTAGTACTCGCCCTGTTTCTTCTGCTGGCGGTCAAGCTGCGAGTCGGGCTTGTTGATGCGCGGGCGTCCCGTCCGCTCGTCGCGGCGGAAGGTGATGTCGAGGTCCGCGAGGAAGTCGTTCATACCCGCGCGCATCTCCTGGGGCTGGGAGGCGTGGCCGTGTTCGGCGGGTTCGCCGTCGAAGACCATCAGCCGGTCGGCGAGCAGGTCGATCATGTAGATGTCGTGGTCGATGACCATGACCGTCGCGTCGTGGTTCTCGGCGTAGCGGCGGATGGCGGTCGTCGCCTGCACCCGCTGTTCGACGTCGAGGTGGGCCGACGGCTCGTCGAGCAGGTAGAGGTCGGCGTCCTTCGAGAGACAGGCCGCGATGGCGACGCGCTGGCGTTCCCCGCCGGAGAGGTCCGTCAGCTGCTGCTCCATGATGCGGTTGAGCTGGAGCGGCTGGGCGACTTCGGTGTTCCAGTACGAGGAGCCGAAGTCGTCGGTAATGGAGGAGAGGAACGTGTCGACGCGCATCGGCTGGTCGATCTCGATATACTGCGGCTTGTAGGAGATGTCCAGCCGGAAGTCGAGGTCGCCCTCGTCGGGTGCCACCGAGCCGGTGAACATCTGTGCGAGCGTCGACTTCCCGATGCCGTTCGGGCCGACGATGCCGAGCACTTCGCTCTGGCGGATGGTACCGCCCTCGACTTCGAGGGAGAACTCGCCCTCGCCGTAGGACTGCTTCAGGTCGGGATATTCGACGAGTACGTCGCGCGCCGTCGTCTCCCGGGGCGCGTGTTCCTCGAACGTGATGGCGTTCGGGCGAATCCGCATGTTCTCGTTCGTCAGATAGCCCTTGAGATACTCGTTGATGCCGTTGCGGACCGACTTGGGGTCCGTGACGACACCGAACGCCCCCGGCTCACCGTAGGCGACGTGGAGCGAATCGGCGAGCAGGTCGAGGATGGCCAGGTCGTGCTCGACGACGAGCATCGAGCGGTCGGCCTCGTCGTCCTCGGCGAGTTCCTGAATCAGGCGTGCGGCCTTGACGCGCTGGCCGATGTCGAGGTAGGGCGTGATCTCGTCGAGGAAGTAGAAGTCGGCGTCGCGGGCGAGCGTGGCCGCGAGTGCGACGCGCTGGAGTTCCCCGCCGGAGATGGAGTCGATGTCCTGGTCCATCACCGGGCGGATGGAGAGTTCGTCGACGAGATAGTCGAGTTCGCCGCGCTCGTCGGTGCGTTCGAGCAGGTCGCGCGTCTTGCCGTCGAACTGCTTCGGAATCTGGTCGACGTACTGCGGCTTCTTCGCCACCGCCATGTCGCCCTCCGTCAGCCGCTTGATGTAGTTCTGGAGTTCCGTGCCCCGATACCGGTCGAGGACGGCGTCCCAGTTCGGCTCCTGTGAGTAGTCGCCGAGGTTGGGGACGATCTCCTCTGCGAGCGCGCGGACGGCCGTCGACTTCCCGATGCCGTTCGGGCCGAGGATGCCGGTCACCTTGCCGGGTTCAGGGACGGGAAGTCCGTAGAGCGAGAAGGCGTTCTCGCCGTAGCGGTGGACGGGGTCCTCGGTCAGCTCGGAGGGGAGGTTGATGATCTCGATGGCGTCGAAGGGACATTTCTCGACGCAGATACCGCAGGTCTCGCCGAGACAGATCTCCTCGGAGATCCGCACTTGGTCCGGGTCGCCCTCTTCGGTGTCCTCGCCGCGGACGGTGATGCACTCCTTGCCCGTCCGGTTCGGGGGGCAGAAGTTCGAACACTCGTAGTTACAGCGGTCGGGGGAACACCGGTCGAGGTCGACGACGGCGATGCTGTCGTCGGCCATCGTTAGAACGTGACCCCTGCGGTCAGCATGATGCCGTAGGAGATGAACCAGAACGTGAAGGTCATGAAGGCGACGTAGAGGTAGTCCTTCGCGCCGAAGTCTTCGACGTCGATACCGACGACCCGCAAGAGCGGGAGCTGTGCCAGGATCGATACCCCGAGGAAGGCGAGCGAGAGCGTCTCGCTCGCGGCCTCGGGCGTCGTCCCGACGACGTAGGCGGAGGCGAGGGCCGCGATGACGCCTGCGAGACAGGCGAGCGTCGTGACCGTCACGCCCCGCATGTGGTCGGAGAAGCCGGTTGTCGTTTCCGTAGCCATGCCCCACAGTCCGATAGCGAGAATGAAAAGGTGTTCGCTTGCGCCGCACGAACGGTTCCCTCCGTCGAGAGCGACCCGGTCGCGCGTCAGGCTATCCACTACGCTGATAAGACTCGGGCACCAAGGGTGTTCACAGGTGTGCACGTTTGCCCGGCCTGAATAGCGTCTAGTTTACCGGTTAGAGCTCCTGTGCTCGTCGGTGGCGGCAGGTACCGGGGATGCAAGCCATCAACCTTTATGCCGCTGGCGCGTTTCGAATCGTAGTGATGGCTGGAACTGCAGAGGAGAACCTGGACGACCTTCCACCGAGTGCGAAACTCGTGTTCAAAGTCCTCGAATACAACGGGGCACTGACGCAGAAGGGCATCGTCGAAGAGTCGATGCTCTCGGCACGAACGGTCCGGTACGCACTCGAACGACTGGAAGGTATCGGGATGGTCGACGAAGACGTCTACTTCGCCGACGCCCGACAGAACCTCTATCAACTCAACAAACCCAAGGCAAAGGCTGACGGCGGCGAAGAAGTGCAGTGCGCCGAGTAGGCAGACGCTTCGGGTTCTGACGGCAAGTACCGTTTTCGGCTTCGGTGTTCGCCCGACGGCGTGACGTGGCTGGCGCGACGTTCGGTCGAACCCTGAAAAATAGTTAACTCCCACAACCCCCTTCTTTCCGACCATGCCCCCGACCATGACAGCGAGTGCCACACCGACAGGGCCACGGTTCGGACCGGTCGGACTCATCTGTCGGGCGGACCATCCGACGTTCGGTCCGGTCGCCGACCGACTGGAGACACTCGGCTACGACGTCGAGTTCTTCCAGCCGGGTGTCGACCTCTTTCCCGCGGAGATCGACGGCCTCTCTCTCCTCCTCAACACAGCCGTCGACCCCGCGTCGTTCCGCGCACTCCGGTACGCCGACCGCACCGGCGTGCCGACGTGGAACGGCACGGTCGCACACTTCCTCGCTGCCCGCCTCGTCGGCGTCACCGCGCTCGAAGCCGCCGGCTTCGACGTGCCCGCCGTCTCGTCCGAGCCGCCCGACGGGCCGTCCGTCGCGAAGGAACTGTTCGACTGGCACGGTGGGTCTCCCCCCACGGGCGGCGGCGAGAGCGACGTCTATCAGGAACTGGTCGCCGCCGACCCCTTCGACTTCACGTACTACGCCGTCGACGACGGCCTCACCACCCACGTCAGTTGCGTGCTCTCGCGGTCAGAACTCCACGGCGAGAGGGAGATCATCGGTCCCGTGACGCCCGACCCGGCGGTCGTCGCGAGACTCCGCCGCCTGCTGCATCTCGTCGACGCCCGCGCACTCGGCGTCGACGTCGTCATCTCGGAGGGGAGAAACTACGCCGTCGACGTCACCCCCGCGACGAGCTTCGAGGGTGCCGACATGGTCGACGTCGTCGTCGACTCCGTCGTCGACTGTCTCCAGACGGCCCCGCCGCGGCTCCACGTGGAGATCTGACGGTCAGCTCGTCGCACTCGACTCCTCGGGGGTCGTCTCCGATTCGCCTTCGGTCGGTTCGTCGTCGGTTTCGGCGGCTTCGGCGGTCGAGGTCGCGTCGGCCGACTCGTCCGCTGTCTCGTCGGTCGCCGTCCCCTCATCCACCGCTTCCTCCTCGGTCGGCACCAGTTCACCGCCGCGCATCTTCGTCGCGTCGATCCACCCCTGCGCGCGCTCCTCGGAGACGCCCGTCGCCTCGACGACTTTGGCGACGCTCGACCGGCGGAGCCCCTCGAAGGTCGTGATGCCCGCGTCGGTGAGCCGTCCGTGGTACGTCGGCCCGATGCCGTCGATGACTTCGAGGTTCTCCGGTTCGTCGACGTGGTGGCGCGCCTTCGCCCCCGCTTCGGCGTCCGCGGCCGTTTCCAGCAACTGGGCTTCGAGGTCGGCGACGGTCGCTTCCAGTTCCTCGATGCGTGTCTGTTGCTCCGCGTCCGAGACGTAGACGAACTCACTCGCCCCGTTCTCCGTCTCCCGCTGTGTCAGCACGTCGTCCGGCAGGACGAACCGAACCTCGTCGTGTGGGACGAACCCGATGACGTGTTTGCGCTTTTTGTCTTCTGTCAGGACGAGGCCCGCGTCGACGGCCTTGTAGTTCCCACAGTCGAGCGTCATCCCGTCTTCGAGCACTACTTTCATGATGAATCTCCGTCGCGGTGTGGATGGCGGAGACCACAGCCTCGCCGTCCACACGAGTGACTATAGACCTACGCGCCGCGCAGACATAACCAGTGACGCTTCGTTCTCCCGTGGGAGACTCTCGGCCTGCCGAGAGGGACAGTTAAGACCGTCTCGTCACGTAGAGACGCCGATGGACACGCTCGCCTCGCGAGTCATCGAACGCTGTGAGGAGATCCCCGACGACCCTGCGCCCGGCAGCTACGTCGTCGTCGACGTCATCTTCTTCTCGACGACGGTGGTCGAGCTGTTCGAGAACGGCGCGGCCTCGTTGCACGTCGTCAGCGAGAAGCCCGAGACGCTGGAACACAAAGCCGACAACCCCGACGTCGTCGCCGGCGGCGACCGAACCGAGGACTTCCAGCCCGTCGGCGACTACGACTTCTTCAACTCGCCGAGCTTCGTGCAGGACCTCGACCTCACGGACCGGCCGGTCTACATGACCTCGACCAACGGCGGCCGTGCGGTCAACCGACTGCTCGCCGCCGACTCCGACGATGTGGAGGTCTACATCGGGTCGACGACGAACGCCCGCGCGCTCGCCACCCATCTCCGCGGCCGCGACGACGACAGGCCGACGTACGTCGTCAGCGCGGGCACCAGCGGCGACGTCGCCACCGAGGACCACGTCGGCGCGACACTCGTCGGCCGACATCTCGACGGCCATCCGCCGACCGAGGTGGAGTTAGAAATCTTCCGCCAGCATCTACCGACGGCGAAGGGCGACGACTATCTCCACACCGCTCACCCGACGCGACAGGCGGACCTCCTGGACTACATCACCGCCTTCGACGAGCGGACGGCGGTGCCAAAGCTCGAAGACGGCAGGTTCGTGGACGTCGCAAACGCGGAGAACTGAGCGTCGAAGGAGGGGTTAAACCGGGTTACGCCGCGACGACGGTGATCTGCTTCTTGCGGTCGATGGCGTCCTCGAGTTCGTCGGCGATGGCACTGCCGCGGGAGACCTGGATGTCCCCGCCGCGGCCGACCGTCGCCGTGAAGAGATACTCGCCGTCGGCGCGGACCTCGACCGTCTCGCCGACGTGCTCGTCCATCCGGATGACGACGTGCCGAGAGGTGATCTCGGGCGTCACGATGTCGCCCTCGCTGACCTGCCCGCTGTGCGAGGAGCTTCCGGCACTCGACGCGCTCGACGCGCTCGACGCGCTGTCGCCCATCTTCGGGTTCTCCTCGTGGGTTCGGACGTCGATGTCGATACCGAGCCGACCTTCGATGTCGTTGATGCGGCCGCCGCCCTTGCCGATGACGTAGGAGATGTCGTCCTCCTCGACGTAGACGACCGCCTTGTTCTGTCCCTGGAGTTCGACGTCGACGTGCCCGCGGGCGATAGAGCGGATCTCGCGCTCGATCTCCTGGCGGGCGATGCGGCCGACGCTGGACTCCTCTTTGCCGCCCTCTTCGTCGTCGAGCGGGACGGTGACGACCTGTCGGTTGAAGGTGTAGATCTCGTAGGCGGGCTTCTTCGTCTCGAAGTCCCGGACCTGGATGACCGGACGGGCGAGGTCCTCGGCGGTCATGCCCGCGGGCACCTTGACCTCCGTCGTCACGTCGTAGACCGTGTGAACCTCACCGGCCTCGATGTAGACGACGGTGTCGACGACCTGCGGAATCATGCCGAGTTCGACCCGGCCGACGAGCCGCTGGAGGGCGTCGATGGCGCGGGTCGCGTGGACGACACCGACCATGCCGACGCCAGCGAGCCGCATGTCGGCGAAGACGCTGAAGTCGTTGGTCTTGCGCACCTCGTCGTAGATGGTGTAGTCGGGGCGCACCAAGAGCAGCGAGTCGGCCGTCTTCTCCATCTGGCCGCCGAGAGCAGTATATTGAGTAATCTCGGGACCGACCTGCAGGTCGCGCGGCTTCTCCATCGTCTTGACCGCGTAGTCGTTGTCGTTGAGGAACTCCGCGACGGCCTGCGCGAAGGTGGACTTCCCGGCACCCGGCGCGCCGGAGATGAGGACGCCGCGCTGGCGTTCTGCCAGGCGCGATTTGAGTTCGTCGGCGAACTCGTAGTCGTCCATGTCCGTCTTGGCGATGGGGCGAACTGCCGTGATTTCCAGCGCGTCCGCAAAGGGCGGGCGGGCGACGGCGATCCGGTAGTCGTGGAACTGGACGATGGTCATGCCCGGCTCCTGCAGCTCGACGAAGCCCTCGGGGCTGGCGCGGGCACTCTCCTCGATGTCGTGTGCCCACTCTTTCAGGTCCGCCTCGGTCGAGACCTCATCGCGGATGGTCTCGTAGTGCATCTCGGCCAGCGCGCCGCGTTTGGCCTTCGGCTTCGTGCCGACCTTGAGATGGACGCTCATCGTCTGGTCGTCGAAGAACTCCTCGATAGCCAGATGCTCTTTGCCGCGGCCTCTCGGCTCGACGTACTCGACGGCGAGCCCCTTGGCCTTCGCCACCTCGGCCTGCACGCCGTCGCTCGTCAGGAGCGTGGCGTCGTGGTCGTCGGCGAGGTCGCGGATGAGCGCGTCGACGTCGCCCTCGTGGGCCGCGTCGCGCTCGTCGCCACGCGCCCGGCGGCCGATATACTCGACCGTGATCGTCCCGTCGTCGGCGAAGTTCGTCAGCCGCTGGAGCTCTTCGAGCCCCTCCCAGCCGCTGTCGCGGCCGTCGTTGGCCTGCGATTCGAGTTCGCCGACGACCGCCTCGGGGACCAAGACCGTTAACTCCTCGTAGGTTCCCGACTCGATCCGCTCGGACACACGGCCATCGATGACCGCGCTCGTGTCCGGCACTATCTTCATGTCTGCCGGGTAGGGTCGGCGCGTTGATAAGGGTGTTTAACAGGACTCGTCGGCACCGACGTCACTCGGTCACGGCGACAGCGTCGCCGGTGAGAAACTCGAAGTGCGCGCCGCCGCCGGACGCTGGCGCGACGGACGCCTGCCAGCCGTGGCCCTCGCTGACCGCCAGGACGATCTTCAGGCCGAGACCGGTGGCACTCTCGCCCGTTTCGAGGTAGGCGTCGAGCGGGATCCGGTCGGCGACGCCCGGCAGCCCCGCGCCGTCGTCGCTGACGGTGAAGCCCGTCGTGGTCTCGGAGGGGGCGACGGTGACGTGGCTGTCGCCGTCGCCGTGCTCGACCGAGTCGCCGGACTGCGTCCGGCTGCTCGTGGAGCCATGCTCTACGCTGTTCCGAAAGAGGTTCTCGAACAGCTGTTGGAGCCGGACCCGGTCGGCCGCAACGGTCCCGAGATCCTCGTCGACGGTGAGCGTCGCCGTCCCGGTCTCGACGGTGGCCCACGCTGTCCGGGCTGCATCGGCCAGCGACACCGGCTCGCGGCGGCCGATTGCCTTGCCACGCCGCGCCAAGAGCAGGAGACTGTCGATCAGTTCCTCCATCCGTTCGTGGGCACCGGCGACGCGGTCGAGATGGGCCAGGTCGCCCGTCTCCGCTGCGAGGTCGAGATAACCGCGGGCGATTGCGAGCGGATTCCGGAGGTCGTGTGAGAGGACGCTCGCGAGGGCTTCGAGCTGGCGGTTCTTCGCCGACAGCTCCTGCTCACGGAGGCCAGCCGCGGTCAGATCCTCGAAGGCGGCCACGGCGGCGACGACCCGGCCGTCGTCGTAGACGGGTGCGCAGTTGACCCGGAAGGCGACTCGCCGACCGGTCGGGAGCACGAGAGACAGCTCCTGGCCGTCAGTCGCCTTCCCCCCGAGGGCTCGGACGAAGGGGTTGTACGACTCCGACAGCGGTCGGCCGTCGGCGTCTTTCGCGTCCCACTGCTGGTCGAAGACGCTCTCGCCGACGAGCGTGCTGGTCGGCACGCCGAGGAGCTGTTCCGTCCGCTCGTTCACGTCGGTAATCGTCCCTGCTCTGTCGGTGACGACGAGGCTGACCGGACTCGTCTCGAACACGCCGTAGAGCAGGTCTGTGGAGGGCGTCACCTGGTTCTCCCCGTCTCTCCCAGAAATCATACTATCCAGAGGCTGTTCTCGGATATAAACTCTCGCTCGGCAGACAGTCGGGTTCGTTGCCATACCTATCGTTAAGGCCGAGCATCCCCTCGCCCCCGACAATGACCGACGTCGCCGATCTGACCCGCGAACTCGTGGCGATTCCGAGCCACGAAGACGAGACCGCCGCGGGCGACGCCATCGAGGCGTGGCTCCGCCGCGAGACCGACGCCGACGTGACCCGCGACGACGCGGGCAACGTCATCGCTCGAAAGGGCACGGGCGACGTCTCGTTCGCCCTCGTCGGCCACCACGACGTCGTCCCGCCAGCGGACCGGCAGACGGAGGGAGACAGCTACGTGGTCGAGGAACGCGACGGCCGACTCTACGGCAGAGGGACGGCGGACATGAAGGGTTCCGTCGCCGCCGCGATGTGTGCCTTCCGCGACGCCGACCCCGCGTGCGAACTCCTGTTCGTCAGTTTCGTCGGCGAGGAGATCGGCGGCGTGGGTGCCCGCGCAGCCATCGACGACGGCTTCGCCCCGGACTACGCACTCGTCGGCGAGGGGTCGACCAACTACACCGGCGACGACGTGACCGACGTCGTCGTCGCCCACAAGGGTCGCCGCGGTAGCACCATCGTCGCCCACGGCGAGGCGACCCACGCGAGCGTTCCCGAGTCGGGCGTGAACGCCGTCTACCGCGCCTGCGACGCCGTCGACCTCGTCCGCGAGATGGCCTTCCCCGAAGCTGAGGTGCTCGGAAACGAGGTGCAGGGAAGCGTCGCCGTCACGGGAATCGACGGGGGGTCGGCGTGGAACGTCATCCCCGACCGCTGTGAGATAACCGTCGACGAGCGGACCGTCCCCGGGGAGCGCGTCGCGCTGGAGGCCGTCGAGGAGATAGAGGGCGTCGAGTGGACCGTCGACCAGGACCTACCGCCGATGGAGTGCGACGACGAGGCGTTCGCCGACACGGTGCTTGCGGCGGCCCGCGACGCCCAGGCGAACGCCCCCGAGTTGACGACGAAGCCCCACGCGACCGACGCCGGCTGGCTCTCGCAGGCCGGGACGACCTGCGTCGTCGCGGGTGCCTCGGAGCCGGGGGAGGCCCACACCGAGAGTGAGAGCGTCAGTATCGACGTGCTGGAGCGGTGTTACCGCCTCTATCTGAACGCGGCCGAATCGGTCGGTGCCGACTGAGCGGTGTGTGGACAGGAACCCGAATCCGAGGAGGAATACGGGGAGGAGCACGAATACGAGGAGGAACACGAACACCGCCCTGCTGCCCCCGATGTCTCCGAGGACGGGGCATGTCACGGACTATCATTCCCCCGAAGGAAGTCACTTCGGCGAGACAGTCTCCGCGGACGTGACTCACGGTTATGTCCGCTCTCGACGAATCTCTATCCGGGTTTCTCGCTCCCGAGCGGTGGGGTGAGAACGGCGGGTGGGAGCGAAACCCGACAGGAGAGAGACGTATGGTTTCAACCGAAACACGAACGGAAATCGAAGGGATGCTGGGACGGGTTCCCAGTTGGATCGAGGGGCTCTCGGACCCGGCGGCCGACCACAGTTGGGGAATCGTCCGCGACCTCGAACTGAGCGAGACGAGCCTGCAACCCCGGGACAAGGCGTTGATCGGCGTGGGTGTCGCAGCCGCGTTGCAGTGTCAGTACTGCACTCACTTCCACACAGAACAGGCGAAGGTCGATGGTGCCTCCGACGAGCAGATTATGGAGGCTGTCAACCTCGCGAGTACGATTCGATACTTCTCGACCGTGCTACACGGGGCACAGGTGGACTACAACGAGTTCGTCGACGAGACTGCGGGGATCGTCGAACACGTCAAGAGCCAACAGGGTGCGGCGGGCGGGGCTGCCGCGGACGACTGAGCACGCAGCCGTCGGCCGGGACACTGCTACTGCTCCGTCGTCACGTCGACTTCTTTCGACGGCGCGAGACACGGGCGACGGCGAGCGACGCGAGCACCGTCGTCGGTGACGGTCGCGGGGCGCGACGGCCGCGGCATCGTCGAACGAGCCGGGTGGGACACGCGAAAACAGCCTTTTAATTACCTACGAATCGAAGCCCTCTGCGATGGCAACAGAAGCCTCCACCGAGTCGTCGGCCGACGCCTACGACGAACTCCTCGACAAGATTCAACGTATCTCCAACGTCCAGAACGCCGCAGGCGTCCTCGGCTGGGACCAGCAGGTGATGATGCCCGACGAGGGCACCCCCGCCCGTTCCAAGCAGCTCTCCGCGCTCTCTGCGGTCTCACACGACCTCCTCGTCGACGACGAGATCGGCGAACTGCTCGACGAACTGGAAGCCGAGGAGCTGGACGACGAGCAGGCCGCCGTCGTCCGCGAAGTCCGCCGGAGCTACGAGCGTGAGGTTCGCGTCCCGACCGACCTCGTCGAGGAGATCTCGGAGCTCTCCTCGGAGGCGTTGCCCGCGTGGAAGGAGGCGAAGGCCGAGAACGACTTCTCGAAGTTCGCGCCGACGCTCGAACGGCTGGTCGACCTGAAGAAGCAGTACGCCGAACACATCGACCCCGACCGCGACCCGTACGAGGTGCTGTTCGAGGACTTCGAGCCGTGTCTCCCGCTCGACCAGGCCGAAGAGATTCTCGACGAAGTGAAGGCGACGCTCGTGCCGATGATCGAGGAGATCCGCGAGTCGGACGTCGACCTCGCCGTCGACTCGTTCCAGGGCACGTTCCCCGAAGAGCAGCAGGACGAACTGGTCCGCGACGCGCTCGACGTCCTCGGCTATCCGTGGGAACGCGGCCGCCTCGACGTCGCCCCGCATCCGTTCTCGACGGGGACGATGTTCGACGCCCGCGTGACGACCCGCTTCGACGAGTCCGACCCCCTCGGCGCGCTGCTCTCGACGGTCCACGAGTTCGGCCACGCTACCTACACGCTCGGGCTGCCGGACGAGGCCTATGGCACGCCGCTGGGGCAGGCGCGCGACCTGTCGGTCCACGAATCGCAGTCGCGGCTCTGGGAGAACCACGTCGGCCGCTCGCAGGCCTTCTGGGAGCTGTTCCTGCCGACGTTCAAAGAGCAGTTCCCGGAGACAGAGGACGTGTCGGTCCAGCAGGCGTACGAGGCCGCCAACCAGGTCTACGAGGACAACCTCATCCGCGTCGAGGCCGACGAGCTGACCTACCATCTCCACATCGTCATCCGCTTCGAGATCGAGCGCGAACTCATCAGCGGCGACCTCGACGTCGCCGACGTGCCGGAGACGTGGAACGACAAGTACGAGGAGTATCTCGGTATCCGCCCGGAGACCGACAGCGAGGGCTGTCTGCAGGACATCCACTGGAGCCACGGGAGCTTCGGCTACTTCCCGACCTACTCGCTCGGCAGCGTCATGGCCGCCCAGCTCTACGCCGCCGCAGAGGACGACATCGGCGACCTCGACGGCCAGATCCGCGCGGGCGACTTCGACGCGCTCCACGAGTGGCTGACGGAGAACGTCCACCGCCACGGCCAACGCTACGAGACGAACGAGCTGGTCGTGGAGGCGACGGGCGAGGACTTCACCGCCGACTACTTCCTCGACTACGTCACCGAGAAGTACGGCGCGCTCTACGACCTCGACTCGGCGTAAGCCGACGGATCACGAGGGTCACGAACCGTCGCTGCGAACCCCTTTTCTCTTCTCTTCATTTCTCCCCTACGCAACGCTAACCGGGCCGCACACCCGTCGGCCGCCGATATCGTCGACCGTCAGCCGGTAGACGACGGGCCGGACGTCCTCGACGGCCTCGTCGAACAGGCGGACGGGCGCGAACCAGCGGTTGAGCGTCGCGTCGTCGAACTCGTCTCCGTCGACGGCGGCCAGCGGGCCACGGACGACGACACTCCAGGCCGTCTCGTCGTCGCCGCCCGTGAGGACGAAACTCGCCCGTCGTGTCGCGCCGACGAGCCGGGACTTGTCGCTGCCCGGCCGTTCACAGAGCCGCAGATACAGCGTCTCGCCGTCGTAGTAGTGAGCGACCGGAAAGCCGACCGCCTCGTCGCCGTCGACGAGCGAGAGAACGCCCGTGACGTCCGTTCGGAGCCGTCGTGCCAGTTCGTCGTCGTCCATCCCGGTGGTGTAGGTGTACTCGGTGTCGCGCATGGTCGCTCCCCCACTGGACAGAGGCCGTCATCGGTAATGGCTGTCTAGGTCGGCCGAGCCGTCGGGTATCGGCGAATCAGACTGTTCGGCCTGTCGACCCATCAGATTGAAGTAGTGGTATGCCATACCATGTCGTGTATGGCCTCAGCACCGACCGACACGGACGAGCTGTTCGACGAGTTCCTCTCAGACCGCGGTCACGTGACGACACCGCAACGATGGGACCAGTCGTATAACAAGAAACAGTGTCCCGACTGTGGCGGAATCCACGACGACGCCGCCACAGAGTGCTCGGTCTGTGGGTGGCACCCGGAGGCGTAAGGCCGCACGGACGACCGATTTCTGTCGAACGTTCCGGTAGAATTATGTGTGATAATTTCCCAACTTCTACTGGAAGAAATATGCCCGAGTGTGAGAACTGCGGTTCCTTCGTCACGACGGACTACGTCCGCGTCTTCGCCCCCGGCGGGCTCGAGAACCCACGCGTCTGTCCTCGCTGTGAGGACATGATCCGCGACGGTGGGTCGGTCCGCGAGGCACGTTCGACCAGACGCACGTAGTCGCTGTATCGCCCTCCAACCTTCGGTTTTTCTTTCACGTTCTCCCCCCGAGCGCAAGCCATGCTGTTTATCAAGCGGCGGGGCGTGAGCGTGGACAATGAGCGATTCGGACTCCCACATCACCCGGCTGTTCGGTGGCCCGGGGAGCGGGAAAACGACCGCGCTGCTCGACCGCGTCGAGGAGATCCTCGAGGATGACGACACCGACTTCCGCGACATCCTCGTCGTCTCCTACACTCGGGCGGCGGCCGCAGAGATCCGCGAACGGCTGGCCGAACGGCTCGACGTCTCCCCGCGAGCACTCCAGGGCAACGTCTGCACCATGCACGCGAAGGCCTACGAACTGCTCAACCTCTCGCGCGGCGACGTCGTCGGCGAGAAACACAAGAAGGAGTTCTGTGAGGACTTCGGGCTGGAGTTCGAAGACGAGTACGGCGGCGGCCGCCGGACCTCGCGGTCGACGACGCTCGGCAACAAGATCATCGCCACGAGCCAGTGGCTCCAGCGGACCCGCCGCGACGTCGCCGATTGGTACGACGTCCCCTTCCAGTGGGACGTCGAAGAGGTGCGACTCCCCCCCGAGATCGACCCCAACGCCCAGGAGGGCAACAAGTACACGCCGACGTGGCCGAGTTCGGACGAGCGCGTCGACATCCCCGAGGCCATCCGCGGCTGGCGCGCCTACAAGGGCGAGAACGACCTCGTCGGCTTCGCCGACATGCTCGTCCGCGTGAAGCAGCGGTCTCTCTTGCCGAACGTCGACTACCTCGTCATCGACGAGTTCCAGGACATCACCTCCCTGCAGTACGACGTCTACGAGGAGTGGAAGCCCCACATGAAGGGCGTCCTCATCGCCGGCGACGACGACCAGGTCGTCTACGCGTGGCAGGGTGCGGACCCCGCGCTCCTGCTCGAGGCCGAGCGCGACGAGGACGTCGTCCTCCCGAACTCCTACCGACTGCCGTCGAACGTCCTCAACGTCGTCAACCGCGAGATTCGGCACATCACGAAGCGACAGGAGAAGGACCTCAAGCCGCGCAAGGAGGGCGGGACCGTCGAGGGCGTCAACAGCCCGTCGATGCTCGACCTCGTGCGCAACGTCCGCTACACCGTCCAGCAGACCGACGGGAGCATCATGGTCCTGTTCCGGGCACGGTACCAGATGTTCCAGTTCATGGACGAGTTCATCGGCGAGGGCATCCCGTTCAAGACGCTGACCGACCAGCGGATGTGGACCGACCGGCTGACCCAGTACGTCCGCGCCGTCGAGCGGATGGAGCGCGGCGAGAACGTCGACGGGCTGCAGGCCCGACGGCTCGCCGATATGCTGCAGGACTCGGCGTTCGGAACGAACGAGCGCGACGACCTCTACGACCTCATCGACGAATACGAGGAGGAGGCCGACGTCGACGACCTGACCGAGATCGAACTCACCCCCGACGAGATCAAGAACTTCGCGCCGTTCGCGCCGGACAGTGACTCCGCCTCCGACATGGTGCGGAAGGTCACGAGCTTCCAGCGCAAGACGATCAAGGCCTACTTCGCGGGCGACTACAAGAACATGGACCCGAGTCGCGTCCGCCTCGGCACCATCCACTCCGCGAAGGGTCGCGAGGCCGACCACGTCTTCGTCGCCACCGACCTGACCGAGAAGGTCGTCGAGCAGATGGCGGCTACCGTCGAGGACGAGGACGTCGACGGCGTCGAGGAGTTCACGAAGTCCACCAGCCCGGTCCCCATCCTGACCGACAACGAACGCCGTGTCTTCTACGTCGGGATGTCGCGTGCCCGCGAACGGCTCGTCCTGCTGGAGAACCTCGTCGACGGCGCGCCGACGCTCCCCGTCAGCGTCCTGCTGCACAACGAACTCCGCGACACGCCGCTCGACGAGATGCTGGAGGAGGCCCAGGAGCCGGTCGCCCCCGAACCCGAACCCTGAGCGGCCGATGGCTCCCGAACCGGACCCCGACGACGGCGCACGCGTCGACCGGCTGGCCGCCGCGCTCGACGCGGCCGACGCCGACGCGTTCGTCCACGTCGGCGACGCGACGGACGCCGACCTGCGCTATCTGACGCGCCTGTCCGAGACGCCACACGAGTACGGCTTCGTCTACGCCGACGGCGAGGCGACGCTCCTCGCGCCGCCGGAACTCGACACGGACGACGACGCAGCCGCGGCGTTCTCTGGCCGTATCGAGGAGTCGCAGGCGAGCGACCCGATGGGAAGCCGCGTCGTCGACTGCCTCACCGACCGCCTCGACGGACGCGCGGACGACGCCACCGTCCTCGTTCCGCGGCATCTCCCACACGACGCGGCAGTCTACCTCGAACAGGCGGGCTACGGTCTCGAATCGACGCCCGTCGTCGGCGAGGCGCGGGCTGTCAAGTCTGACTGGGAGCGCGACCGGCTCCGAGCCGTCCAACGTGCCGCTGTCCGAGGGATGCAGCGAGCGCGCACGATACTCTCGGCGGCGACCGTCGAGGACGGCGTCCTCCACTGGAAAGACGCCCCGCTGTCGGCCGAACGGCTCCGCCGACAGGTGAACGCGACGCTCGTGGCGGAGGGCGTCGTCGACGTGAGCGGGACGCGGATACGGGTCGCCAACGGGGGCGAGGCCGGCGGACTCCCGGCGAGTGACCCTATCGTGGTGACGGTCGAACCGCGGGGAGCCGACGGCTACTACGGCCTGCTCACCCGGACGGTCGTCGTCGACAGCGACGGCGGCTGGGAACGCCGGGCGCACGTCGGCGTCGAGGCCGCACGCCGGGTCGCGCTGGGCGAACTCGAACCGGGTGCCGCGCTCCGGTGGGTCCACTCCGAGACCGTCGCCGAGGCTGGCTCCTTCGGTCTCGGCGCGCCGGAGGGCGACCGCGTCCACGGGGTCGGCCTGTCGCGGCGGGAGGAGCCGTCGCTGGCCGACGAGGCTGCAGTGGGGACCGTCGTCGCGGTCAAACCGTGTGCCGTCGACGAGAAGGGACGCGTCGCGCTCGCGGATCTCGCGGTCGTCACCGAGGAAGGCTGTGAACTGCTCGTCGACGCGTCGACGTCGCTGTCGCCCTGAGCGGGTCAGTCGTCGTTCGTCTCGCGGGTCTCTTTCTGCTCGTCGTCTTCGTCCGGCATCTTCACCGTCTTGCCGACCGCTTTCTCCGCGAGCTTGCCCGGGATGTCCATCGGGGTCGTCAGCCGTTGCGGGAGAAGAACCATCAAGACGGCGACCACGACGAGGCCGCCGCCGAGGAGATGTTGGCCCTCGATGAGACGGTTGATGCCGAAGATACCGACCGGAATGGCGAAGACGAGCGAAGCCGCCAAGCCGACCATGTCCATGAGACCCATCGTCGCTCGCATGGGCAGGGCTACTCGGCTTCGGGATTTAAGCCCCGCGAGTCGGCCAGCCGACATCGGTCGGCGGAGTCGACACACGTGATGCACACGAATCACTAAGCCGTCGCGTGTTCTCTGGGCGGTATGGTCGTCTTCGGGCTCCCGACTGGGACGGTTCTCGTCTTCGCGCTCATCCTCGTCACGGTGGCCCTCTTCGTCTCCGAACTCTTGCCCCCCGACATCGTCGCTATCGGAATCATCGTCGCGCTCGTCGTGCTCGGTCCGTGGACCGGAATCAGCCCCGAGGAGGGACTCTCGGGCTTCTCGAACGCCGCGACCGTGACGATTCTCGCGATGTACGTGCTCTCACAGGGCATCCAGGAGACCGGTATCGTCCGGCGACTCGGGGTCGAGGTCGCCCGTGTGACGCGGGGCAGCGAGTCGCGGCTGCTCACGGCCGTCGTCGGGCTAACCGGTCCCATCGCGGGCGTCATCAACAACACGCCGGTCGTCGCGGTCTTCATCCCGATGGTGACCGACCTCGCCGACGACGCCGGCATCTCGCCGTCGAAACTCCTCCTGCCGCTCTCGTACGCCTCGATGCTCGGCGGGACGCTGACGCTCATCGGGACGGCGACGAACCTCGTCGCCAGCGACCTGGCCGTCCAACTCGGCCGGGAGAATCCCGGACTCGGCCTGCACGGCTTCTCGATGTTCGAGTTCACCAAACTCGGCGCGGTCGTCCTCGTCGTCGGCGGAATCTATCTCCTCACGGTCGGCCGACTGCTCACCCCGGCGCGGATTCCGCCGGGCGACCGGACGGCCCGCTTCGAGGTCGAACCCTTCCTCGCCCGCGTGCTCGTCACCCAACGGTCGCCGCTCGTCGGGACCGTCGCGAACGACGTCATCGAGGATGCCCACCGCGACCTCGATGTCGACATCCTCGACGTGGTTCGCGGCGACCAACACTTCATCGCGACCGAGGGCGACCGGACCATCGAGGGCCGCGACATCCTCACCGTGCGGGGCAGCCCCGAGACCATCCAGCAGTTCTGCGACCTCGCCGACCTCCGTATCCTGCCGCGGGCGAGCGTGACGGACGCCGAACTCGACAACCCCGAGCGGGCGACGCTCGTCGAACTCGTCGTCCCCTCGCGGTCGTCGCTGGTCGGCGAGACGATCAGCGGCACCCGGTTACGCGAACGGTACGACGCGACGGTACTCGCCGTCCGGCGGGCGGGTGGCGACCTCGTCCGGGAGGGGTTGGGCGGACTCGAACTGGCGGAGGGTGACGCGCTGCTCGTTCAGACGACCGATGAGACCGCCGACTATCTCGGGGAGAACGACGACTTCCTCGTCACGAGCGAGATGGCCGAAGAGCTGCTCCAGCGCGAGCGCGAACGGGGGTTGAGTCCGACGACGGTGCCCGCGCTGGCCATCGTCTTCGGCGTCATCGCACTCGCGGCCGCCGGTCTCGTCCCCATCGTCATCGCGGCACTCGGCGGGGTCGTCGCCATGGTCGCGACGGGCGTGCTCTCGCCGAGCGACGCCTACGACGCGGTCAACTGGAACGTGGTCTTCCTGCTCGCGGGCGTCATCCCGCTGGGTCTCGCGATGCAGGAGACCGGCGGGGCGGCGTTGCTGGCACAGGTCGTCGTCGGCGGCGCGGAGAACCTGCCCGTCCTCGTCGTGCTCGCGCTCTTCTATCTCCTGACGGGGCTGCTCGCGAACGTCATCACGCCCGTCGCGAGCGTCGTTCTCTTACTTCCCATCGCCGTCGACACTGCCGCCCGCATCGACGCCAACGCCTTCGCGTTCGTGCTGGGGGTGACGTTCGCGGCCAGTACGGCGTTCATGACGCCCGTCGGCTACCAGACGAACCTGATGGTCTACGGTCCCGGCGGCTACCGCTTCACCGACTACGTGCGCGTGGGCGCGCCGCTGCAACTCCTCTTGACGGTCGTGACGACGGTCGGCATCTGGTTCTTCTGGGGACTGACGCCGCCCGTATAGGCGGAGAGCCACCACGCAGGGTCGTCGTTGCCGCCCGTCGGCGACGAGGCTCGGCTACTGCACGACGCCGACCGGCAGCTCCTCCTCTTCGACGGTCAGGCCGGTCGTGACGATGAGCCGCAGCCCGCGGCTAACGGACATATCCACCTCGTAGAGCTGGTCGGGCGAGACCAAGACGAGCGCGCCAGCGGTCGGGTTCGGGCTGTGCGGGAGGAAGACCGCGACCGTCTCCGTGCCCGCGGCGGCGTCGACGCTGCGGGGACCGTCGCTGGTGACGAAGCCGATACGGTAGACGCCCTTGCGGGGGTATTCGACGAGGACGACGCTCTCGAAGCGGTCGTCGCGCTTCGTCAGCGACTCGGAGACCTGCCGGACGCCGAAGTAGACCGTCCGGACGACCGGGACGAGACCGACCGCGCGTTCCAGCCCCCCGAAGAGTCGTTGGCCGAGACTCCACGAGGCGATGAAGCCGAGTGTCGTGATGACGAGCGCGATGAGCACGGCCGCCAAGAGTTGGGCGACGATCTCGATGTTGGCCGTGTACGCGGTCAGCTCGGTCGCCTGGACGACCGGATTGAGGATGCCCGTCAGTCGGGTGAAGACGAACTGCAGGACGAACACCGTCACCGCGAGCGGGGTGACGAGCAAGAGACCGGCGATGAAACTGGTGCGGACGCGGGTGAAGAGGCTCATACCGTCGTTGGGGCCGCCGGGTAGAAAACACTGGCCCGTCGCTGGTTCAGAATTGAGAGACACAACGGCTTTGAGCGGCCGACTGCAAGCGGAGGTATGTTCACAGGCATCGTCGAGGAGACCGGCGAGATCGTCGACGTGACCGACACCGACGGCGGCCGTCGCCTCCGACTCCGTACCACGTTCGACGACCTCCACCACGGCCAGTCGATCAGCGTCAGCGGCGTCTGTCTCACCGTCGAGGAGTACGGCGACGACTGGTTCGAAGTGTTTCTCGCGGCGGAGACGGTCGAGAAGACCTATCTCGGCGAGGTCGGCGTCGGCGACGCGGTCAACCTCGAACGCGCGCTCAAGGCCGAGGGGCGGTTCGACGGCCACATCGTGCAGGGCCACGTCGACACGACCGTCGAAGTCAGCGAGATCGAACAGGTCGGCGAGGACTGGTTCTTCGAGTTCTCACTGCCCGAGGCGTACGGCCAGTACGTCGTCGACAAGGGATCGGTGACGCTCGACGGCATCAGTCTGACCGTCGCCGACAAGCGCGAGGACGCGTTCACCGTGGCGATCATCCCGACGACGTACGAGCTGACCGCGCTCTCGGAGAAGGCCGTCGGCGACGCGGTCCATCTGGAAGTCGACGTGGTGGCGAAGTACGTCGAAAGTATGCTCGACGGCTACCGCTGAGCGCGTCTCGGCCACGTCGCCCGCGCGGATTCTCGCCGCGATTTTTTCTGCCCGTCAGCAGAGGTCAGATTAGGTGTATGCCCCATCACCGCATGGCACATAATCCCAATAACCGCACGACGGCGTCGGGGTGCTTCGACTGGCGTATCGAAATGGTTTTAGGGGAATCCTCCGAAAGAAGGCCCACGAAGCGCCTTAGCGCGTGAACTCAACCATGAGCGAAGACAAACCGCACCAGAACCTGGCCATCATCGGCCACGTTGACCACGGAAAGAGTACGCTCGTGGGCCGACTCCTGTTCGAGACAGGGTCCGTCCCCGAGCACGTCATCGAGCAGCACCGCGAGGAAGCCGAGGAGAAGGGCAAGGGTGGCTTCGAGTTCGCCTACGTCATGGACAACCTCGCCGAAGAGCGTGAGCGTGGTGTCACCATCGACATCGCCCACCAGCAGTTCGACACCGACAAATACTACTTCACTATCGTCGACTGCCCCGGCCACCGTGACTTCGTGAAGAACATGATCACGGGTGCCTCGCAGGCAGACAACGCGGTTCTCGTCGTCGCCGCCGACGACGGTGTCGCGCCCCAGACCCGTGAGCACGTCTTCCTGGCCCGTACGCTGGGTATCAACGAGCTCATCATCGGCGTCAACAAGATGGACGTCGTCGACTACTCCGAAGACACCTACAAGGAGGTCAAGGAGCAGGTCTCCAACCTCCTGAAGCAGGTCCGCTTCAAGTCCGACGACGCGACGTTCATCCCGATCTCGGCGTTCGAGGGCGACAACATCGCCGAAGACTCCGAGAACACGCCGTGGTACGACGGCCCGAACCTGGTCGAGGCACTCAACGACCTGCCCGAGGTCGAGCCGCCGACGGACGCACCGCTGCGTCTGCCCATCCAGGACGTCTACACCATCTCCGGCATCGGTACGGTCCCGGTCGGCCGTGTCGAGACCGGTGTCCTCGAAACCGGCGCGAACGTCTCCTTCCAGCCGTCGGACGTCGGCGGCGAGGTCAAGACGGTCGAGATGCACCACGAGGAAGTCCCGCGCGCCGAGCCCGGTGACAACGTCGGGTTCAACGTCCGCGGCATCGGCAAGGACGACATCCGCCGTGGCGACGTCTGTGGCCCGGCCGACGACCCGCCGAAGGTCGCCGAGACCTTCAAGGCGCAGCTCGTCGTCATGCAGCACCCCTCGGTCATCACCGCTGGCTACACGCCGGTCTTCCACGCCCACACGGCGCAGGTCGCGTGTACCATCGAGTCGATCGACCAGAAGCTCGACCCCAAGTCGGGCGAGGTCGCCGAAGAGAACCCGGACTTCATCAAGTCCGGCGACGCCGCTGTCGTGACGGTCCGACCGCAGAAGCCGCTCAGCATCGAGCCGTCCGGCGAGATCCCGGAGCTCGGCTCCTTCGCTGTCCGTGACATGGGTCAGACCATCGCGGCCGGCAAGGTCCTCGAAGTCAACGAGCGATAATGCAGCAAGCTCGAGTCCGGCTCGCCGGGACCAGCCCGGAAGACCTCGACGACATCTGCGATGACGTCCGCGACATCGCGGAGAAGACGGGCGTCGCGCTCAGCGGTCCGATTCCGCTGCCGACGAAGACGCTCGAAGTCCCGGCCCGCAAGTCGCCCGACGGTGAAGGGACGGCAACGTGGGAGCACTGGGAGATGCGCGTCCACAAGCGTCTGATCGACATCGACGCTGACGAACGCGCGCTGCGCCAGCTCATGCGCATCCAGGTGCCCAACGACGTCAGCATCGAGATCGTTCTCGAAGACTGACCCAGGGGACCGGCGCTAAGGCGTTTGCGCCGCCGATTTCCGCTTCCTCTTTGGAAGCGTTGAACAGAAGCGACTAAGTAGACGACCCGACTGCGTCTATGTGCGGGCTCGTAGATCAGTGGTAGATCGCTTCCTTCGCAAGGAAGAGGCCTCGGGTTCAAATCCCGACGAGTCCACTACGACCTTTTGCGCTGCGGCTCACCTTCGGTGAGCCTCGGCAAAAGCTCGGCCAAAAGCACTCCTCCTTCACTTCGCTTCGCTCCGTTCAGTCGTCGGCCCGCTCGCTTCGCTCGCGGTGAGCGTGCTTGCATCATTCCCTGAGCAGTGGTGGCTGGAACCCCTCAAAGTTCGTGCCGACCGCCGGCTGGTTGCGGCTCTTTGAGGAACTTCGACCGCTCGTCGCCGCCGACGCTCGCGGGACGGCGTGAATCGTGTTCGTGCTGTTCGACAGGGATCGGCAGCCGGTCGATATGCGGCGGATACGTCCCTCGACGGTGCTTCGGTTAGTGAACGAACGCGGTGGCTGGCACGAGTCGGGTCACGAGAAAGGGAAGCAGCACAAGGTGCCGATTGACGAGGTGTTTTGATACTCTATTGTCTTGTCATCAGCTATATGTCGGAATAACGTATTCATATCTCACATGGACGAAGACCTTCTCTGCACATGCTCTTCAGAGGTTGAGAAAGCTCTACGATATTTGGAAGACCATATCAATTCTGAGGAAGACTATTCGGTATACAATTCGGCCGCGTTTTACGCTCTTGACCGAGTTGGCTCAGATGAGGCCAAGAAATTCTTGGAAAGATACCATGTGTCCGAACGTCTCGATATTCTTCCTTCTGAATTTTCAGACCGACTCCCATTTCTGGCGAAATTAGCAAACAAGTATCTGGAGGATGCTTGGAGTCCGGATATAGATCAATCGCCCAATCTGAATTACTTTAGCCAACGCCTCAAATCAGTCCAAATGTCGAAGGGTGACTTTTCGCTGGGGGACTATAATCCATCTGGACCAATCTGGTTTTTGGTGCAACATGATAGTTCTGCGAACTCGGTCAGAAAGGCTATCAAACACTTCGTATCCATGTTCCCCAGGGACCGGGAGCGGATTTATAGCCATGAGCTTGCTAACGCTGCTATCGGAGTAATCGCGGTTTCTGAAGTATCTCCTGATACGTATCGCCAAGAGTTGGAAGATATCACAGACTGGATTGCAGAATCTATTAATCAGCTCCTCGATGAGAAGAGTGACATATACTATCCAACGCTGGGTTACTACCTGATGGCATTAGTTAGCTCACCAGGAGACTATTCTGAGACAACAAACCGATTAGCTGAAAAGCTCATCAGCGAGCAATCTGATGAGGGATACTGGGGTAAAGCACCTGAAGAAATATCAGAGTCCAACGGCAGTCACCGTACTACCAATTTGCATCTAACAGGGGTAGTGACGACTGCACTAATTTACGCCGGATATGGTCCAAAGATACCCGCGATGGAGGTCGAGGCCATGCTGGAGAAAAAGACACGTGAATATGATAAATCAAAACCGAAGTTTGTCACCACGGTCCCTTCCACTCGGCATGAAGAAAGGAACACGGATATTCTGAACTATGCCGGAAAATTGATCTCAGAAACTGACGAGATTCTCCGAATTTCTACACTGAGAATTGATATGTTATATGAAGAAATCATCGATAAGATACATGAAGATTCGCTTGAAGTGCGAATTCTCACCAATACCGGAAAGACGTCTGGATCACGTTCAAAACTCAAAGTGGCTGCAATGAACGAGCTAAACAGACGAAGTGAGGGTAATGTGAAGGAAGATGACTTGATACACACGCGGTTTGTAATCTCAGACAACGAAGCATTGCTTGTATCGTCGGCAGATCTCACTCGGGAACAGCTTCATGAAGAATTTAACGCAGGTGTGTTCACACGAGATTCGGAGGCTGTTGGCTCAGCTATTGAACTATTCGACAATATGTGGGAGGAAGCAGACCATAGAGGACAGCAATAGTTCTATTTTGAGGAGGCCGAGAACACGCTAAAGTCGGACAGAACCACGCAGAATTGAGCCCTCAAATTGTAGAAGGAACTGGACTACTTTCGATTCGTGTCCACGATGGCTGTTCGTCGGGTCTCACCTATCCATAGAGTCCACTCGTTGGAAACGAGGCCCAGAACCACGAGCGAGAGAGATTATCCGACTTCCAGAACCACCGAACCGACTACAGACCAGGTGGGTCCCGCAAAGCTGAGGATTTGGTCGGTCAGTTGTTCGGCGAGGTTGACTCGGCCGGAGACCAGCAGACCGGCCGCCGTCAGGATGACCGCGCCGAGTATCGCGACGAGTGCGATCATCAGAACAGTTCCGACGACGGACGTTGCTCCCGAGGTATCCGCGTGAAGTTCGCTCAGCATATCGGTCCAATTACCAGACAGATTCATAAGACTGTGGCCGCGCTGACGTCGAGCGGCACTGCGGAGCGGGTCTACTCCGCCACGTCCGCGACCTCCCCGCCACTCAACTCAACAAGTTCCTCGGACTCGACCCGAAACACCGCCGTCGGCGTCCCCGCCGCGGCCCACACCGTCTCGAACTCCAAGAGCGTCTCGTCGACGAACACCGGCACCGACGTCGCGTGACAGATCGGCGGAACGCCGCCGATAGACCAGCCGGTCGCCCGCTTCACCTCGTCGGCCTCGGCCATCCGCGCCGACTCGGCCCCGACAAGCTCGGCCACCTTCGCCATCGAGACGCGGTTCGCGCCCGAGGTGACCGACACTACCACCTCGCTGTCGGCGACGAGGACGATACTGCTGGCGATCTGGGCGACGTCGCAGCCGACGGCCTCGGCCGCGTCGGCGGCGGTCTTCGTCCCCTCGGGGAACTCCTCGACGGTCGGCTCGAAGTCGTAGTTTGCGCGGGCGTCGGCGACGAACTGCTCGGCACTGGGATGCATGGTCGGCTCAACCCACGCGGCCGAGAAAAAGCTACGCCGGGCGGCGATTATTCCGCTGCCGCGGCGGCGTCGACGACCCGGCCGAGGAACAGAATCGCATCTGTCTCCCGGTGGCGAATGGCGAAGAGGAACGGCCGGTCGACGGTCATCTCGAACGGTTCGGGTGGGTCCACTTCCGCGGACGTCGTCTCCACCGTCACCGCCGTCGCTGCCGCAGCTTCCGTCCCCTTCTCGTCGACGCCGACGAAGGCTTCGTGAATCACGTCGCCGATGAACAGTGGCTCCTCGGCGTCGGCCATGCCCGAGAAGTCCGCGGCGTTCGGGTCGAAGGCGACGGGCATCCCGAGGTCCGACAGCGTCTGCTTCAGGCTCATCGCCGACGAGAAACTGAACTTCGGCAACCGGAGCGTCCCCTCGCGTTCGTCCAGTTTGTCAAGGAGGGTCGACAGCCGTTCGGCGTCGAGGCTCCCCTCGAACTCCTCGAACGTCCCCTCCTTCGGGAGCACGACGACCATGCTCACCTCGTGGCCGACGTAGGGGAGTTCGACGAGTTGGTGGCCATCGGTCTTCGCGTACTGGAAATCTTCGGTCACCTCCATCGTCGGCACCTCGGCAGTCGACCCGCCGAGTGCGGTGAACTCGCGTGGTTCGGTCTTCTCCTTCTCGAACTCGTGCTGCCAGTTCGCTTTGAAGTAGATGGCGTTGGTGAGCACGAGCCGCGTCATGTCGTGAATCGACCCCTCGGGCAAGAGCTCCGGAATCTTCTCCTCGGTCCGGTCGGCGACCCAGCCGTTGATGGTCTGACGAGCACCCTCGGGTTCCGACACGAAGTCGACGGCGTGCAGTCCCGCTCCGTAGTTCCCTTCGAGCGTCGCGAGGAACGGGTCACGCCACGGATAGTCCGCCTGCCCCCAGAGCGCGTTGGCACCGGCCAGCCTGAAGGGACGAGGCTCGTCGTCGTCAGTGTCCGAGCCGTCGTCCGCTGCGTCGTCACTCCCGTTCACACGTCCTCGAAGCGTGTGGAACGCCGGGTGTAGTTCTTCTCGTGGCAGCGAGAAGCGGAGCGTCTGACCCATCTGCTCGCGGGTCTCGCCGCGTGCGCCGGCGTAGGTCATCGCCAGCGCGACGGAGACGCTGTAGGGCGAGATGAACCGGTTGGTGTTCGGGTCCGCGTCGACGAGCGACCCGTGGAGATCGAACGCGAAGTCGGTGGCGTCGGCGACGAGCGTCTCGAGGGTGTCGGCGTCGACGTCGGCGGGCCTGACCGGTGTGCTGTCGCTCTCGACGGTGTCGACTGGGACCGTGTCGTTGCCGAGGGGTGAGCCGAGACAGCCACCGAGGAGACCGCTGGTGGCCAGCGCGGTCGAGAGGGCGAGAAAGTCGCGTCTGTCGGGGGACATAGCTCTCTCTGCGGGCGAACGGGGTAAACGCCTTCTGTAGACACAAAGAGGGCTTTGAGTGACCGAGAGACGCCGGGGCAGCCCCGACGGACTCCGTTCAGTATTCGATGTCGTCGTCGATCTCGTCGTCGTCGACGACTTCGACGCCGCGGTTGTTGACGTCGTAGGGGTTGAGACCGATCTCCTCCATGAACTGCTTGTAGAGCCGTTCGGCCGTCTCGGCGTCCTTCTGCTTGTCGGAGGCGCGGTCACAGAGCGCGATGAGATCCTCCGGCACGTCGTTCTCGTGGACGATCCAGTGGTTGATGAGGTCCGACAGCCGCCGGATGGGCGAGGTGAAGTGGCCGTAGATGTCGAAGTTGAGCGCGTAGTGGCCGCCGAAGGGGTCGTTCATGTACTTCGCTCGGGGCATCACCCGCAGCACCGACCGCTGGACCTTGTTGAGGTTCTTGCCGCTCGCGCTTTCGAGGGCTTGGTTGACCGCCTTCCGGGGGTCGTCCCACGCCGCCCCGGACATGTTGATGCCGTCGAGTTCGGCGATCTCTTTGAGGGCTTTGTCCCACTGGTCGGGCGTCGGCTGGGGGTGGACGCGGTACATCGCCTCGACGCCGCGGTTCCACATCAGCTCGTGCGTGACGGCCTTGTTCGCCTTCAGCATACACTCCTCGATGATGGTGTGTGCGCGGTCGCGGCTCGGGTTGAGCACGAGCGAGCCGTCCTCCTTGCGCTGTTCGTGGAGCTGGTCGGCGAGGTCGTAGACGAGGCTGTTCTCCTCGTGCAGCGGGGCGTCGGGGTCGTCGAGCCGGTTCTCACACTGCGTGTAGGTGAGCCGTTCGTTCGAGTGGATGACGGACTTGTAGATCTCGATGTTCTCGAACGAGAGGGTGTCCTTCTTGATCGCCATCTCCACCGTGTGCGCCAGTCGGTCCTCGTTGGGGACGAGAGAACAGACCGTCTCGGCGAGCGCGGGCGGCAGCATATGGATAGTGTAGCCGGGGAGATAGACCGTGTTGCCGCGCTGGACCGCCTCGGCCCACATCTCCGAGCCGGGGTGGACGTAGTGGGTCACGTCGGCGATGTGGACCCACAGCCGGTAATGTTCCTCCTCTTCGGCGATGCTGATGGCGTCGTCGAAGTCCTGGGCGTCGACGGGGTCGGTCGTCCACGTCGTCAGGTCCCGAAGGTCCTGGCGGTGGTCCAGTTCGTCCTGAATCTCCTGGTGGACGCCCTCGGTGCGCTCTTCGGCCTCTTGGAGGACGGCCGACGGGAACTTGTCGCGGATCTCGAACTCCTCGAACAGCTCCTCGCGTTTGTTCGCCAAGTGGCGGTCGATCTCTTCTGTGATCTTGACGGGACCCTGCCCCTCCGCCGTCCCGGCGTAGGCCTGGTCGTCTTCGTCCGTCTCTTCGTTCGACATAGTTTCGACAACAACAGAGAGGTAGTTAGGCGTGTCGGGGTCCGGTCAGGGCAGCAGAAACGGCAGAAAACCGCCGACGAGCCAGACCAGCCCGATGGCGGCGAAGACGCCCCCGACGAGGAGCGGCACGAGCGAACCGAGCGCGAGCCGCCACGTGGCCGACCGCGGACTGCCGTCGACGACGACGAACGGGTCGCCACCGTCGACGACGGCGTTCACCTCGCCGACGTCGCCGCGAGCGCGACGGGGCGTGCCGAGGACCGACACCGCGTCACCGGCTTCGATGCGGTATTCGACGTACTTGCGGTCGCGACCCGTCGGGAAGCGAAGGGGACCGACGTCGAAGCCGTGGCTCTCGTCGTCGACGCGCTCGTTGACCTCGATGAACGTCCGGATGCGGTCCGGGGGGCTTCGGCCGCCGGCGACGCGGGTCGACTCGTCGAGACTGACCTCGAAAGTGGCCGTCGCCGGGTCGACGCGGACGCGCCCCGTCTCGTCTTCGAGGACGAAGGGGACGCCAGCCCAGCCCGAATCGACCGTCTCCCACGTCCGCTGGCTGGTCTTCGTCGAGGCGTTGTAGCTGGAACGCTCCTCTTTCACCTCGTAGCCGACGACGAACGCGGGGCGGCCGGAAAAGGGACCGGCGAGTGGCTCGTCTTCCCCCGTCGGCCGCGCCGTTCCCGAGAGCGTCATCTGTCGGTCGGTCCCCTCCATCAACTCGCGGACGGGAACCGTCGGCGTGCGGAGGAGTCGGAGAGCGACCCGAACGGAACCGAGTCCTCTGGTGGCGATGTAGCCGCCGATGAGGACGAACGCGAGGGCGACGAACGTGCCGACGCCGAGAAACGGGACGAGCTGTGTGGGCGGGAGCGTGGGAATCACGAGCGTCGGAGGGGCGAACTGCATAGCTGGTGTGGTCCGGCCACCGAGAAAAGGTCAGCGTTGTTACCGGTCGTGGTCGTCCTGTTCGGGCTGGTCGAAGCGTTCTGCGACCTCGCCGAGATAGCGACGGAGGAACTCCTCCTGAGAGAGACCGTGTTCTTCGATGTCTGCGAGCAGGCTTTCGAGACCGGCTCGGGGCTGGTGGCAGAGGTCGCGGTAACACGCCTTACAGAGATGTTCGAACTCCTTGCCGTGTCGTTCCCACCGGTTGCCCTCTTTGTCGTACTCGCGGGCCTCGGAGCGGGGGAGCGAGGAGCCGCAGGCGATGCAGACGACCGTCTTCCGGCCCCGGTTCGTCCGGGAGCGCCACATAGAGATGAGGAAGTCCGCCGGTCACTTAGCGTTTATCACCCGTCAAACGGCCGTACGACGGCCACTGCGGCGAGGAGGACAAGGGCGATGGCACCCGAGACGACCCCGAGACGACCCCGAGATGCTCCCGAGACGCCCCCGAGACGGAACGGGCGATTTATCCACAGCGCGACGTATCTGGGGAGTATGAAGGTCAAATCCCGCCACCACCTGCGCAGCGACGACGTCGCGGCCATCGAGGACGCGATGTCGGCGAACCTCGGTGTCGACCTCGACGGCGACAGCTACGAACTGGTCGAACTCGCCGACTCGGAGTTCGACGTCGTCCTCGTCGACGGCGAACCACTCGTGCTCTACGTCGACGACGAACCGTTCCTCACCGTCCGCGGTGCCAACGAACATCCGCCGTCGAAGGGCGTCGTCACCGTCGACGCCGGTGCCATCTCCTTCGTCTCCAACGGCGCGGACGTGATGCGGCCGGGCATCGTCGAGGCCGACGCCGACATCGAACCCGACGACCTCGTCGCCATCCAGGAGGAGACCCACGGTAAAGTACTCGCCATCGGCCGCGCGCTGGTCGAGGGCAGCGACATGGTCGGCGACTCCGGAAAGGTCGTCGAGTCGGTCCACCACGTCGGCGACGAACTCTACGAGTTCAGCGTCTGAGTTCTTCTATTCTTCGTCCATATCGTCCGCCACGCCGTACTTCTCCAGTGCCAACTCGTAGCCGCGCTCGGCCTCGTGGAACGTCTCCCGCAGGTCCCGCATCGGTGTCTCCGTCGCGTCGACCCGCAGGTCGTTGTAGTACGGCTCGAACTCCTGCTCTTCGGTCGAGGCGACGACGAGCGCGGCACTCTGGACCGGGAGGTCCTCGCGGGCGTCGCCACCCTCTGCGTCGCCCGCCGCCAGCGCGTCGATGAGCCGCTTCGCCAGCGGTTCGTCGCGGTCGCTCTTCTCGTAGGATCGGACGGTCGCGTCGACGACGGCCTCACCCGCGAGGAGGTTGCCCGCGACAGTGACAGCGTCGCCCTCGTGGTGGCCGTACCAGTCGTGACATTCGTCGCCGGAGAAGGCGAAAATCGCGTCCCGAGAGACGCCGTGGACCTGCCGTTTCTCGCGCTCGTCGTCGGCGTTCAGGAGCCCCCGCAGCGCGTCGTCGACGGCGAGTCCGTCAGCGAGATACTCCAGCCCCTTCCGGCCCAACTCAGGGTTGGTGAAGCTCTGGGTGGCGATGGCTCCGTGTTCGCTGGCGTAGGGACAGATCGCTCCCACACCGGGCAGACGGGTGGTGACGGCGACGCCGAAGCGGACGTGTTCGTTCTCGCTGTCGTCGTCGCTGTCGACGCCCTCGACGCCCTCGACGCCGTCCTCACCGTCGCCGCTGACGGTGTACTCCTCGCGAACGCAGATGCTGAAGGTCATGCTCGGAGCCAGGCGTACCGAGGAGAAAAAGCCCGGACTCTCGACTGTCCTCGATTGGCGCTTACTGCGTCTGCGACGTGCTGTTGCCCGCGGCGTCGGTCACGGTGAGCGTGACGCTGTAACTGCCCGAGCCCTTCGTGCGGACGTCGCTGCGGCCCGAGGCCGACGACCCGCTCACGCTCGTCGTCTCGCTGGCGACGGCGCGACCGCTGCCGTCGACCAGTGCGACTTCGACCTGCGCGAGGTCGCCGTCGGCGTCGGAGACGGACCACGAGACGCGCTTGCGCGCCCACTTCGGGTTGCTCTTGTCGGAGACGCTAAACCGGTCGACGCTCGGTGCGGTGTCGCCGCCGCTGTCGGCGTCGGTGGTGAAGGCGTCTCGGGACCCCGCGTCGGTGTCGCCGTCACTCGCGGTGGCGACCGCCCGGAACTCGTAGTCACTGCCCGAGTCGAGACCCGAAACGGAGGCACTGAACGAGCCGGTCGACGACAGGGTCTGGACGGCCGTCGTGTTCGAGAGACTGCCACCGAGCGGGCCGTACTCGAACTGGACATCGGCGGAGGCCGCGCCACCGAGGTCCGAGAGCGTCCCGTTCAGCGTCGCCGACGACGTGCCGACCGACGATTCTCCATCCGTCGCGACGACGACGGAGGTGTCCGCCGTCTGCGTGGTGAAGGCGTCTGTGGTGCCTGCGTCGGTGTCGCCGTCACTCGCGGTTGCGACGGCGCGGAACTCGTAGTCCGTGCCCGAGTCGAGACCCGAGACGGACTCGCTGACGGAGCCGGTCGCGTCGAGCGTCTGGACAGCCGTCGTGTTCGACAGGTCGCCGCCCGCGGGTCCGTACTCGAACTGCACGTCCGCGGAGGCCGCGCCACCGAGGTCCGAGAGCGTTCCGTTGAACGTCGCCGACGACGTGCCGACGTTCGTCGCGCCGTCGGTGGCGACGACGACAGTCGTGTCGGCACTCGTCGTGCTGAACGAGGCGAGACTCCCCGTGTCGCTGTCGCCGTCGCTGGCGTCGGCGACCGCCCGGAACTCGTAGCTCGTGCCGGCGTCGAGACCGGAGACGGAGGCACTGAACGACCCGACCGAGGACAGGGTCTGGATGGCCGTCGTGTTCGTGAGACTTCCGCCGATCGGCCCGTACTCGAACTGGACGTCGGCCGAAGACGCCCCACCGAGGTCCGAGAGCGTCCCGTTGAGAACTGCGGTCGTCTCGGTCACGTCCGTCGCGCTGCCGGTCGAGACGGCGACGGACGGGTCGGGGTCGCTGCCACCCGAATCTGCGAGCGCGGCCTCGACGTCGACGAGCCCGTAGCCCTGCGCCTCGCTGGAGAGACCGATATCTTCGGCGGTGTCGCGGAGTCGCTGGCGGGCGTCGGTGTTGGAGTAGCCCGCAGCGAGCAGTTGGGCGGCCGCGCCGGAGACGTGTGGTGCTGCCATCGACGTGCCCGACTTCGCGCCGTAGCCGCCGTCGTAGGTGGTCGAGGTGATGGAGACCCCCGGTGCCGCGAGTTCGATAGACGGCCCGGTGTTCGAAAAGTACGCGAGATCGTCCGCGGAGTTCGTCGCACTGACGGCGACGACCGAGTCGTACTGGGCCGGATAGAGCGCCTCGCTCGCGCCGTCGTTGCCCGCGGCGGCGACGACGAGGACGTCCCGGTCGTAAGCGTACTGACAGGCGTTGGCGAGCGTCGACGAGGAGGAACTGCCGCCGAGACTCATGCTGGCGACGGCACTGCCCCACTCGCTCTGAGCCTTGTTGGCGACCCACTCCAGCGCGGCAGCCATGTCGGAGTAGTAGCCCCAGCCGCCCGAGTCGAGGACCTTCGCGGCGTGGAGCGCCGCGTCGGTGCTGACGCCGACGACGCCCTCGCCGTTGTCCGGCGCGCTGGCCGTGCCAGCGCAGTGTGTCCCGTGGCCGTTGTCGTCGTTCCAGTCGGCCGAGTTGGCGACGAAGTTGTAGCCCTCGCCGAAGTTGCCGACGAGGTCCGGATGGTCCGCGTCGATGCCCGTGTCGAGGATAACGACGTGTGCGCCCGCGCCCGAGTTGCCCGCTGCCTGTGCGGCGTCGGCGTCGATGCGGTCGACGCCCCACGGGACCGTGTCGACGGCCTGTGCGACGCCGTCGCGCTCGACGTAGTCGACGTCAGCGCGCTGCGAGATGGCCTCGACGGCCTGCTCGGGCAACTCGACGACGACTGCCCGGCCGTGTTCGGCGAAGTCCAGTTCGCGGTGGACGGCGTTTGCCCGTGATTTGGCGGCTCGCTCGGCGGCGGCCGACCGCGTGCCGACGATGAACCGGCCGGTCCTGCGCGCGGCGGCCGACCCCGACGCGAGCAGCCCGACGGTGCCCAGTGAAAGCCCGGAGAGGAGAGATCTCCTCGAAAGCTGGTGGTGTGTCATAGCCCTACACTCTGGTGTATCGAGACGGTCTTTTTTAGTTTACCGTATCTCGTTGTAAAAAGTCGTTTTTTCCAGAATTACCAGCTGCTAGCTCTGTTCTGTCGTTTTCGAGTGACATCGGCCGCCTGTCGCGAGTTCGTAAACAGACACGAACGATGCCATCATCGTACCGATACGTTCCGTGCGTCGGCGGCGACGGTCGCTGTCAGCCTACCGTCTGACGTAAGAACTAATGGCCCGACGACGATTGTACATCTCATGGGAATTATGAACAGGCTCATCGGTGGGGGCGCGACACACTCTACCGAGGACTACGTCGAACTGGACCTCGACGACTTCGACACCGCTCGGGGTGAGGCGGGGATGACGGTTCATATCGCCGAGATCAGCGGACAGCAGGACGTCGTCGCCATCAAGGACGCCGTCTACGACGGTGACTTCGTCATCGCGGACATCACGCGGCTGCGGACGCAGGACCGCACGGTCGAACACATCATCGACGAACTCCAGCAGGTCGCCCGCGAGGTCGACGGCGACATCGTCCAGAAGGGCGACGACCAGCTCATCGTGACGCCGACCGGCGTCAACATCTCGCGACAGAAGCTCAGCTGAGGCCGCCGTCTCTCTTAGGAGTTCGACGCGCTTCTCCGTCCTCGCTTCTATCGCTGTACCCAACGCTCGGCGAGTCACCACCTTCGCGAACCGACGGGTATTCAGGGTTCCTCTCCTTACCTGACTTCCAGATGAGCAAGGACTTTATCGAGGTTCGAGGTGCGGAGGAACACAACCTCAAGGACCTCGACGTCTCCATCCCGCGCGAGCAGTTCACGGTCGTGACCGGCCTGTCGGGGTCGGGTAAGTCGTCGCTCGCGTTCGAGACCATCTACGCCGAGGGACAGCGCCGCTACATCGAGTCACTGAGTGCCTACGCCCGCAACTTCCTCGGCCAGATGGACAAGCCACAGGTCGAGTCGGTGGAGGGACTGTCGCCCGCCATCTCCATCGACCAGAAGAACGCCGCCAACAACCCCCGCTCGACGGTCGGGACGGTCACGGAACTCCACGACTATCTCCGACTGCTCTACGCCCGCGTCGGCACGCCGCACTGTCCGGAGTGCGGTCGCGAGGTCGGCGAGCAGAGTGCCCAGCAGATGGTGCGGCGCGTCTTCAAGCTCCCCGAGGGGACGAAGGCGAAGCTCGCCGCACCCGTCGTCCGCGACCAGAAGGGTGCGTTCGAGGACCTCTTCGACGACCTCGTCTCCGACGGCTACTCGCGCGTCGAGGTCGACGGCGAGCAGTACGACCTCACTCTCGATCGGCCCGAACTCGACGAGAACTACGACCACACTATCGACGTCATCGTCGACCGCATCAGCGTCGACGAGGAGGCCCGCTCGCGCATCACTGACAGCGTGGAGACAGCACTCGACCGCGCCGGCGGGATTCTGAAGGTCATCGTCCCCGACGCGAGCGAAGAGGCCGCCGATGCACTCGGTGGCTCGACCGCCCGCGCGACGGGTGACCTCGCGGGCGCAGACGGCGAGGACAGACTCGTCGTCGAGTTCTCCGAGGAACTCGCCTGCACCCACTGTGGTATCGACTTCTCCGAGATCGAGACGCGCTCGTTCTCGTTCAACTCGCCGCACGGTGCCTGTCCCGAGTGTGAGGGCATCGGCGAGGCGAAGGAGGTCGACGAGGACCTCGTCGTCACGGACCCCTCCCAGCCGCTGAAGCACGTCTTCGAACCGTGGAGCTACAAGCGGTCGTACTACCGGACCCGCATCGACTCCGTCGCCGAGCACTTCGGTGTCAGCGTCGACACCGCGTGGGAAGACATCGACGACGACGTCCAGCGACAGTTCCTCTACGGCACGGACCGACAGGTCGTCTTCCAGCGACAGACGAAGAACGGCACCCGCCGCAAGGAGAAGCGCTTCGAGGGCGTCATCCCGAACCTCGAACGCCGCTACGTCGAGACGGAGTCGAAGGGCACCCGCGAGCACATCGAGGACTACATGGCCGTAACGACCTGTCCGGCCTGTGACGGCACGCGCCTCAAGCCGCAGTCGCGGTCGGTGCTCGTCGACGGCACGGCCATCACCGAGGTCAACCGCCTCAGCATCGGTGACGCGCTCGAACACTTCGAGTCGATGGAAGCGGACCTCACTGAACGTGAGCGGACCATCACCGAGGAGATTCTGAAGGAGATTCGCGCCCGCCTCGGCTTCATGACCGAGGTCGGTCTCGAATACCTGACGCTCGACCGCGAGGCCTCGACGCTCTCGGGCGGCGAGAGCCAGCGAATCCGGCTCGCCACGCAGGTCGGCTCGGGGCTCGTCGGCGTCCTCTACGTCCTCGACGAACCGTCGATTGGCCTCCACCAGCGGGACAACGACCGCCTGCTCAACACGCTGGAAGGGCTGCGCGACCTCGGCAACACGCTCATCGTCGTCGAACACGACGAGGAGACGATGCGTCGGGCGGACAACGTCATCGACATGGGACCGGGGCCGGGCAAGCGCGGCGGCGAGATCGTCGCGCAGGGTGACTTCGACGATATCTGTGCCGCGGAGAACTCCATCACCGGCGACTATCTCTCGGGTCGCAGGAAAATTCCCGTCCCCGAGGAGCGCCGCGAGTCGGACAGTGAACTCGTCATCGAGGGCGCACGCCAGCACAATCTGAAGGACCTCGACGTGCCCATCCCCATCGGCCAGTTCACGGCCATCACCGGCGTCTCCGGCTCGGGGAAGTCGACGCTGATGCACGACATCCTCTACAAGGGCCTCGCCCGGAAGATGAACAACAACACGAGCGTCGACCCCGGCGAGCACGACGCCATCGAGGGGCTGGAGGGAATCGAGACGGTCCGGCTCATCGACCAGTCGCCCATCGGCCGGACGCCCCGGTCGAACCCGGCGACCTACACCGGCGTCTTCGACCACATCCGCGAGATGTTCGCCGAGACGAAGCTCGCCAAACAACGCGGCTACGAGAAGGGCCGCTTCTCGTTCAACGTCAAGGGCGGCCGCTGTGAGGAGTGTGGCGGGCAAGGGACTGTGAAGATCGAGATGAACTTCCTCTCGGACGTCTACGTCCCGTGTGAGGAGTGTGGCGGCGCGCGCTACAACGACGAGACGCTCGACGTCACCTACAAGGGCGCGACCATCGCCGACGTGCTGGATATGGAAGTCGACGAGGCCTACGAGTTCTTCGAGGCCAACTCCCAGATCCGCCGTCGCCTCAAACTGCTGAAGGACGTCGGTCTCGGCTATATGTCGCTCGGCCAGCCGTCGACCACCCTATCGGGTGGTGAGGCTCAGCGCATCAAGCTCTCCGAGGAACTCGGAAAGCGACAGACCGGCGAGACGCTCTATCTCCTCGACGAGCCGACGACCGGCCTCCACAAGGAGGACGAGCGCAAGCTCATCGACGTCCTCCAGCGGCTGACGGACAACGGCAACACCATCGTCGTCGTCGAGCACGAACTCGACCTCGTGAAGAACGCGGACAACGTCGTCGACCTCGGTCCCGAGGGCGGCGAGAACGGCGGCGAAGTCGTCGCGATGGGCACACCCGAGGAGGTCGCCCGCACCGACGAGAGCCACACCGGCCGCTATCTGCGCGATATGCTCCCCGACATCGACAAGGAGGGGCCGCGCTCGGACCGTCGGAAACCCGCCAAGCCGATCAGCGACGACGACTGAACCGCCTCGCCGGTGGCTTTTCACGCAGTCTCGCCTTATCGTTAGCCATGGTAACACTCTACGTGGCAATGCGTGATACCCTCCTCGTCGCCAGCGGCGGTCCCGAGGACTGGCAGACAACGACACGCCTCGCCGAACACGAACTGGAGTGTCTCGCTGTCCATCCCGACCGCCCCGAACGACTGCTCTGTGGGACGTTCGGCTCGGGGATTCTCCGCAGTGTCGACGGCGGCGAGACGTGGGACGGTGTCGGCGAGCGTGTCGTCGACAGCGATGCGGTCACTGCCCTCGCCGTGAACCCTGACGACCCTGACGAACTGTGGGCCGGCACGGAACCGAGCGCGGTCTACCGCTCCACGGACGGCGGGGAAACGTGGACCGAAAAATCGGGGCTGACCGACCTCTCCTCCTCGAAGAACTGGGCGTTCCCGCCACGGCCGGAGACGCACCACGTCCGCTGGCTGGAGGTCGACCCCGCCGACCCGGCACATCTCTACGTCGCCATCGAGGCCGGCGCGCTCGTCCAGACCCACGACCGGGGCGAGACGTGGGAGGACCGCGTCGACGCCGCGCGCATCGACACACACAGCATGGCGACGCATCCCGATGCTCCGGGGCGGGCGTGGACGGCCGCTGGCGACGGCTACGCGGAGACGACGGACGGCGGCGAGACGTGGGACTATCCACAAGAGGGGTTGCGCCACCGCTACTGCTGGAGCGTCGCCCTCGTCAACCCCGAAACCGTGCTCGTCTCGTCGGCGTCGGGTGCCTACTCGGCACACACCGCCTCGCGAGCGGACACCTACGTCTACCGGAAGCGCGAGGGGGAAGGCTGGGAACGGCTCGACGGCCGTGGGCTGCCGATGGGTGAAGGCGTGACTCGCGCGGTGCTCGTCGCCGGCGACGGTGGTGAGTGCTACGCCGCCAACAACCGAGGGCTGTTCCACTCGGCCGATTCGGGCGACTCGTGGCGACGGCTCGCCGTCGACTGGCCGGAGTCGTTCGAGACGTCGACGGTCAGAGCGTTGGCTGCCGTCGAGTGAGAGCCGAGTGAGCGTCGAAACGGGCGAACAGAGCGAACAGACGGCACGGAAGGTCGCCGCGACATGGAGTGCCGTACTCCCGCGGGGCACGTCGCGGTCAGCGTCAGGCCATACCCTCGGTGGTCCCGTCCTCGCGTTTGAACCCTCGGACCGTCCGTTCGGGCGAACCGGGAAGGTATTTGCCTCGGCGGCCACCAGAGGTCGGTATGTACGACTTCGTCGTGGTCGGCGTTGGTCCCGCTGGCGCACGCTTCGCCCGCCGCGCCGCCGAGGCCGGATACGACGTCCTCGCCTTGGAGAAGGGCGAGGTTGGGACGCCACTGGCCTGCTCCGGCCACGTCAGCACCGACATCTGGGACTTCGTCCCCGACGATGCGAAGAACCGCCTCCTCCAGAACCGCGTCTACGGGGCGAACTTCCACGTCGGCGGGCCCGAGAGCGACGCCCACCGCTTCTACAGGTCCGAGGAGATCTCGAACGTCATCGACCGCGTCGAGTTGGACCGAACCCTCGCCGACGCGGCCCGCGACGCGGGTTCCGACGTCCGCGAAGGCCACACCGTCACCGGTGTCGAAGAGCAGTCACACAGCGTCACCGTGACGGCGAGCGTCGGCGGCGAGACACAAGAATTCGAAGCGAAGATGGTCGCCGGGAGCGACGGCCCCATCTCGCGGGTCCGCCGTGAGGTCGGGCTGCCGGAACCGGCCGAGAAGCTCCACGGCGTCCTCGCGTTCACCGACGAGTCGGACTTCGGCGACTACGTCGACGTCCACCTCACGGCTCCGCGCTTCTTCGCGTGGCGTATCCCCCGTGGCGACGCGGGTGTCGAGTACGGTCTCGCCGCGCCGCCGGGCAAGGAGGTCAACGAACTGTTCGACGAACTGACCGCAGCGTACGACGTCGAGACCGACCACTTCTGTTCGGGTGCCATCCCCATCGGCCCGCCCGCGTCGGTGACGACCCGGCGGGTCTTCCTCCTCGGCGACGCCGCCGCACAGACCAAGCCCTTCACCGGCGGCGGCATCCTGTACGGGATGACCGCTGCCGACCGCGCCGTCGACGCCGTCGACCCCGACCGCCCGCGGACGCTCGCCGACTACGAGCGGGCGTGGCGCTCGGAACTCTCGCGGGAGATCCGTCTCGGCCACCTGATCCGGCGGGCGTACTCGCTGCCCGAACCCGTCCAGCGCGCCGGGCTGCGTGCCCTCTCGGGAGAGATCGGCGTCCACATGGACCGGCCGTCGTCGTTCTTCTCGCGCGAGCAGCTCCGGGCGTTGCTGTCCCGTTCCTGACCCGCCCCCGGACGTGTCGGTTGGGAATCAATTTGCATCGCGTCTACCGCTAAGATTATCTTGCTCACCCTCTCATCAACAGTCGATGACCGGCGAGTGGAGTCGTCGCCGCTTTACCGAAGCGGCCGAGTACATGGCTACGCAGCTCTGTGCGGGGTTCCGTGCCCACGACAACCGTGAGTACGAGCGGGCAGTCGACGCCTTCTTCGAAGTCGACCGCAGGCAGTTCGCTCACCTCGACGACGAGACCGCCCGGAGAGGAGCGGTCGCCTACGTCGACGCACTGTGGGCCAAAGACGCCATCGAGGCCGAGTACACCGACGAGGACGGCAGCCTCAGAACCGCGGCACTGGACACGGCCGACTGGTGTCCCGTCGAGTCGGCGTTCGCCGAGCGGGCCGAGGCGTTCGACATCGACCGCCGCTACGCCTCCAAGAGCACCGAAGCCTGGCGACGGCACAAGGTCGGCGGTGACTACTGGACGCCGATGATGGCCGCACAGACCTACGAACTCCGTGCGGCACTCTGTCAGCCCTCCTATCCCGACAAGCCGAGCGACGGCGAGTCCGGTTTCGGTCCCGAAGCGACCCGCTACGCCCTCGGCGTCGAACTACACGATATGCACACGGCGACCCACTGGGAACAGGCGACGGCGACGATGACACCCTACTTCGAGTACGTCCTCTCGGCCCACGAAGAACAGACGCGGCTCGACGGTGTCCCCGTCCCACCATAAATATAGTAGGCGTTCCCGTACGCCTCCATATGACCGACTACGACGAGATGGTCGAGCGGCTCCGGGCAACCGCAGGCAAGTCACTGTTGGGTGTCGGCCGGTACGACGCCGACGAGTACGAAGTGCTGTATATCAGTGAGAACTTCGCGACACGGTATCCCCAGGAGAAACTCAGCGACATCGCCCACGACATGTATCTGGAGCACATCTCCAGTGAGCACCAGGAGAACCTCCTCTACGACTTCGGCGAACTCCGTGCGACGATCCGGCTGTTCGAAGGCGGTGCAGCCCTCCACGTCCCGACCGGCGAGACGACTGGCTTCGGGTTCGGCATCGAGATGGACGCCATGACCGATGTCGTCGAACTCGTCGACATCTGTCTCGACTACGCGGACGACTGAACCTACGCGGACGACTGAACCGACAGCGTGCGGACGACAGCCGTCCGTCGGGCACGCCGGGCAGCCCGAGACGGACGGCGAGACGCCTTCACGACGCAGTTCTCAGCGGTAGGCTGGTAGCCGGTCCGAGCGGTCGCTCCCCTCGACGAACGGCAGCTCGACGCGGTCGGCGGCACGCTCGTCGCCGTCGACCCGGACCGTCAGGTCGGCTGCGGCGTCGAGACCGAAGTCGACGAGCGCGAACGCGGCTGGCTCGCCGAGTGACGGACTCTCGACCGCCCGCGTCACGTCGCCGACGTGTTCGTCGCCGGAGAAGACGGCCGCTCCGGCCGCGGGCAGTTCCTCGGCCGTGAGACCGACGAGTCGTTGGCTCGGCTGGCCGCGGTTCTCGACCTTGGAGACGACCTCCTGGCCGACGTAACAGCCCTTCTCGAAGTCGAGGGCGTTCCGGAGTCCGAGGACGTTCGGCAGCCGCCCCGACAGCTCCGTCTCGAACAGCGGCGTCCCGGCTTCGAGCGTCAGCGACTCCCAGGTCGCGTAGCCGAAGGGAGCCGAGGCGTTGCCGTAGGTCAAGAGCGCGTCGAAGAGGTCTGCGGCCTCGTCAGCTGCGCAGATGATCTCGTAGCCCTCCTCGCCGACGAGCGCGTCGCTCGCGACGACGGTGACGCCGACGTCGGCGATGGAGCCGCGGACGAAGGAGAGATGCGGCTCGGGTGCCCCCGCGTGGTTGAGGACGCTCGCGACCTTCTCGGTCGACTGGGGACCGTGGACGCCGAAGACCGCGAAGTCCTCGGTGGCGTCGCGGATCTCGACGTCCTGGATGAACACCTTCTCGCGCCAGTCGTCGACGAGCGGTTCGGCCTGTGCCGGGGGCGTAAAGAGGAGGAGTCGCTCACCGGCGTTGTAGACGTACAGATCCGTCTCGGTGCGGCCCTGCGGGTCGAGGAGGAGCGCGTAGCAGCCCCGGCCGTCCTCGTCGGGGACGCGGTTGGTCACCGCGTTGTCGACGAACTCGACGCGGTCGTCGCCCTCGACGAGGACGACGCCATAGCCCATCTCGATGGTACCGACGCCGTTGCGGACAGCCTTGTGCGCGACTGCCGGGCGGCCGTAGTCGCGGACGATCTCTCGTCCGCCGCGTTCCTCGAACGTCGCGCCGTGGTCCGCGTGGAAGTCGCCGATCGCAGTCATTGGCTGGCCGTACGCGAGCGACACCTAAAACCTGCAGGCATCGACGACGCCGCGGCGGGTCCAGTAGCCGTCGAGTCAGAGACCGAGCCGCTGGCGGACGGCGTCGAGGAAGCTCCCGTCGTCGTCGACGAGGTCCTCGGGGTCGGGGACGACCCGGTCGTCGGGATAGATGCGGACGCGCTGGCTCGCCCCTTCGACGCTGATGAGACTGTCTGTCTTGAGGTCACCGAGCGCCTGCTCGATGGTGTCGATGTCGGCGTCGACGGCCGCGCGGAGCTCGAAGACGGTCATGCCCTCGTCCGCTCGGTCGACGAGTGCATCGAGGACCGCGACCTCGACGTCGTCGCGGTCTCGATACTCCCGCTTGGCTCTCATACCCTCACCAACGAGCGCGGCGGTTTTACGCTTACCGGCGGTCCCACCGATTCCCCGGAGACGGCGTCAGACGCCCGGCAGACGCGGAGGGGGTAGGTTTTAGTCTCGGACGGCGGAATGTGCGTGCAATGGGACTCAGGTGCTTACTCGGACACGATTTCGGTGAACCCGAGACCGAGCGTGAGCGGGAGGAGAACGGCGAGGAGATGGTCGTCACGTTCCGGACGGTCAAGACGTGTGCACGCTGCGGCGAGACACAGGTCGTCAGCGAGAACAAGGAGGTGACCTCCATTCCGGAGGCCATCGCGGGCGAGGACGCGACCGACGACACGACAGAGGAGACCGCAGCCGACGAGGTCGGCGGAGCGGCCACGGCCGACCCAGTAGAGGGGTCGGTCGCAGCCGACACGCCCGACGGCTCCGTCACGACCGACGCCGTCACCGCAGCCGACGACGGTGGCGAAGTGATCGACGCCGAGAGCGACGGTGCGGTGGACGACGCTGTCACCGCCGACGCGGCGGACGACGAGCCGACGCATCCGCGCGTCGACGACGAGCCGGAGGCAGCCGAGGAGTTCGAGCCGCCGCAGAGCGCGGAGGAGGACGACGGCGTCATCCTCGACGACGACACCGAGGAGGAGCCAGCGGAGCGACAGCCCGGCGAGTGGCCCGACTCGAGCGACGTCGGCCGCGGCGACGAGGAGCGGATGCCGACGCTCGAAGAGGTCGAAGGCGGCGCGGAAGCCGAAGACGAGACCGACACTGAAGCGACCGAGCAGGAATCCGAACACACGCCGTGGCCGGACCAGCAGGGCGAGGACGAGGGCTTCGCCGCCGAGGTCGGCGGGAGCGACGAGGACGAGGAGGACGTCGACGTCGACTTCGGCAACAAGCTCGCCCCTGAACTCGACGACACCGAGGCCGTCGAAGAGGGCTACGACGCAGAGTTCATCGGCAACGCCGCCGACGCCGCCGACACGGAGCCGTCGAACGGCTCGGGGTCGGGGTCCCCGGGTGGCATCACCAGCGCGGAGACGCTGACGCGCGAGGAGGCCAGCGAGGTCCCGACCGAATACTACTGTCCCGAGTGTGGGATGACGCGTCTGGCCGACAAGTCGTCGATGCGGGCGGGCGACATCTGCCCCGAGTGCCACCACGGCTACATCACCGAACGCGAGCGGTGACCGACCGTCGAGTGAGAAGGTTTTTGAGTGAAATCCCTATAAACGCCGGTAGCGACGGCTGACAACAGCCAACACGCGTCGGCGACGACGAAACAGGTAAACCATCCCCTACCGAACGGCCTGCCATGAAGGAGTACAAGATGCGCCGCGGTGAGACGCTGGACGAACGAATGCCCGACCTCGAAGGCAGTATCGAGGACTACTTCGGTCCCATCACGGGCACCGAAGAGTACAACGGCCACGAGCTGTTCGTCGTCGGCGAGCCGAAGAACCCCGTCTTCACGAAGATCGTCGCCGGCGCGGCCAAATACAGCGGCAAGAAGGACCAACTCGCCGTCCACTTCGAGGAACGCCCCGCCGAGGAAGTCATCGCCGAGGGCCTCGCCGACCACGCCGCCGACGCCGTCAGCGCGAAAAACGAGTTCCTGCTCGAAGCGACGGGCCGCGACGCCAAGTCCCGCCGCGACTCGATGAAGCGAACCGTCGAGGACGACGCTCCGGATTACTAGAACTCGACCTTTTTCTCCGGGGGGTTCGCGAGCGCCGGAGGCGCTCGCTCAACCCCCGGTAAAAACCTCGATGAAAAAGGCCGCGAGCCTCGGGCTTTCAGCCCTCGCTCGCGGTACAACGACCTACTGTGACAGCACTGCGACTGCACCGCCACCGCAACAGCGACCGCGACAACAACAGCACTGCGACAACACCGCCACCGCACCGACGACAGCCACCGCGACCCCCTACAACCGCTCGGGGAGCCAGCCGCCGTCGACCTCGATGTTCTCGCCGCTGATGTACTCGCTTCCTTCGTCGAGGAAGAAGAGCATCGCCTGTTCGAGGTCGTCGAACTTCGCCCACCGGCCGCGGGGGGCGTCCTCGGGGAACTCGTCGGAATTCTCGACGACGTAGGGCGAGACGGCGTTGACCGTGATGCCGTCGTCCTGCGTGTCCTTCGCGAGCATCCGTGTGAACATCAGGACGCCCGTCTTGGCGACGAAGTAGGGGAAGTTCTTCGGGTAGACGAGTGCCTTCTCGCTTCCTGCGTAGCCGACGTTGACGATGCGACCCCAGCCCTGCTCGCGCATCGCGGGCAGCGCGCGCTTCGAGCAGAGATAGGTGCCGTTGAAGTTCGTCTGGATGACGGTGTTCCACGTCTCGAAGTCGATCTCCTCCCAGTGGTCGGGCGCGAACGCCCCGACGTTGTTGACGAGCACGTCGACGGGACCGATGTCCTTCTCGACGGCGTCGAACATGGCGTCGACGGCGTCCGGTTCGGTGACGTTGCCCCGGACCGTCGTCGCCTCGGGCGCGCCACGCTCTCTGGCCTCCTCGGCGGCCTCCCTCGCCGCGTCGGCACTCGTGTGGTAGTGGATGGCAACCGACGCACCGGCCTCGGCCGTCGCGAGCGCGAGTGCCCGGCCGACGCCCTTCGCGCTACCGGTCACGAGCACGGTCCGCCCCGAGAGATCTGGCTCTATCATATCTCTTCCATCGACGGCCCCCGACAAATCCCTCGGGGTCGGGGAAACGTACAAGTGGTGTGATATACACACTCACGACGAGTGGTAACACAGCTACCTCACAAATCTTTATTCGCTTGTGAGTAAATCTCCCGCCACAGTTAAGAGGCCGAAGCGTCAATCGTGTCGTATGTCACTAGACACGATTCTCGTCGCTATCGGCCCGAGCGACGCAGACCGCATCGACCGACTCGCAGAAGAGACCATCGACGTCGCCGGTCCCGCCGGTTCGACCGTCGTCCTCGGCCACGTCTTCACGAAGGACGAGTACGAGGACGCCCTCGACAAACTGGAGTTCGACACCACGGCCGAAGAGGTCTCGCCGAACGACGTCGCCGCCCGTCACTCCACCATCCGAGAGCTGACGAAGCTGTTCGACGCGGCTGGCGTCGACTACGAGGTCCGCGGCGTCGTCGGCGACCACGGCAAGGCCATCGTCGACCTCGCGGAGGAAGTCGACGCCGACCGCGTCCTCGTCGGCGGCCGCAAGCGCTCGCCGACCGGCAAGGCCGTCTTCGGCAGCGTCGCCCAGGAGGTCATGCTCTCGGCTCCGTGCCCCGTGACCTTCGTCCGCGCAGACACCAAGTAACCCGACTCACTCCTCTATCCGCTCGCCGTTCTCGGCTCGCTTGCGCCACGCGCGCTCCTGGGCCCGCTCGGCGACGTGCTGTCTCCCACCCGTGACAGCCGCGCGTGCCTCGTCCTCGAAGTCCGTGACGGGCGTCAGGAAAGAGGCCTGGAACTCCTCGACGACGCTGTAGGTCCACCGGTCGTCGGCCGTGACGCCGCGCGGCAGGATGTCGTCGCGGATACGGTCGGCGAGCGTCTCGTGACCGGCCGCCCACAGTCGCCCCTGTGCCTCGTCGAGATGGTCCATCCCGTGGCCGACGGCGTGGTGGAAGGCGAGCAGATGGCCGTAGGCGCGCAGCAGCCACTCGACGCCGACCTCGACCTCGTGAATCGCCTCGCGCTCCTCGTGGGTCAGTTCGCTCGACTCGGTGTGGTCCCCCATATGTCAACATAGCACACGATGCTGCATAGCCCTTCTCGTCGTGTCGGCGGTGTGGGACCGACAGCCCGTGACGACTCCCTGTCAGACGGCCGATCCGTACGAGCAGTTAACATCTCCGCGTGCGTCACGGGGGCCATGGAGCACGAAATCGACTACCGGCCCTCCTTCGCACTACTGACCGTCCACCTCAACGCCGACGAACGGCTCACGACCGAAGCCGGGTCGATGGTGAGCCACACGCCCGGTCTCGACGTCGAGACGAGTGCTCGCGGCGGCATCTTGGGATCGCTGAAACGGAGCGTCCTCGGCGGCGAGAGCTTCTTCCAAAACACCTACACCGCCAGCGAGCCCGGCCACATCACGCTTGCCCCACCGCTGCCGGGCGACATCGTCCGCCACGACATCGCAGACGAGACGCTGCTCGTCCAGTCGGGGTCGTTTCTCGCCGCGGGCGACACGGTCGAACTCGACACCAAGTTCGGCGGCGGCCGCAGCTTCTTCGGCGGCGAAGGGCTGTTCCTCCTGAAGCTCACCGGCACCGGGCCGACGTTCCTCGCGAGCTACGGCGCGGTCCACGAGGTAGAGTTGGAAGCGGACGAGCAGTACGTGGTCGACACGGGCCACATCGTCGCCTTCGAGGAGTCGACGAGCTTCGACGTCAAGCGCGTCGGCGGGCTGAAGTCGACGCTGTTCAGCGGCGAGGGGCTGGTCTGTGAGTTCACCGGACCGGGGAAGCTTTGGCTGCAGTCGCGCAGTCAGGACGCCTTCCTCGCGTGGCTCATCCCACAGCTGCCGACCGACACCAGCAACGGTCAGTAGCTCCCCTCGGCGACCTCCTGAGAACGCGTGTAGTTAAGTGCCGTCCCTGTGCGTACATAGACAATGGCCTACTACGTGGGCGTCGATTTGGGGGCGACGAACGTACGGGCGGCTGTGGCGGACGAGAACGCCGAGACGCTCGGTGTCAGCAAACGCAGGACGCCGCGTGGTCCGACCGGTATCGCCGTCACGGAGGCGGTGCTCGACGTGGTCCGCGAGGCCTTCGCCGACGCGGGCGTCGACCCCGAGGATGCCGTCGCGGCCGGAATCGGCTCTATCGGTCCGCTCGACCTCGCCGAAGGTGTCGTCGAGAACCCCTCGAACCTGCCAGACACCGTCGACCGCATCCCGCTGACCGGTCCGCTCTCGAAGCTCTTGAACACCGACCGCATCTACCTGCACAACGACACCGCTGCCGGCGTCATCGGCGAGCGGTTCTACAACGACCGCAACCCCGACGACATGGTCTATCTCACCATCTCCTCGGGGATCGGCGCGGGCGTCTGTGTCGACGGTAACGTCCTCTCCGGCTGGGACGGCAACGCCGGTGAGGTCGGCCACATGACGGTCGACCCGAACGGCGAGATGCGCTGTGGCTGTGGCCGCGACGGCCACTGGGAAGCCTACTGCTCCGGCAACAACATCCCCCGCTACGCCGAGTACATCTACAACGAGGACACCGTCGAGACCGCGATGCCCATCGAGGACCCCGACTTCGACGCGGTCGACGTCTTCGAGCACGCCGGCGACGACGACTTCGCCGACTACGTCATCGACCAGGTCACCCACTGGAACACGATGGGCGTCGCCAACATCGTCCAGGCGTACGCACCGCTCATCATCTTCGTCGGCGGCGCGGTCGCCACCAACAACCCCGAGCTCATCCTCGAACCGATCAAGGAGAAGATCGACGACATGGTCTTCATCAACGTCCCCCAGATCCAACTCACTACCCTCGGCGACGAGGTCGTCCTGAAGGGTGCCGTCGCGAGCGCCCTCACCGGTGGAACGGGCGACCGGTCGCGGCTGTAGAGCCGCACAGCCCGCCGTCTCCGCCGATTCGTCCACCGAGCCACGCCGCTTATCACGTTGCCAGCCCCACCACGTGGTATGCACAGACGCGACGTGCTCCGGCTCGGGGCGAGCGCGCTCGGCGCGTCCGTCCTCGGGAGCGTCGGAGCCGCCGCCCACCCCGGTCCCTACCGCCCTTACGGCAGCGTCGCCGTCGACGGCGCGAAAGAGGCCGTCGTCGGCGACGACGGCACGACCGTCTTCGTCGCCGCGACCGACGGCTACGCCGTCGTCGACGTCTCCGTCGCCGACCAGCCCGAGGTCGTCGCCGAGCGTCGGAAGCTCCTCGCCGACCGTGAGGCCGGTCCCCTCCGCGGCATCTACGACGTCAAAGTCTCCGGCGACACGCTCGTCGTCGTCGGCCCGGCGAACCCCATCCCCGGCGCGCTCGCCGGGATGCTCGTCGAAGACGTCAGCGACCCCGAGAACCCCGAAACCGTCGCCTTCTACGAGACCGACTACCCCATCCACAACTGCTATCTCGACGGCGACTACGCCTATCTGACCGGCAACGACGGCGGGGAGAACCCGGTCGTCGTCGTCGACATCTCGGGCGAGCCGGAGGAAGTCGGCCGCTGGTCGCTGCCGGCGTACGACGACGCCTGGAGCGACGTCGACTCGTGGCTCCGGAGCACCCACGACGTCTGGGTGCAGGACGGCCGGGCGTATCTCGCGGAGTGGGACGCCGGGACGTGGATTCTCGACGTGAGCGACCCGACCGAGCCGAGCTATCTCGGCCACCTCGGCGGTCGGCCGCCGGACGAACTGGCCGACCTCACGTCACGGGAAGTCCGACACGAAGGCGTCACTCCGCCCGGCAACGACCACTTCGTCACCGTCTCCGACGACGGGACGCTGCTCGGCGTCGGCCGCGAGTCGTGGGCCGCGAACACGGAAGAGGACGGTCTGGTCGGCGGCCCGAGCGGCATCACCCTCTACGACATCGCCGACCCGACCGAACCGGCCGAACTCGCGACCATCGACCCACCGGCGTCCGACGCACCGACCTACGGCGGGACGTGGACGACGGCGCACAACTTCGAGTTCCACGGCGACCGTCTCTACTCCTCGTGGTACCGCGGCGGCGTCAAACGCCACGACATCTCCGACCCGTCGAACCCCGTCGAGCTGACGTGGTGGCGCGACCCTGCCGCGGCGAGCTTCTGGTCTGCCCAAGTCGCGGTACCCGGCGAGACTTTCGTCGCCAGCGACATGGGCGTCCCGCGTCGACAGGGTGCGGAACTGTACGTCTTCCCCGACCACGCGGGCGACCAGGCCGACGCACCCGCACTGACCAACGAGACGACGACCGACGACCCCGACGTCATCACCGCGTCGCCGACGCCGACCGCAGACTCCACGTCGACGACGGACGCGAACTCGTCGACAGCCGACGGGACGAGCGACGTCGACGCGCCCGGTTTCGGCGTCGGCGTCGGGCTGACGGCACTCGGCGTGGCTGCGTGGCGACTGGCGCGGAACCGACCCGACGAAGAGTGACGGACGACCAGGGGCGACGAATGACGGACGACCCGACGAGGAGTGAGGGGTGGTTGGGAGCGAGCGGTATCAGAACGGTCGTTCGTGAGGGATTCGCCGGGGAGGGGCCTCGAAAACCACAACTTACCCATAGCTGCAGTTCCAAGGGGAGTCAATGAGCGAGACGAGCCTTCAAGAACGCATCGAGAAGTGGATGGTCGGGCAGATGCCCATCATCCAGATGCACGGTGGGACGAGCGTCGTCCGCGAGGCGAATCCGGAGACCGGCGAGGTCGTCGTCGAACTCGGTGGCACCTGCTCGGGCTGCGGCATCAGCAACGTCACCGCCCAGAACATCAAACGCGACATCATCCTCGACTTCGAAGAGGTCCAGAACGTCGTCGTCAAGGTCCCCAGCACGGGCGACTCCGGCAGCAGCACCGTCGAGGGCGGCCGCGGCGGCGATCTGCAGTACTCCAACGAGTCTGCCGAGCACTTCTAGCGACCTTTTTTCAGCGTAGGGCCTCGGCCGCCTCCGGCGGCCTCGACCCTAGTAAAAAAGCTCGATCAAAAAACCCGCCCCGCGAGGCTCACGCTGCTCGCCTCGCGGTACAACACGGGCGACGGTCTCCGCCCTACTCCCACCAACCGACCGCCCTGCCCACAGGCTTTTCTTGTCACCTGAACTATCAGTGCCACAATGCACCGTTCGCTTCTCGTGTTCTCCTGTGCCCTTCTCGTCGTCCTCGCTGGCTGTGCCGCCCCGACGACCGACAACCCGACCTCCGACGTCCGCCTCACGATCGACAACAGCGACAGCGTCTCCTACGAGGTGACTGTCGCTGTCGTCCCCTCGACCGTCGAGACGCTACGCATCACCGGCGTCGACGGCACGACCCGGACGTTCCGAAACGTGAGCGGTCTCGGTTCCGTGCCGCCCGAGGCACTCGGAAACGCGACGGGCTTCACCGCGACCGGGCCGGGTGTCGAGACACAGAGCTACGTCCTCGACCCCCAGACCGGCATCGGCGACACCCTCCGGGAGACCCCGCGGAACACGACGGTGCTCTACCTCGTCACCCAGCCCAACAGTGACGAACCGACCCGCACGTGGGGTGCCGTGACCTGTGGAAACAACGCGTTCGATGAAGTCGAGATTCGCATTTCCGACGGCGGTGGTATCGCCGTCTCGAACAGCTGTGAGTCGCGCACGACCGCCCAGTAGAACGGCCGTCAGCGCGTCCGGTCGTCGGAACGGCCTTGCCCGTGTTACAACGTCCGTGTTACAACGCCCGTTCGAGTGCCGTCGCGACGTTCCGCGCCTTCTCCGCCAGTTCCTCCGAAACCTGTCCCGCCTCGACGGCGTCGTCGAGTTCGTCGTCGTCGACGCGTTCGACCGTGCCGTCGGCGTGTTTGATGACGTCGACGTGGAGGTCGACGTACCGCAGTGTGTCCGGGAAGCACTCGACAGGCGTACAGATGTTGACGTAGGTTCCCTTCCGTTCGCCCTCGCTGTCGCGGTAGACCGTGGGATACCACCAGCGGCCCTCACGGAACTTCGTCAGGGCGGTGTCGCCCGCCTCACGCGGGACGTCGAGCGCGTCGTAGTTGCCGCCGGGCGACATCTGCCGTTCGACGGCGATCGTCTCCTCGGCGGCGTCGTAGTCGACGACCTCGCCGCGGCCGAGCAGGATGAGCCGCCCGTCGGGCTTGCCGTGGCCGATACGGACCGTGTCGCCTTCCATCGGCCCGAACTGCTTCGTGACGACGTCGAAGGGGAACTCCCCCTTCGGGTCGCAGAGTGCCTCGGCGAAGTCGACACCGGCACTGGCGGCCTCGTGGGCGGCCTTGATACGGTGGTGGCCGGGCATCGTCGTCTCCACCTCCCGTCGGTGGTCGTCGAGCGCGAAGCGCGACTCGCGGCCGAACCAGACCCACGTGGTCTCCGTCGGCGCGACGAGCCGTCCCGGGTCGCCGATGTCGCCCCCGAGGACACCGTCGATGGCGTCGGCGCGTGTGGCGGCGCGGGCGAGCGCGTCGTTCAGCGCGTCCATGCTCGCCTCGGTCGCCGAGTGCGACCAGCGGACGCCCCAGCCCTCTGGAATCTCTGCTCCCAGCAGGTCGGTCATCCCGGCCAGTTCGCGGCCAGCGGCGTCGTCGCGAGTGTCGACGCGGGTTCCTTCTTGGCCGGGCACGAGCGTCGCGAGTCCGCCGTAGGCCTTCAGCTCGGTGTCGAGGACGGGCCGGTCGTCGTCCCACGGCGGGGCCGACTCCGTGACCTGTACCCGAACCACGTCGTCGTCGCCGATGTGGTTCGCAGCGTTGCGGAAGGGGAGAAAGCCCTCGCCGCCGTCGCCGAGGTCAACGACCGCGCCGCTGCCGAGCGTCTCGTGGACGACGCCGTCGAAGACCGCGCCGGTCGGTGCGGGCTCGGCCCACGCGAACGTGTCGATAGCGAGCGAGCGAAGCAGGTCGAGGACCGTCTCCACGGCGTCGGGGTCGCCCTCGACGCCGACGCCCTGGCGGTCGGCCGTGGTGGCGAGTTCGACGTCGTGGTCCGCGTCCGGGAGGTCGGCGTCGAACCGCTCGCGGATGGGCTGGGAGGCCTGGACGACCTCGTGGCCCGCATCGAGCAGCAGATGGGTGAGCGAGGTGGTGTAGATACCCCGGACGCGTGCACGCACCGTCATAGCGCGTCGGCGTTGCGGGCGAACCGGACGCGGTCGTCGACGGTCGGGCCGAGTCGGAGTTCGACCGTCTCGTCGTTCAGGATCCGGCCGTCCTCGACGGGGACGCCCCAGGAGTCGAAACGGAGGTAGCCACGGATGTCCGAGCCGTGCGTGAACAGGTCGAGATACTCGACTTCGTGTTCCTGTACGTCGGTCGAGCTGTGCGCCATCTCCATGTCCGAGTAGACGGTCCCGCCGTCGGCGAAGAACGCCTCCAGCTGTTCGGCGTCGCGCTGGACGGCCTCGGTGACGAGCTTCGAGGCCTTGCGAAGGTCCTCGCGGCCGAGACCGACCTCTCGCAGCGCCTTCTGCGTGCGTTGGTCGAAGTGCATACAGCCCCTTGGACTGCCGGGGTTTTCAGCCTACCTCGTCACCCCGACGACGACATAAACGCTGTGCCACCGGTAAGCACGGAGGTGTGACTGGCAGTTATGATGCTCCGCCGAGAACGGAATCCCATGCCAGACAGACGTGACCCGGTCGACGACGCCGCGGACGGGAGCGCTGACCTCTACGACATCTCGACGTGGGAGGAGCGGACCTCCCTCGACGGGCTCGCCGTCGCACTCTACCGCTTTCTCTCGTGGTCGGCGCGGTTCGTCGTCGTCCTCCTCGCGCTGCTCATCCTCGTCGGTATCGGCGGGCTGGCGGCGCTGACGGACCCCCAGACCGGCGCGCTCACACTGCTCTCGGCGATTCCGGCACTCGGCCTCGCCGCCTACGTCTACTACAGCGACGCGACGACCGGCGAACCGCTCTCCTTGCTCGTCGCGACCTTCCTCCTCGGCGTGTTGACGGCCAACTTCGCGGCCGTCCTCAACAGCCTGCTCGGTCCCTTCTTCCGGGAGATCGCCGTCATCGGGTCGGTGCTGTTCTTCTTCGTCGTCGTCGCGCCGGTCGAGGAGACCGTGAAGCTCCTCGCCGTCCGGCTCTACGCCTACCGCAGCGACAAGTTCAACGCCGTCGTCGACGGCGCGGTCTACGGCGCGATGGCCGGTCTCGGCTTCGCGACCATCGAGAACTCCCTCTACATCGCCCAGCAGCTCGGCGACAACGTCGACTTCGGGCTGAGTCTCATCGGCGCGGGCAACGGCATCGCCTTCGTCCGCGCGCTGGCCGGACCGGGCCACGTCATCTACTCGGCCTTTGCGGGCTACTATCTCGGTCTCGCGAAGTTCAACCCCGAAAACGCCGGTCCCATCGTCATCAAGGGGCTCATCATCGCGGGCTTCATCCACGCCACCTACAACTCCGTCGTCAGCGAGGCCTCGGCCGCGATTGCGGCGATCACGGGCCTGCCGAGCATCGTCGCGTTCATCGTCTTCATCGTCCTCTACGACGGCTTCTTCGGCTTCCTGCTGCTCCGGAAGATCCGCCGGTACACCCACGCCTACAAGGCGGCGCACGACGACGGCGGCGACGTCGAGAAGCGCGCGAAGTCGCAGGTGACCGAGTTCGAGTGAGTCGGTGAAGAGGTCGAGAACAGTCGAGGGCACTCGTTTTTCGTGGTCGTCGTTGTCGGCAACGCGGACTACTTCCAAAGTCGCAGATTTCGCTGAAGAGGAGCCGACGCAGATTCCTTCTCGAAAGCCCACGCGTTGTCGACTCCCGCCGCTCGCTGTGCTCCTCGGCTTCGCCTGCGGTGCTTACGTCGCGGAGGTTCGTCGACAACGCGTCCCCTTTCAGCCCCTCCCCGCGGCACAGCCACGCCCTCCCCAACCGACTCCTTCGCTCGCGCTGCTCGCTCACTCGTCCCTCGCGTGCGTGTCTCGCGGCATGAAAGCCGCGAAGCCACGCGCCACGGTGGGTAATCGGGTGACGCAGTTCACTGTGGTTCGAGCCACCATCGCTGCCGCTCACCGATTTTCGACACTCGAAAAAAGCCGCGCGTCGCTCTTAGCTCACTCCAGCCGACTGACGTCCGAGAGCACCGCCGTCGCCGTCTCGGGGCCGCCCGCGCCGCGGCCGCTGAGGTTGAGGTTGCCGGCGTACTCCGTCTCCAGTTGGACGATGTTGCGCGTCCCGCTCACTGCGAGCGTCCCGTTCTGGGGGACGAGTCGCGGGCCGACGCGGATGCCGTCGGGCGTCGCCTCGCCGATGAGCCGAACCGTCCGGCCGTCCTCGGCGGCGAGGTCGAGCGCGCTGCCGGGGATGTTCTTGATGCCCTCGACCTCCGCGTCGGCGAGCGTGTAGCCGCCGTCGTTGAGGACGTTCGCGAGGATGACGAACTTCAGCGCGGCGTCCGTCCCCTCCACGTCGAAGGAGGGGTCGGCCTCCGCGACGCCGAGGTCCTGGGCCTCCGCGAGGACGTGTTCGTAGCCCAGCCCCTCGGCGGCCATCCGCGAGAGGATGAAGTTGGCCGTGCCGTTGAGCACGCCGCGAGCGGCGGTGATGTGCTCGCCTCCGAAGTCCGCGATGGTCGAGAGGACCGGGATGGCCCCGCCGACGGCGGCCTCGAACTGGACCGTTCCCTCGCTCTTGACTTCGAGTGCCCGCAGGTCGTCGTATCGTTCGGCGACCGGACCCTTGTTCGCGAGCACGACGTGGCGGTCCCGCTCCAGTGCGTGTTGGACGTGCGAGAAGCCGGGTTCGGCGTCGCCGAGCGTCGTCGGCGTCGCCTCGACGAGCACGTCGTAGTCCGCGGCGAGCGCGTCGTCGAGCGCGAGGTCGCCGACGACACCCTCGCGTTCCTTCCGTTCGAGAACCACGTCGGGGTCCAAGCCAGTCGAATCGACCGCGGCCGTCGAGGAGTCGGCGACCGCCGTCACGGTATGGCCGTACTCCTCGGCGAGGTCGACGACCGAGCGGCCGACCGCGCCGGCTCCGAGAACCGCGATACGGAGACTCATGCCGATACCTCCGTGAGCGGCTCGACGACGTCCAACTCCTTCTCACCGGCGACCTCGCGGATGGCCTCGAGTACTTCGTCGGTCTTGCCAGCCCGCGTCGCGAGCCGCAGCCGGGCACTGGAGACGTCGTCGGTCCCTTCGGGAGCCGACAGCGAGAGATCCGTCACCGTCGCGTCCGTGTGGCCCTGAACGCGCCGGAGCGTATCCGAGAGATCCGTGTCGATGAGGTGGCCGACCAGGAGAATCGTGAGTTCCTCGCCGTAGCGTTCGGCACCCGCCTGGATGACGTTGACGCCGTTGTCCCGCAGCGCCTCGACGATGGTCTCGAAGCGGTCGGGCGGACATTCGAGGTCGACCTCGACGGGGATGTGCCCCCGCGGCGTGAGGTTGCCGCGCTCGTGGAATATCGAGAGCAGATTGCCCCCGTTCTCCGAGATGGGTTGGAGTGCCGCGAGCAGTTGGCCGGGTTCGTCGACGAGTTCCAGTCGAACCGTGTGCGCCTGTGGATGTTCGCCGCCGTCGGTCTCGGCGACCTCCTCCTCGGCCTCGACGGACTCGGCCTCGCCGTCGCTGCTCATCGACTCACCCCCGTGGCACGCGCCGCAACTGTTGTCGGCTGGGAGCGATAGCGCCGTTGCTCCGTGCCGATGCTGCTCGGGTGGTGCGTGCCCCGTTGCATGGTAGAACACACTCGGGCCTCGCGTTATAAGCCTTCGTCGATTACAATTCTCTCCGACGATCTACGCGTGTTACCACGTCTCGCGGGGGAACCGCTCGCACGCCACAGCCCGGCTCACAGCCGGTTCTCGACCGTCCGGACTCCGTCGGCAATGTGGTCGCGCTCGAAGTACAGCAACTCGACGCCGACGACGGCGACGGTGATGAGGACAACGGCGTAGAAGACCTCTCGCTGGGACGTCCACAGATGCAGGAGGACGAGCGGGAAGAACGCGACCGTCCCGAGGACGCCGAGTGCCGGGATGGGAGAGAAGATCTCGTCGTTCTCACGCTCGCGGAGGGCGAGATAGCTCATCGCCCCGAAGACCGCGAGGAACGCCAGCGAGCCGAAGGAGGTGATGGCTTCGAGGCTGCCGTAGGCGGTGAAGGCGGCCGCGGCGACGCCGAGAACGAGCACCGTCGTCGTCGGCGCGCCGTCGGCGTCGCTGTCGCCGAACTGGTCGGGCAGCAGGTCGTCCGCGAGCATCCCCTTCGCGAAGTTGGCCGCGCTGAACAGCGTCCCGTTGATCGCACTCCCCGTCGAGAAGATGGCCGCGATAGCGACGAAGGTGAAGCCGATCTGCCCGAGGAACGGCTCGACGGCCACCGCGACGGCGACCTCCGGCCGCTGAGAGATGACGGACGTCTCGACCAGACTCGTCACGAGGATGGCGACCATGCTGTCGATGACGATGGCACCGACGATGGAGACGAACACGGCTTTCGGCAGCGTCGACTTCGCGTTCTCGATGTTCTCTTGGTCGTACATGAGCAGCTGCCAGCCCTGGAAGGAGACGAACGAGACCGCGACGGCGGTCGCGAAGCTCGTGCTCGCGATGCGGTCGAAGCCGAACGACAGCTGCCCCTGGCCCGCGCCGTACCACAGCCCCCACGCGCTGATGCCGAACAGGATGACGAGCTTCAACGCGACGAGAATCTCCTCGGACGTCCCCGTCGCCCGCGCCCCGAGAACGTTCAGGCCGACGAAGATTGCGACGCCGAGCACCGAGGCGATGGGTCGAAACGGCAGCCCGGCGAGCGTCTGCATCCCGACGAGTTTCTCGGTGAAGCTCCCGAAGGCGAAGGCGTACATCGCGATGGCACCGATGTAGCCGAAGAGGAGGGTCCAGCCGACCATCCCCGCGAGCGTGGAGTTGCCGACGAACTCCTCGATGAGGCTCACCGACCCGCCGCGGACGTCGCCGACGTCGTTCAGTTTGAGATAGGAGTAGGCCGCACACATCGAGACGAGGCTGGCGGCGGTAAAGGCCGCCCACGAGGCCGCTCCGGCGATGGTCGCGACCACCCCGAGCACCGAGAAGACGCCGCCACCGATCATCCCGCCCAGCCCGATAGCTGTCGCTCCGGCGAAGCCCAGTTTCTCCTCGCCCATAGATAGCGTTAGTCGACAAAAGCGGTTGTAACTTGTGGCCACGTCGGAACGAACGCAGGCCGCGACCGTTCAGTGGCGACTGGTAGGCGGAGAGACGAAAGAAGTCGCGAAGAATCGCGAGATGTCGCGAAGAGACGCGAGCAGTCGTGGGCAGTCGTTGGTCGCGCGGGTCTCGACTTAGATGTAGTCGATGGCCGGCGACAGTTCGAGCTTCATGCCCTTGCGCTCTCGGATCTCCATGATCTTGTCCGTCTGGAGGCTGTCGGACATGACGCGGAAGCCGGCGTTCTCCGTGTTCCAGGAGGCGCGGCCTTCCGTCGCCGAGCGGATGTCCGACGAGAACCCGATCATCTCTTCGACGGGTGCGATACCCTCGATGACCATGAGGTCACCTTCCTGGTACATGTCGTCGACGCTGCCACGGCGACCCTGAATCTCGCCGGAGGCAGAGCCCATGTAGTCGGAGGCGACGTCGATGCGGACGTTCTGGATCGGCTCCTGCAGCTTGACCTTCGCGTCGATGAGTGCGCGGTGGACAGCCTCGCGAGCGGCGGGGATGACCTGCGCGGGACCACGGTGGATGGTGTCCTCGTGGAGCTTCGCGTCGTGGAGACGGAGGAGTGCACCCTGGACCGGCTCGGCGGCGAGCGGACCGTCGTTGAGTGCTTCTTCCATCCCCTCGATGACGAGTTCCATCGTCTCGTTCAGGTGCTGGATACCCTTCGTGTCGTCGAGCAGGATGTTCGTGCCGAAGATGTGCTCGAAGTTCTGGGAGGCGTCCTTGTCCATGCCGGCTTCCTGCAGCGCTTCACGGCGCTCCAGTTCGGGCATGTCGTTGGCGATGTTGCCCAGCTTGATCTCGTCGATGATCTCCTGCGAGAGGGGTTCGACGGAGATGTAGAACTTGTTGTGGCGGTTCGGGGAGACACCCTCGACCTCGCGGGAACCCTGCGTCGGCGTCTCGCGGTAGACGACGATCGGCTCACCGGTGTGGACCGGGATGCCCTGGTTCTTCTGGATACGCTGGGTGATGACTTCGAGGTGAAGCTCGCCCTGTCCGCTGATGAGGTGCTCGCCCGTGTCCTCGTTAATCTCGACGCGGATGGTCGGGTCTTCCTTGGCGACCTGCTGGAGCGTCTGGATGAGCTTCGGCAGGTCGTCCATGTTGGTTGCCTCGACGGACTTCGTGATGACCGGCTCCGAGATGTGCTCGATGGACTCGAACGGCGTCATCTCGACGGAGGAGACGGTCGAACCGGCGATGGCGTCACGCAGGCCGGTGACGGCCGCGATGTTGCCGGCGGGGACCCCACGGTCGAGATCCTCGCGCTCGCCACCCATGAAGATACCAACGGACTGGACGCGGTTCTTCTTCGCTGTGCCGGAGACGTAGAGCTCCTGGCCCTTCTTGATGGTGCCCGAGAACAGGCGACCGGTCGCGATTTCGCCGGCGTGCGGGTCCATCGAGATGTCGGTCACCATGAAGACGACGTCGCCGTCGTCGTCGACCTCACGCATCTGCTTTGCGAGGTCGGAGTCGGCGTCACCACGCCAGACGGCGGGGATACGACGGGGCTGGGCTTCGAGCGGGTTCGGGAAGTGCTCGGCGACCATGTCCAGGACGACGTCCGAGAGCGGCGTCGCCTCGTGGAGTTCCTGTCGCTGGTCGTTACTCTCCATGTCGATGATGTCGCCGAAGGAGATGCCGGTCTCCTGCATCGACGGCATCGAGACACCCCACTTGTAGAGGGCGGACCCGAAGGCGACGGTGCCGTCCTCGACGGAGACCGTCCAGTCGTAATCCTTCTCTTCGGTCATGCCACGGATGAGCTCGTTGACGTCGGAGATGACGTCGAAGAGCCGCTCCTGCATCTCCTGGGGCCCTTCCTGAAGCTCGTTGATGAGGCGGTCGACTTTGTTGATGAACAGTGCGGGCTTGACACCCTCGCGGAGTGCCTGCCGGAGCACCGTCTCCGTCTGGGGCATCGCGCCCTCGACGGCGTCGACGACGACGAGCGCGCCGTCGACGGCACGCATCGCACGGGTCACGTCGCCACCGAAGTCGACGTGGCCCGGTGTGTCGATGAGGTTGATGAGGTGGTTCTTGTCGTTCCACTCGTGGGTCATCGAGACGTTAGCCGCGTCGATGGTGATCCCACGTTCCTGCTCGTCTTCCTTCGTGTCCATCGCGAGCTGCTGGCCGGCGGTCTCGTCGGAGATCATGCCGGCACCTGCGAGGAGGTTGTCCGAGAGGGTCGTCTTCCCGTGGTCGACGTGAGCGGCGATGGCGATGTTCCGGATGTGCTCCGGGTTGTCCATCAGCTTCTCACATTCTTGAACGATTTTCTTTCGTCGGCCCATTATACTGACTGCTTCCGGCAGCAGGGTCAAAAGGGTAGTGTTTTGCCGGTGGGGAAACCGCCGAATTCTCCGCCCTCACCGCCATGTGTGCCAATGTACCACGTGCGAGTTCGTGGGGCTGTCGCCGACGTCGGCCTCGTCGAGCCACCGCCGCCGACGCCGCAGTAGGCACCGCCTACCGCCTCTCCAGAGGCACAAGAGTCATACTACAGGGCACCTTGGTAACACAACACATGGATGTGCGCGTACTGGGGGCCGCCACCCCGGACCCGTTTCTCAGCGCGGCGGACCTCTTCGAGACCGAATACGACCTCGAGTGGCCGGTCCGCGTCCGCGTCAGAGACGACCCCGACGAGCGGACGTGGGCGGGCCACTACGAAGACTACCACGTACTGAACATCTCCCGACAGGCCGCCACGAGCGTCATGGCCCGCGAACTCGCACTCCACGAGTTCGCCCACATGGCTCGCTACGAGGAGTCCCACCCCTCTCACGTGCAGTCGACAGAGGAAGCACTGTTTCTCGCACTGCCCGGCAAGTCCGTCGAGCGGCGCAAGCTGATCCACTGCTACCAGATCGCCAACCACATGAAGGACATCTACGCCGACGACATCACCCTCTCTCTGACCTCGGCGACGAAGCTCCTCACCTTCCTCGAATCACAGCTCGCCGCCGCCGTCGCCGACAAACCGAGCGGCGAGGCCGACGGCCCCTCACGAAGACGTCTCACTGCCGCCTCGGACCCCGAGATGACCGCCGTCAACGCCGCCTTCGCGCTCGCGCTCGTCGAACGCCACGGGCTGGCCGGGCGGGACCATCCGCTCTACGACTTCGCAGGACTCGCAGCCGACGACGCCCCCGGCATCGACGTCGAGGCGTTCAAACGACGCTTCACGTCGCTCGCCGACGACCCCACGAAGAGCGACTACCGGAAGGCACTCGTCGACGTGACCCGCGCGTACGCCGACCCACCGAGAGGAAGTGGTCCCGCCGCCGACTGACCGTCGAACATCTACTCGCCCGGCGTGAGCCTGACGAGCACGTCGTCACGCTCCGTCGGGAACGACCCCTTCGCCCGCCCGTCGCGGTTCGATGTGATGGCGTAGAGCGCGCCGTCCGGTCCCTGTTCGACGTGGCGGATCCGCCCGAGTTCGTCCACGAGCCGGTCGTGACTCGTCGTGAGGAACGCGTCGTCGAGCCAGTCGGCGTCGTGTCGGACACCAGTCTCGCCCAGCGGCGGCAGCTCCCCGTCGGGGTCGGAGAGCGTGAACACCTTCAGCCGCTGGCCGGCCAGTGCCCCCACGAGAAACCGGTTTTTGAACGCCGGGAACGCGTCGCCCGTATAGAAGACGGCCCCGCTCGGTGCCCACGTGATCGGTTCGAGCCGGCTGCTCGCGACCGGGTTCACCTCGTCGCTCGCCGCTTCGTCGTACCAGACGTCCGTCGGCACCTGCGGCCAGCCGTAGTTCGCGCCCGGCCGAAGCACGTTCATCTCGTCGGGGCCGCCGCCGTGTTCTGAGAGTACTGGTGTGCCGTCCGGCAGCCACGAGATACCCTGCGGGTTCCGGTGGCCGTAACTGTAGACACGCGGGTCCGCGTCCGCGCCGAGGTCCGGGTTGGCCGATGCGGCGCTGCCGTCGGGTTCGAGCCGGAGGACCTTCCCGCCGAGCCAGCCGGGGTCCTGCGCTCGCTCGGCTTCGCCGGCGTCGCCGGTGGTCACCCACAGATAGTTCGCCGGGCCGAAGTCGATCCGTCCGCCGTTGTGGTAGCTGTCGGCCGGGATTTCTTCGACGAGCGGCGTCGCCGTCGCCGACGGGTCGTCCGCCGAGACGTCGACCGAGACGAGCTTGTTGTACCGCTCGTCCGCCTCGTCGCGGTAGGTGTAGTAGACGTAGACCAGCGGCGGTTCGGGGTAGTTCGGATGGACGGCGACTCCGAGCGTCCCACCCTCACCACCCGCGAGCCACCACGAACTCTCCTCGCTCCCCGGCGGGAGCGACTCCGACTCGGCGGCGTCGGCGAGTTCCGCGACGGCCGTCACCTCGTCTGCGGCGTACCGGACCACCCGGCCGGTCCGCTCCGTGATGAACAGGTCGCCGGTCGGGGCGAACGCGAGGTCCCACGGGACGTCGAGGTTCTCGACGACGACCTCCACGTCGACGGCGACCTCCGGCGACGTCGCGGGCGCAGACCAGTCGGGGTCGTACTCGTCCCACGCCTCGATGTCGTGGCCGACGGTGAGGTCGTACGTCGGCGTCGGTTCCGGTGTCACTGTCGCTGTCGCTGACTCGGTCGGCTGCTGTGTCGATTCGGCAGCCTCCTGAGTCGGAGCACCGAGACAGCCAGCGACGCCGACTGACGCGACCACCCCGAGAAGTTTCCGCCTCGAACAGTTTCGCATGATTACACTATTTTAGGCCATCCTAAAATACTGTCGGGTTGGCCGACCGGCTTCCGAAAACATCGCTGGACGGACGAGCACCGCTGCTCACGGGACGGAGAACGAAAGAGAGAGAAGAACCGCTTAACGGGCCGCGGCGGCGACGCGCTCGCGCTCTTCTTTCTGCGAGATGGCGTACGTCTGGACGTCGTAGTTCGACGCACCGACGAGCTGCTGGGCGAGTGCCTCGGCGGCACTCGTCTTCGACTTGTAGGAACCGGACTTCGTTCCCTGTGCGATGTACTTCAGGGCCTCGTCGACACGGCGCTGCGGCGCGACGTCGACCGCCTTCGGGACGGAGATGCCACCGTACTTCAGGCGGACGGTCTCCTCACGCGGAGCGGCGTTCTCGATGGCCGTGACGAGCACCTGCACCGGGTTCTCCTCGGTGCGCTCGTGGACGATGTCGAACGCCTCGCGGACGATCTTCAGGGCCTTCTGCTTCTGGCCCGTGTTGTCCTGAGTCTGCATCAGACGGTTCGTGAGCCGCTCGACGATGCTGATCTCGGACTTCTTGAACTGCTTGGAGGCGTGACGGCCCATCGTGTGAGCGATGGGGGTCACGTTGATGTAGCGCTGCGTACTCGGGTCGGTGTACTCGATCTCGGAGACGTCCCAGACGCCGAAGAGCTGCGCGTTCGATGCTGCTTCCTCACTGTCGGCCGGGGATTCCGGCTCGGGGGCTTCGCTCTCGGACATTATCGGACAGGCTTCTCCGCGTTACCGCGCACGAGTTCGATCATCGAGACACCGTTGACCTTCTCGACCTTGTAGTTGACACCGGAAAGGTCACCCATCGCGCGACCCTTCGCGCCACCGATCCCGGCGATGGTGACTTCGTCGTGTTCGTCGATGAAGGAGATCGCACCGTCACCCGGACAGAAAGCGGTGACCTGCTTACCGTTCTTGATAAGCTGGACACGGACGCACTTTCGGATCGCCGAGTTGGGCTGCTTTGCCTCGATACCGACCTTCTCCAGGACGATGCCGCGTGCCTGCGGCGCGCCCTCGAGGGGGTCGGACTTCTTGCGAAGACCACGCTCGCGGCGTGCGTACTTCGAGTCGGACCATCGGTGACTCTGACGGTCCTGTTTGAGTTTGCGGGCTGCGTACTTGCCGTTCGCCATAGTGAATCTGATTTCCAGACGGAGCTACTTAAGCCTCCCTTTTCGTCGCGCACGAAACGGCCTCAGAACCGAGTAGCGGGGTGAAAGAAGGAATCTGAGGCCGTTTCAGCGATTCGAGTTACGGCCGCTCAGCGGAGGAGAGGGAACGAACGGCCAGCACAGGCCGTTTCAATCCGGGTAGAAGAACACCTCGAACGCGGCGTCGCAGTGGGAGCACTCGACTGTCTCGCCGTAGAGCGCGTCGCCCATCTCGGGGCGACCCCCGTCCGTCACCACCTCACCCGCCGGAAGGTCGGCAGCGCAGCAAGGACAGCGGATCGAGAACGGTGGTGGAGACATACCGGATACCGACGCAACCTGCGGGTTTAGTTATCAGTCGGGTAAACCACACCGTCGGCGACGGCCGCCGACCGGCGACTCACCCTCCCATTTCCCCCGTCCCGCGAAGTAGGCAGTACCTACCGCTCCGAGTCACTCGTTCCGTAGTACGGTTTTCGGCAGAAACGCAGCGGACGCGGCTGCGACGGTGGCCGCTCAGGTCAGCTGGATGTCGTCGATGTCGTAGTGCCGCTGGGCCAGTTCGCGAGCGGTCTCGATGTTCGCCCCGCCCGAACCGATGGCGACGCCACGGTCGGCCTCTTCGACCTCGACGTAGGCGACGCGGTCGTCCTGTTCGGAGACCGTGACGTGACGGATCGCCGCCGGTGCGAGCGCGCTGGCGACGAACGCCTCCGCCGTGTCGGCGTCCTCGACGAGTTCGACCGTCCGGCCGACCCGTTCTTCGAACCGCTTGACTGTCTTGCCGGCCGGGCCGATGGCCTTGCCCATCTCGCCCGCGGGGACGAGGAGGACGAGCCGGTCCTCGTCGACGAGACAATCCTTCGGACTGACCTCGGCGACCTCGTCGAAGAGGCTCATGAACCGCATCGCCTCGTCCGACAGCGTGACTTTCATCGACTAATCGTCGGAGGGTGCGGTGAACGACCCCATCTTGAGGTCGACGTCGCCGGTCCCGATGGAGACGGGCTTGCCGACGATGACGTTCTCGATGACGCCGTCGAGGTCGTCTGCCTCGCCGTGGATGGCGGCGTCGAGCAGGTGGTTGACCGTCACCTCGAACGCCGCACGGGCGAGCACAGAGTCCTTCGAGCCGGAGATACCGTGGCGGCCGATGGACTCGATGGTCCCGCGGTTGGTCATGATGTCCGAGACGAGCATCAGGTGGCGGATGTTCACGTCGTCGAGCCCCTGCTCGGCGAGCGTGTCCATCGTCTCCTCGATGATGGCCTCGCGGGCCGCCTCGACGCCCAGCTGGCGGTAGACCTCGTGGATGTTGTTCGTCGTCGTCCGCGTGGCGTCGACGCCCTCGATGGAGAGGACGTCGCCGAACTCCGACCCTTCGGTGTAGAGGACGAACTCCTCGCCCTCGCCGTCGTCGGTCTTCTCCTTGCGGATGACGACGCGGTCGATGCCCTCGATACCCTTGAAGGTGATCTCGCGGAGCTCTTCGACCAGCTGGAGCAGCTGGCGGTAGCTCGGCTCGTCCGGCCCGAACTCGATGACGGTGCCGGACTGCCGGGTCTTCACGCCGAGGGCGTCCTCGATGGTCTCGGCGATCTCCTGGGCGACCTCGGTCACGTTGTTCGAACGCGGCCACCGCTCGGCCAGCGTGTCGTCGTTGAGGTCGATGCGGACGAGCATGTCCGCGACGTTCGTCGAGACGTCACCGAGCGCGAGGATGTGCGTCGCCTCGATGTCCCAGACGACCTCGTGGGCGTATTCGCGGTCCGTCGCGTACGGGATGTCCGCCTCGTTCTGCTCGGCGGATTGGAGATGCACGGTCATCGTCGGCGTGTCCGGCGTCTTCCGGGCGTCGACGAGTTCGATGAGGCGCGGCAGCCCCTGGGTCACGTCGATCTCCGCGACACCCGCGTAGTGGAACGTGTTCATCGTCATCTGCGTCCCCGGCTCCCCGATGGACTGCGCGGAGACGGTGCCGACGGGGTCCAGCGGATCGACGCGCGTGTCGAGATAGCGGTTCTCGACGGCTTCGGCGATCTCGTTGGCTTGTTCCGGGCTCACGACGCCGTTGCGACCCTCGATGGTCTTGTAGACGCGGGTCTTCAGGCGACGCGGCAGTTCAGTGTCCTCGATGACGAGCGCGATGTCCTCGTCGACGTGTTCGTACTCGCCGACGAGCTGGTTGACGCTCTTCTCTTTGCTCTCAGTCATCGGATTCCACCTCCGTGCCCAGAGCCTTGTTCCGACCCGGGCCCGCGTGTTCCGAGAGGTTCGTCGGCGGCGCGCGCCGACCGAGGAACCGCTCTTTCTGTTCCTCGCTGTCGAACTCGGACTCGATGATGCGGTCGGCGATGCTCTCGACGTCGACGTCGCCGTCCTCGCTGGAGGAGACCTTCACCGGGCTGGTACCGTCCTCACCGAACTCGAACTGGACGATGTTGCCCGAGGTGTCGCGCACCGAGCCGTCGTACTGCGCTTCGAGTTCCGAGAGGGCGTTGATGAGCCGACGCTGCAGATATCCGGACTTCGAGGTACGGACTGCCGTGTCGACAAGCCCCTCGCGGCCACCCATCGCGTGGAAGAAGAACTCACGCGGGGTGAGACCGCCACGGTAGGAGTTCTCCACGAAGCCGTGGGCCTCGGCGGAGAGGTCGTCCTTCTTGTAGTGGCTGAGGGTACGGTCCTCGTACCCGCGGTTGATCCGCTCGCCGCGGACTGCCTGCTGGCCGACACAGCCGGCCATCTGGGTCAGGTTCAGCATCGACCCACGTGCACCCGAGCGGGCCATGATGACTGCCGGGTTGTCGTCGCCGAAGTGGTCGTCGGCGATCTCACCGGCGGAGTCACGTGCCTTGCCGAGCGTCTGCATGATCTTCATCTCCAGGGTCTCGTCGACCGTCCGGCCGGGCAGCGACTCGAGTTCGCCCGCCTCGTAGGTCTGGATGAGTTCCTGGATGCGCTCGTAGGCGTTGTCGATGGCCTCGTCGACCTGTTCGTTGGCCTCCGGCGGGATGGACTCGTCGTCGATCCCGATGGAGAACCCGAAGTGCATGATGGCACGCATCGCCAACGAGGCGATCTCGTTGATGAACACGCGGGCACGCGTCTCCGAGTAGACCTTGGTGATGGTGTCGACGATCTCCCCACCGAAGGCACCGACTGCGTCCTCGTCGATGGTCCCCTCGATGAGCTGGCCGTCGACGATGACGACGTCGTCGCCGGTCGAACTCTTGAACTCCAAGGAGAGGTCGTCGGGCAGCAGCTCCGAGAAGATGGAGTGGCCCGTCCAGTACGGCTCGCCGTCCTCCTCGCCGTCGGGTTCGGGCAGCGTGTCGACGCTCGTCGCACGCAGCAGGTCGAGTGCCTGCGTCTCCGTGAAGTGCGGGTTCTCGTGGGTCAGCAGGTAGGTCCCACTGATGTGGTCCTGAATCGCGCCGATGATGTTCTCACCGAAGCGCGGGGAGAGGATCTGTTCCTGCACACGCATGAGGACGCGCGCTTCCGCGCGAGCCTCCTCGTTCTGCAGCGCGTGCATGTTCATCTCGTCGCCGTCGAAGTCAGCGTTGTACGGCGGACAGACGACAGTGTTCAGGCGGAACGTCTTGTACGGCATCACGACCACTTCGTGGGCCATGATGGACATCCGGTGCAGCGACGGCTGTCGGTTGAAGATGACGATGTCGCCGTCGACGAGATGGCGGTTGACCTCCCAGCCGAGTTCGACCTTTTCGGCCAGTTCTTCGCAGTTCTTCTCCGTCACCTTCAGGCGGCGGCCGTCCGGCCGCTTGACGTAGTTGGCACCGGGGTGGCCCTCGGGTCCGTTGCGGACGTACTGCTGGGCCTCCTCGATGTTACGCTCGGTGACGTTCATCGTCTGGGTCATCTCACGCGCGACGCGCTCGGGGACACCGACCTCGTTCAGGCTGAGGGTCGGGTCCGGCGAGATGACGGTACGCGCCGAGAAGTTGACACGCTTCCCCGAGAGGGAGCCACGGAAGCGTCCCTCCTTGCCCTTAAGACGCTGGGAGAGCGTCTTCAGCGGGCGGCCGGAGCGGTGACGCGCCGGCGGCGTGCCCGAAATCTCGTTGTCGATGAAGGTCGTGACGTGGTACTGGAGCAGCTCCCACAGGTCCTCGATAATCAACTGCGGCGCGCCAGCCTCGCGGTTCTCCATGAACCGCTGGTTGATGCGGATGATGTCGACGAGCTTGTGGGTCAGGTCGTCCTCCGAACGCTGGCCGTTGTCGAGCGTAATCGAGGGACGGGCCGTCACCGGCGGGACGGGGAGCACAGTGAGGATCATCCACTCGGGACGCGAGCGGCTCGCGTCGATACCGAGCGATTCGAGGTCCTCGTCCGGGATGTCCTCGAACCAGTCGCGGATGTCCGAGGGCATCAGCTTGTTCATGTCCTCGACCGTCAGGTCGATCTTCAGTGCCTTCTCGAGGGCCTTGCGGTCCTCCTTGCGCGGGCGGAACTCGCCCGACATGATCTGGTTGACACGGTCGAGGTCGATGCCGGTCTTCTCGGCGAGTGCCTGCGGCGACATCCCCTCGTCGTCCTCGTCGTCGGGGTCGGGCTGCATCGCTTCCGCGATGAGCTCGGAGTAGTCGCCCGAGAGGACGTCCTGGACCTCGTAGTAGGTCGTCGGCTTCTCGTGTTTGATGTCGTGGGCGGGGTTGCCACAGTACGGACAGCGCTTGGCCTTCCGTGCCTGGCGGACGCCCGCCTTCATGACGTCGCTCCAGTCCTCACCGAGCTCCTTCGTCCGCTTGAGCTTCTCGTGGTACTCCTCCTTCTCGTCCTCGGTGAGCGCGAGCTTTCCGCACTCACGGCAGGTCGAGCGGAGCAGCCGTCGGATGAGCTTCGTGAAGCCGACGTGGATGACGGGCGCGGCGAGTTCGATGTGGCCGAAGTGGCCGTTACACGACCCCGAGTGCTGGCCGCAGGTGCGGCACTCCAGCCCCGGGTCGATGACGCCCAGCCGCGGGTCCATCAGCCCCATGTCGATGGGGTAGCCGTCGTCGTCGTACGTGTCCGCCGTGATGACCTTCGTGGCGGACATGTCTCGGTACGTCTCCGGGTCCATCAACCCGAACTGAATGCCGCCGATTTCCTTGGGTGTCTGCATTGACATACGTGAGTCCTCCTAGACCGCGTCCTCCAGTTCGATCTTCGGTCGGATGCCGAGCGCCTTCATCTCGTCGAGGAGCAGTTTGAACGCGTAACTGACCTCGATCTTGTGGATGTTGTCCTCGTCCCCGGTGATGGGGTCGTAGATGCGGCGCTGCTCGCGGTCCTCGACGGCGACCATTCCGGTGTCGCCGCTGACGTAGACCTCTTCGCGGTCCGAGGAGTCGAGTAGACGTTCCTTGAGGGCCATCGCCGCACCGTGACCGATGAGCACCTCACGCTCCATCTCACCCACACGGAGACCACCCTCGCGGGCACGCCCCTCGGTGGGCTGTCGGGTGAGCACCTGCACCGGCCCGCGCGAACGGGCGTGCAGCTTGTTGCTCACCATGTGGTACAGCTTGTGGTAGAAGATGATACCCAGGAAGATCTGGGCCTCGATCTTCTCGCCGGTCACGCCGGAGTACATGACCTCCTTGCCGGCGGAGTTGAACCCGTGTTCTTCGAGCGCGCCACGGAGTTCGTCTTCGGACTCGCCCTGGAAGGCGGTCCCGTCGACGCGGCGCCCTTCGAGGGCACCGACTTTGCCGCCGAGCATCTCCAGCACGTGGCCGACCGTCATCCGCGACGGTAGCGCGTGCGGGTTGATGACCAGGTCGGGGACGACGCCCTGTTCGGTGAAGGGCATGTCCTCCTGAGGTGCCAGGTGACCGACGACACCCTTCTGGCCGTGTCGCGATGCGAACTTGTCGCCGAGTTCCGGAATCCGCTCGTCGCGGACACTGACCTTCGAGAGCTTCGAGCCGTCCTCGCCCTCCATCAGGGTCACGGTGTCGACGACACCGTCTTCACCCGAACGCATGGTAACCGAGGTCTCGCGACGCTTCTGCGGCGAGAGACCGCCCATGTCGTCCGGCTCTTCGAGGAATCGCGGCGGCGACGTCTTGCCGAGAAGGACGGAACTCTCGTCGACAACGGTCTCGGGATTGACCAGACCGTCTTCGTCGAGATGCGTGTAGGCGTCTTCACCGCGCGCACCACGCACGTCCTGGCTCGGAATCTCGAAGCGATCCTCCTGTCCGCCGGGGTACCGGCGTTCCTCACCCTCGTAGGTGCGGAAGAAGTGCGAGCGGGCCATCGCTCGCTCGACTGAACCCTTGTTCATGACGAGCGCGTCCTCGATGTTGAACCCCTCGTAGGACATGACCGCGACGACGAAGTTCTGTGCCGCGGGCCGCTCGTCGAAGCCGATCTGTTCCGTCGTCTGCGTCTTGACCATCGAGAGCTGCGGGTAGTGCAGCAGATGCTGACGCGTGTCCGGACGGATACGGTAGTTCGCCGAGGGCAGTCCGAGTGACTGCTTCATCATCCCTGCGCCCATCGTAATGCGGGGCGAGGCGTTGTGCTCGGGATACGGAATCATCCCGGCACCGATGCCGAAGATGAGCTGCGGGTCGATTTCGAGGTGGGTGTGGTCCTCAGACACCTCGTCCTCGTCGACGGCGACGTAGATGTCCTCTTCCTCCTCGGCGTCGATGAACTCGACGTAGCCGCGCTCGACGAGGTCGTCGAACTCGAGGTCGCCGTTCTCGACGGCCTCGATCTCCTCGTCGCCGAGGAGCGGCTCGCCGTTCTCGACGACGATGAGCGGACGGCGGGCGCGGCCCGCGTCGGCGTTGACGATGACCTCGCGCGTCCGGTCTTTGACCGAGACGTTGACCATCTGGCTGACGTCGCCGCGACGCCGTGCCTCTCGAATCTGTGCTGCGAGCTGGTGCGGGTCCGGGTGGGTCCCGACCAGGCTCCCGTTGACGTAGACTTTCGCTTCTCGTGCCTGAGCCATGTTAGTCGTCTGCCGGTGTTGCTTCGACGCCTTCGAGACCGGGGATACCCTCGACCCCCATCGACGCCAGTTCGCGTTTGAGTGACTGTTCGTCTTCGATGTTCTGTGACAGCTCCATCGCCTGCGCGAAGTTCTTCACGAGCCCACAGTTCGGTCCCTCCGGGGTCTCGGAAGGACAGATGCGACCCCACTGGGTCGCGTGCAGGTCACGCGCTTCGAAGTGCGGCTGGGACCGCGACAGCGGCGAGCGGAGCCGACGCAGGTGCGACAGCACACCCATGTAGTCGGTCCGGTCGACCAGCTGGGAGACGCCGGAGCGGCCGCCCACCCAGTTACCCGTCGCGATGGGGTGTTCCAGCCGTTCGGTGAGCACGTCCGAGCGGACCACCGTGTTGACGGTGAGGTTCCGGTTCCGCATGTTGGCGCGCTCGAGCTGGTACTTCACGTCGCGTGCCAGCTTGTTGAGTGCCGTCCGGAACAGGTCCTTCATCAGGTCGCCGGAGACCTTGAGGCGCTTGTTGGCGTAGTGGTCCTTGTCGTCGGAGTCGCGGCGGCCGAGCGCAAGCTCGAAACACGCCTCGGCCATCCGACAGAGGTAGAACGCCTTGTTGCTGCGGACCTCTTCCTCCTCGATGCCCTCCTCGTGGAGATGCGGGAGCAGGTAGCGGTCGATGACGTAGTTCGCGCGCTTCAGCTGGTAGTTCTTGCCCTGCCCGCTGGCGACGCGCTTTCCGAGCGTCTCGATGGCCTCTTCTTGGGTCTGGACTTCGGCCATCTCCAGGTTCTCGAGCATGAACTTCACGATCTCCGGGTCGTCGGAGACGCGGTGGACGATCTCCTCGTCGGATTCGAGTCCGAGCGCGCGGACGAGGGTCACGAAGTTGACGCTGCCCGAGACCGACGGGAACGAGACTTCGAGGATGCCCTCGCGGTTGCGCTCACAGAGGACGAGCGCGCGGTAGCCACGGCGCTGCGAGAAGGTCTTTGCGACCTGAATCTCGTCGCCGTACTTCGTGTCGTACTCCGCGAGGATCTTGTTCGGGGCCAGGTCCTCCGACGTCATCAGGACGCGCTCGGAGCCGTTGACGATGAAGTAGCCGCCGGGGTCGACGGGGTCCTCGCCGATCTCGACGAGTTCCTCGTCGGAGAAGCCCGAGATGTTACACTTGTCCGAGCCGACCATGATCGGCATCCGACCGACCTTGGTCTCGGCGGAGTCGACGACGACCTCTTCCTCGTCTTCGCCGCCGCGGATGATGGACATCTCCATGAAGACCGGGGCGGCGTAGGTGATGTTGCGCAGGCGCGCTTCTTGCGGGTAGAGAAGTTCTTCGGAGCCGTCGGCCTCGCGAACGCGCGGGGTGACGACGCGCACGTCACCGAGTTCGACGTAGACGGGCTCTTCGCCCTCCTTGTCGCCGATGTCGGTCTCGATGCGCTCTTTCTCTTCGACGACCTCCTGCATCCCTCGTCCCATGAAGTTGTTGAACGAGCGGAAGTGGTGCTCTGCGAGCCGTTCTTGCGAGAAGTACTCGCGTGAAATCGTTCGTCGTGCTTGTCGGTCCATTACTCGACCACCAGTCGGTATACGACTGCTTTGTCAGTTGTTCGGGAGTCCCGCACGATCTCGACGACGTCGCCGGTCTCCGCGTCGGTGTCGCGGAGTGCCGGGTCCGTGCGCTTGATCTTGGGCAGGCTTGTTTTCTCCACGTTGTACTCTGCGAGTACCTCCTCGACGCGCTCCGGATCGTCGAGGACAGTATGCTCCGGAACCAGGTTGTGTTGGCTTACGTCTACCATGTTGGATGGGGTTGGCTGTAGGGAGAAGCTATCACGAGATACTACAGCGGCGTTATCGGGCCATCCATTTAGTCCTTGCTAAGCGCGCGCGACGCGCCGCTCTGCGGCCGCGGAGGGTGCGGCCGACGGAGCGCGTGTTACCTTGACGCATGGCCTCCGGTGATATATGCGTTGTGCCCGCTACAATCGCGGTACCCGAACACATACGGCGACGAGATGGGAAGCCTTATCTGGACCTCGGCGGTAGCAATGAATGCGTCAAGCCCGGGTGGTGTAGTGGCCCATCATACAACCCTGTCACGGTTGTGACGCGGGTTCAAATCCCGCCTCGGGCGCTTTCTGACGCGAACTAAACCGACGAGCACCGCGTAGCGTGTGCTCGTGAGTCGTGAGCGTCGACGCGATTACAGAGGGATTTGAATCAGGGAGCGACTGCAAGGAGTGACCGTGGTTCAACTTCCGCCTCGAACGTTTCGCTGATTTCAACTCTCCAGCGAGGCGTCTCGTCGTTTCCGTGAGGCGACCGAACGGAAGCCAACAAGAGCTGGAGGCTCTTGTCTCGCCGAGCAGGTCGAGTAGAGGCTAAACAGTTATGCTCACGTACCGTTTGGTTCCGGCTTGACACTACCTCTGGAGTCACGTTTAGGTAACCCGCGGCTGATTCGAATACCAGCATCCTCCAATGGCGAACACGAAAGACGCTGGTGACGAGACCGAAGCGAAAATCCTCTCGCGGTTGATTGCGAGCGGCTACAGTGTCTCGGTCCCCTTCGGTGACAACGACAAATACGACCTCGTCGTCGACGATGACGACGAACTCCACCGGGTGCAGTGTAAGACAGCGTGGCAGAACAAAGACGAGACGATTCGGTTCAACACGCACTCACAGACGACGAAAGACGGAGACTACCACGAACGCACCTACCACGGAGAGATCGACGCGTTCGTCGTCCGGTATCCGGAGACTGAGACGCTCTACTGGATTCGAGTCGAGGAGGCGACACGACAGAAGATGGAACTCCGTTTCGAAGCGGAGATCGACCATCCATCGATCAACTGGGCAGAAGAGTACGAGTTCACCGGTGGGATACCGTAACCCCGTGACGTGGTTGATGTGGGTCGGCACGTCGTACCAATCCCAACGAGAGATGGCAAGTCTTATTTAATACATCGGCAAATACCTGGGTGTAGCAAGCCCGGGTGGTGTAGTGGCCCATCATACAACCCTGTCACGGTTGTGACGCGGGTTCAAATCCCGCCTCGGGCGTTTGCTTGCTTCGTGGTTCGGGAGCCACTCCCTGTTCCACGGCTTGTCTGCCCGGGTGGTGTAGTGGCCCATCATACAACCCTGTCACGGTTGTGACGCGGGTTCAAATCCCGCCTCGGGCGTTTTTCCGAACACAACACGAACGAGGAGCGTCAGCGACGAGTGAGTCGTGTTCGGAAGGCGACTACGAAGAGATTTGAACCAGAGAGCGACTGCAAGGAGCGACCGTGGTTCAAATCCCGCCTCGGGCACGTTCCCACACTACGGACGAAGAGCGAAGCCCTCGCCTACTTCCGTGCGTCGTCGACGATACCGACGAGGTAGGTCCCGGTCCGGCTGTTGTCGTAGACGATTGTGAGCGCGAAGAAGTCCCCCTTCTCGAGTTCGAACGCCTTGTTCGTGTTGTCGACGTAGTAGAACTTCAGGTAGATCGCCGTCGTCGAACTATCGGAGAGGACGATGGGGTTCGCTCCACCGGGGCTGTCGACAGCGACGAAGCTTCCACCGACCGTCAGCGGCGAGTAGAGGACGGTGCCGTCGGCGGCGACGAGCGCGGCGTAGTCCGGGAAGTCACCCTCGCTGTTCGAGATCGAGTTGGCACTGTAGAAGTTCACCCGAATCTGCTCGATGTTGCGGTCGAACGTGTCGAGGTTCTCGAAGTTGAGTCGGATCTCACAGAACGTGTTCGCCGTGCACGTCCCGTGGTTCGTGTTGCTCGTCGACAGGCGTTCGGCCTGCTGGAGGATGACCGTCTTCGAGCCGACGGGGTTCAGCGAACCCTCGTACTCGGAGTAGCCGTCGCCGACGGGGGTGACAAACTCGACGTTGAACATCGCCTTCTCGCGGGCAGTGATCGAGCCACTGTCGTCGAGATCGCCCTTCGCGGTCAGGAGTACGTCCCCGTTGGGCCGGAAGTAGACGCGTGCGAGTCCGTTCGCATCGGTCGTCACGTCGACCGACGACGACGGGATAACGGTGCCGTCGGATTTGACGAAGGTACCGGTTCCGTCCACCGAGAACGTCAGCGACACACCGGGCGTCGGATTGTTGAACTGGTCGCGGACCTGTGCAACGAACGTTCCGGCGTTCCCGGCGACGACAGCCGAGCCGTCGCCGTCGACCGCGGTGACGTAGAGCGGCGGCTCGTCGGTGTATCCGTTGCCGACTCCGACCTTCGCCAGTCGGAGGTCGTAGCTGCCGGGCTCCATGGTGAGCGTGAGGACACCACCGGTGACGTCGAGGTCGGCGATGTACGCTCGCGGCTCTTCGTCGACGAGGGGGTCGTAGCTCGTCGGGTTCGCCGGGTCGTAGCCGTCGACCTGATCACCGAGGAGGTCGAGCCACGTCGCCTCGTCGAAGGCGGTCGGGAGCGTCAGGACGACGCCCGAGGAGTCCCGGCTCGTGATGGTCGTCGTCTGTGCCGGACCGCTCAGTCCGTGGAGTTCGACCGTGGTCGGGGCCGACGACGCCGTCGAGAGCTGGCCGTCGAGGACGACGAGCGAGATCTCGCGGCCGTCGACGAGATTGCTCTCGCTGGCCGGGAGGACCGTCCCGTCGGCGAACCGGTTGTAGAGGACGCCGTGTTCGTAGTAGGTCTCGGGGGCACCCTGGTACTGTCTGTAGCCTGGGGTATATCGGACCGTACTCGTCGCGAACGTCGGGTCCGCCGTGGCCGTCTTCGACCAGTAGTTGGTGTTGTGGACGACGGCTGCGTTGGTGATGCCGATGTCTCCCGCAGAGTCGACTTGGAGCTGTCCGACGACCGGCGGCGGGTTGAACAGGAACGGGCGGGTCGGGTAGTCCATGCCGGTGTCGAGGACGACACTCCGGCTGCTTCCCGTCGCCGCCACGTCTTCGACGGCCTGGTCGAGCGTCTGGAACTCGGCCTGGACCGCTTGGCTGTGGTGGAACTCCTCTTGGGCGTTCCACACCGGGACACCCGTCACCTGGATGAGCGACACCATGGCGATCACGAGACCGAACATGAGGATGCCGCCGATGACGGGAGAGACCGCCCGGTCGGTGGTTCGTCGCGATGCGACGTGCGGTTCGGTTCGTCTGGAGTTGGTGAATCTGCTGTGCATGGCTTAGATGAACTGGAAGACCAGCGTGGCGACAAGCACCATCGCGATGGCGTATTTCAGTCCGGCGAGTAGGTCGTTGTCCGAGAGCATTCCGGTGATGAGTCCGCAGCCGATGGCCTGGACCAACACGGAGTGGAAGAACAACATGCGGTACGTGTCGATGGGGATCGCGGTGACACCCGGCAGCCCGGTCATCGAGCCGGTGGCAGCCGTGCCACTGATCTCCGAGAGCGGGCCGAGGTAGCTCGTGTTGAGCAGCGCGATGACCATCAGGTAGACCAGGAAGCCGATGACGACGACGGCGATGTACGACGTCATGGCGCGCTTTCGGTCCCGCGAGATGGTGTACTGGTTGCGCGTGTCCTCGGCGGCGATGCTGAGGAGCCGCGAGAGGTCACTGCTCGACGAGCCGCCGTCGGCGATGAGCTTGATCGTTCGCGACAGTGGCGGGACGTCGAGGCGGTTCGCAAAGCGCAGGAGCGCCTTGCGGGTGTCACCGTTCCACCGGATGTCGTTGCGGACGGTCCGGAGCTCGTCGGCGAACTTGCCGGTCGACCAGCGGGCGACGATGTCGAACGCCTCGGTCAGCTGAATCCCCATGTTGTTGGCGCTGGAGAGGATGTTCAGCGTGTCCGGGAAGCGACGGACGATCTCGTTGTCGTGGCCGCGCTTCAGTTCGTGGAACACCGAGAGCGGCACCGTCACGAGGAGCATCGGAACGACGACGAGGAGCGTCGTCGCGGTGATCGGATCCGCGAGGAGCGCGTCGGTCGAGGTCGGCACGAGGCCCAGGAGTACCACGCCGGCGACGTAGAGCATCGCAGCGGGAACAGTGGCGACGAGCGTGAACACGGGCGTCGCCCGGACCGCTCCGAGCGGGTTGTCGAGGTAGTCGCGGAGACCGTCCCAGCGGTGTGACTCGGCGAAGGCGAGATACTCCGGGTCGTCCGAGAGCTGCGAGCCGTCGATTTCGACGTCGCCGTCCTCGTCGATTGCGAGGTGGGTCTCGGGCTGTTTGTACGGTTCCGACATCGTCGACAGCAGGACGATGAAGCCCGCGACGCCCAGCGGCAGTCCGAGGTAGATGAGTACCGCCATCTGGCCGATGGCTTGGCCGCCGAGGACGCTGATGATCATCAGGATGACGATGAGGAACAGCGGGGCGGCGACGAAGCCGACGATGAAGACCTCGCTCATGACCGACAGGGTCTCGAGGAAGTCCTCCTGCTCCTCCTGTGCGCGACGGAGATACCGCGCGCTCTGTTCTTCGAGGAAGGCGGTGATGTCACCGCCGGAGTCGAGGACGCTGACCATGTCGTCGATGAACTGTTCGAGGTTATCACTCGGCGTCAGGTTGCGGGCGTTCCGCAGACTCGTGTAGAGGTCGTTGCCGAACAGTTCGACGTCACGGTGGACCATGTCGAACTCCTCGGCGACCGCGCCGTAGGCGTCTCGGGAGTCGGCCAGCTTCGAGATGACTTCGACGAAGTTCATGCCGCCGTACGACATGGCGTACATGAAGACGATGGCGTGCGGGAGCGTGAAGTCGATACTCCGGCGTCGCGTGCTGGCCTTCTGGCCGGGCGCGAGATACAGATACGCCCACGTTCCACCGCCGAACGTCGCCGCTGAGATGAGGGTGATGAGTCCCGCGGCGATGGCGACTTTGAAGCCGCTGGCCATCACGGCGAGGCCGCCGGGGACCGCGTTCGGTGCCCGGAGACCGTCGAGCATCCCCGCCTGCGCGAGGAGGTAGGCGGTCAACAGGCCGAGGAGCAGGCCGACGAGCGTGGCGGCCCCGCTGTAGTGGACCGCTCGCTCCAGATACCGGTCGTACGTCACGCCCATCCGGGCCTGATTGAGCGACCGCTGGAGCTGGTGGTAGTCGTCGGCGTGCGTCTTGAAGTACGCACGGATCAGTCCGTACTCGTCCTTCAGTGCCTGCCAGCTCTCCGCGTCCAGCTCGGGCTGGACCGGGAAGTACTGGCCGACTTCGTACTCGGGCAGCGGAACTTCGTTCATGCCCGCGTTGCTCGCTGCCATTTAGGCCTCCGACGGGAACGACGTTGGGTCGAGTTCGTCGCGCTCGATGAGTCCGAGGACGTACTCCGGGTCGCGGGCGAACATGTGAATCGTCGATGCGACCCCCCGGTAGTCGGTGATCTCGTTGTCGACGAGATACGCGAGGACGGTCCGGCGGTTCGCCAGCTCGCTCGCGAGGTCTTCGTCGCTCCAGCCGCGAAGCTCGGCGACGTTCCGGAGCGCGAGCGACTCGTTCTTCTGGACGAACTCGTCGGTCCGGGGGTCGCGGTCGAACACGGTGTAGGTCTCGACGGAGTCGTGGCTGTCGCCACGGGTGACTTCGGCGATGCGGACGTTGCGGCGGACCCGTTGGTCGCCCTGGAAGACCTGCTTCTGGATGCAGACGATGTCGAGGTCCTGGATCATCTGGGCAGGCACGCCGAGCGGCGGGTTCTCCAGGCGGCTCAGGAACGACTCCACGGAATCGGCGTGGAACGTCGAGTAGGCGGTGTGGCCCGTCCCGATGGCCTGGAAGAAGGTCATCGCGACCTTCGGCTCCGTGCGGATCTCGCCGACGAGGATGTACTCGGGGCGTTGGCGCAACGAGGCCTGCAGGAGTTCGTAGGTGCCGATCTCGCCGCGGCCGTCGGCCGTCGCGGATGGGCGCGTCGTCCCCTGAATCCAGTTGTCGTGCGGCAGCGTGATCTCGCGGGTGTCCTCGATGGAGACGACCTTCGAGTCCGGCGGGATGAAGAAGGACACGGCGTTCATCGCCGTGGTCTTGCCCGACCCCGTCCCGCCCGCGATGACGAGCGAGCGGTTGTTCTCGATGGCCAGCCAGAGGTAGGCCAGTTGGTCGACGTCGAAGGTGTTCCAGTTGATCATGTCGACCGGGCTGTACGGGATGTCTGCGAACTTGCGGATGGTGAAGTTCGAACCGCGCGCACTGACGTCGGTCCCGAGCGTCAGCTGGATACGCGAGCCGTCCGGCAGGCTGGCGTCGACGAGCGGGTTCGACACGGAGATGTGTTTGCCCGCCCGCTGGGCGAGTCTGACCGTCAGCGAGTTCAGGGGCTGCCCCTCGAAGACGACGTTCGTCCGGAGGTCGCGGAACTCGCAGTGGTAGACGAACACGGGGACGCCCGCGCCGTCACAGGAGATGTCCTCGATGTCGGGGTCGCGCATCAACGGGTCGATGTGGCCGAAGTCGAGGAAGTCTCTGAACAGATAGTAGATGAGCTTGTGGACCGTGCCGACGTCGACGGTCGCGGCGTGGTCGTCGACGATCTCGCTGACCTTCGTCGCGAACAACGCCTCGCGGTCGTCCGTGGTCTCGATCTCTTCGTACATGAGGCTGTTGCGGACGACGCGGACGAGGTCGTCTTTGGCGTACTGCTCGAAGGGGTTGAGCACCGGCTCGGTGACGTGGTAGCGGAACGACTTGCCCTCGCGGTCGTAGAGGACCGTGACGTACGCGAAGGGCTTGTTCACCCAGTAGCGGTCGACCTGTTCGTACTGGTCGAGGTAGTCGAAGTTGAACCACCGAGTCTCGATGAACTCGTCGGTCGGGACGAGGGTCTCACGGGCGAAGTCGAACCATCGTTCCTCACCGTGCTTGGCGTCGCCTGCCTCGTATTGGGCGGCAAGCTGTTCGAAGTACTCCTTCACCTCGCGGAGGATGGCCGCCCGGATGTCTTCGGGCGGCATATCCGTCGTCTCCGGGTGGACAAAGTCCTCGTCGGTGACGAGCGCGGGTGGGTCGGCCTCGTCGATGGGCGGCTCTGCCTCGTGGCGGCGGAGACGCTGGTCGGCGCGGGCGGTCGGCAGGCCACCGATGCCCGACGTCGGCAGATCGTCTTCGGACCGTTCGGTGGGGAGTGTCTCGTCAGTGTCAGAGGTTAGCACGTCGCTGTCCGGTGTCGTGTCGTTATTATTACTCATGAGATGGGTGATTCGGCCGAGCGACTGCTGTCGCACGTGTGTGCCCAGCATCCCGCTTAAGCGGGCCGCTCTGCCAGTAATCGTCAGGTTCTCTAGACAGTCCGCAAATACTTAAACATATCTCAGAGAGAATGTACGTTGAGATGGTACTTTTCTCGCGCGAATCAGGAGTAGAGAGAGCGAAGCGAACGACAGAATCGACCGACAGCACCGATCAACAGCACGACCGACGGCACCGCGACCGACGAGACGCACAGCGAGCAGCCGAGGCGACGCTCACAGGAGACTGACGAGACCGGCACCGACGCCGACGCCGAGGAGCGCGCCCGCCAAGTTCGTCACGGCGTACCGCCCCGCAGCGACGGTCCGGCCCTCTCCCGAACGGCTTGCGACCTCCACGGCGAACGAGGAGAACGTCGTGAACGCGCCACAGAACCCCGTTCCGAAGAGCAGCCCCGCCGTCTCGCTGAACGCCCCAGAGAGCTGTCCCGCGACGACCGCTCCGAGCGCGACACTGCCGAGGACGTTGACGACGAGCGTCGCCCGACTGCTCTCCAGCCGTTGGCCGACGAGATGCCGCGAGACGGCTCCGAGCATCCCGCCGAGACCGACGAGCAGTGCCGGCAGGACCCCCTCAGCCGTCACCGTCGCCCTCCCAGCGCCAGGCCCAGCCCCGCCGCGAGGAAGCCGAGCAGGTAGGTGACGCCGACGTTGGCCGTCCCGGCGAGCGGGCCGAGCTGGGCCGTCTCGACGGCGAACGTGCTGTACGTGGTAAACGACGAGAGGAGGCCGGTTCCGAGGAAGAGCCGCGTCCGGCGGGTCGCCGCGACGGAGACGAAGAGACCGAGGACGAAGCTGCCGACGACGTTGGCGACGAGGGTCCCCGCGACGTCCGGCAGCGCGAGACCGACGCCGTACCGGAGGACGGCACCGCTGAATCCGCCGAGTGCGACGAGGGCGACGGCCTCGACCTGCTCGGTCTTCATCGACGGCTCGCCTCGCTCATTCGTTCGACTGCTCGTCGCCACGGTTTAGGGGCCTTTCGAATCCGGCGTCAGAGGTCGCTCACCCGAGCACTCGCCCCGCCGTGGGGCGTGTCACGCTCGCGGACCGAGACGGCGTGGACGGACTCGGTCGCGTCGTCAACGACGAGTGCCTCGCCGGTCCCCCGCGGGAGGCGACTCGCGAGCGACTCGCCGAGGTAGGTCGGTTGGGCGGATGCCAGTGCCCGGATGTCGGTCTCGGCGGTCAGCCGGTGGGCGACGAGCAGGTCGGCCTGGGAGACGGCGACGTCGGGCAACGCGCCGGGGCGTTGGGTCGCGGCGACGAGACTCACGCCGGGTGCGCGTCCACGGGTGAGAAGCGTCCGGAGGGGGTCGGCCGCGACGCCGTCGAAGAAGGCGTGCGCTTCGTCGACGAGGAGCCACGGCAGGCGGTCGGTGTCGTCGGCGACGCGAGCCTCGTACAGCCCGCTCGCGACGGCCGCACAGACGGCGTTCATCGCGGCCGGTCGCCGTCCCGAAAGGTCCAGCACCGTCGCCTCGTCGCCGGTGAGGTCGGATGCACGGAGGCCGTCCGGGGCGAACACGTCCCACGAGTCGGCGAGTCGGAGATGGTTGGCGGCCGCACGCGTCGCCGTCTCCCCGGCAGACGCGTCGGCGACGTACTCGGCCATGCCGTCGAGCGTCGCGGTCTCGGTCGCCGCCTCCCAGACGAGCGACCCCGCCGCGCTCGTCGCGTCGAGTCCGAGCAGCGTCGGCCACGCGGTCGGTGAGAGCGCGTCGGCGCGGACCCTCGGTTCGCTCACGGCCGACGCCGGGACGTCCGGGTCGCCGCGGGTGAGACCGGAGAAGACGCCCATGGGGTCGACGACGACCGGCGCGACGCCGTCGGCGCGGGCGGCGGCTTCGGCGAGGACGCCGAGCGTGTAGGACTTCCCCGAGCCGCGTTTGCCGACGACGAGACCCGCGTGCGGGCGGTCGAGGTCGACGCCGACCTGCGCGCCCGAACTGCCGTCGCGGGCGCGGTAGCTGCCGAGGCGGCCGGTCGGGAGCGAGTCGGTGTCGTCGGCGAGGGCTGTCGCATCGGCGGACGCTGTCGCGTCGTCAGTGCGGCCGAGGACGTGCATGGGCGACGGTGGCCCTGTCATCCGACAAAAGGCCTCGCCCCACGCCGAGCGGGGGCGGACGAGGGTTTATACCGGAGAGCGGGACAACTCCGGCTCATGTTCGACAGTCTCGGCCGCTTCGGTCGCGAGAACAGCTTCCACGGGGACGAACGCGCAATCGAGGGGTTGCCGATCCGGCTCGTCATCGCCCTCGTCGTCGGCGTCGCCAGCCTCTCGGTGATGATGAGTATGCTCGGCGGGCTCAGCGGGCTCACGGTCACGGAACTCGACGCCCGCCCTACCGACGAAGTCGTCACACCCGGCGAGCAGAGCATCGAGCTGACCGTCGTCGGTGCCGACGGTGATCCCGTCTCGGACGCGACGGTCGTCGTCAAGGGTGGCACCGCCGACATCGACGGCGTCGAGACGGCCGAGACGGACGCGAGCGGCAAAGCCACGGTAACGGTCGCGCCCGAACTCCGGGCGAATCAGGAGGACGGCACGCTCGTCATCGACATCAAGCCACCCGCCGGGAGCGAGTTCGCCGACGAGCGGGGGAACACGAAGATACTGGTCGTCAGAGAATAGGCAGCGGCCGCCGAGTCGTCGACGACTACCGACCGTCTAGCCGCTCGTCCCAGTCGACCCACTCGTACTCCCAGCCGGAGGGGGCGAAGTAGCCCTGCTGGGCGAACTCGCGGTCCTCGCGTTCCGTCCGGTTGCGCGAGAGACCGCCAGCCTGCTCGCCGTCGACGAGCAGGGGGTTGAACGCCGCGGGACCGAACTCGCCGACGACGTCGTAGCCGGTCGCAGGGTCGGGTTCCACGGCGACGAGCGTCTGTTCGGGACCGCCCATCGGCATGACGAGCCGGCCGTCGTCGGCCAGTTGATCCAAGAGCGTCTGCGGCGGCCGAACCGACGCGGCTTCGACGAGGATGCGGTCGAAGGGGGCGTACTCGGGGAGGCCGCGCGCGCCGTCGCGGCAGTCGACGAGGACGGCGTCGTAGCCCGCTTTCTGTAGGTTTTCACGCGCGTCGATGACCGCGCTCCGGTTGATGTCGACGGCGTGGACGTGGCGGCCGCCGACGAGGTCGGCGACGACAGCAGACGTGTAGCCGACGCCCGCGCCGACGACGAGGGTATCCTGTTCCTCGTCGGCGTCGAGTGCCGAGAGCATCCGAGCGACGGTTTCGGGGGCGAGGACGCGGGTTCCACCGCGTTCGCTGGCGCGGTTCTCGTAGGCACGGTCGGCGACGAAGTCGTGGCGGGGGACGGTGCGCATCGCCATGGCGACGGCTTCGTCGACGAGTTCGCCGGACAGTGCATCCTCCAGTCCGTCGACCATGTCGTCGCGGAGCACGGCGGGGTCCATGCTCTCGTCTCGGTGGTGGCGACTAATCAACTGTGCGCTTGTCGGCCGCCGAGAGTGTCCGTACCGCGCGGCGGTCTGTCAGGGGAGAGTCAGCCGTCGCCCGGTTTGTGGCCGACGACCGCCTGCCGAGACGCCCCGGGAACGTCGCGGACGACGACGTCGGCCAGCCCAGCCGCCTCGAACCACTCGCGGACGGCTGTCTCAGCGTGGAGCGCGCCCTCACCGGTCGCGAGCGCGTCGACCGCGACGGCGATGGCATCGTCCGCGTTCGCGGACTCGTCCTCGCGCGCGAACACGTCGACGAAGACGAGCGTTCCTCCCGGTGCGAGCGTGTCGGCCGCGCTGGCGACGAGAGTGGCGGCCTCGCCGGGGTCGAACCGCCGAAGGGCGTCGACGCCGACCGCGAGGCCGAAGGAACCGTCGAGACCGGACAGCGACGGCAGTTCCGTCGTCGCGAGGTCGACAGCGGTCGGTTCGAGTAGCGGCGAGACGACATCGACGACGTCGGGGTCGTCGGCGAGCATCACCTCGTGGCCGCGGGCGACGAACTCACGCGCGTAGACGCCCGACCCACCGGCGACGTCGAGGGTGCGGGTCGCCTCGGGAGCCTCGCGGACGGCGGCGGTCACGCAAGCGCGGACGACTGTCTCGTCGGTGGCGGCTTGCGCGCCGAGTCGGTTGCGCGTCCAGTCGGCAGGTTTCGGAGGTTCCTCGCCCGAGGCCATCGTCTCCGGCAGCGCGGTCCAGAGGTCGAACACGTCCAGCGCGTGCGACAGGCGGCCGATGGAGCGGACGTCCCGCTTCGCGAGGAAGCCGAGCGTGCGGTTCGTGATCTCGTACTCCGAACCGACCTGCTTCAGAAAGCCCATCGCTTCGAGACCGTCGACGGTCACGCGGGCGGCGTGTTCGGTGACGCCCGCCGTCTCGGCGACCTCCTCGGGGGTGCCGGCACTCTCCAGCAGGGCGTCGAGGACACCGCTGCGTCGGGCGGCCCAGAGCAACACGAGTCCGTCGAGTGGGAGACCGCCGCGCTCTTGGGTAGGCATGGCTCAGCGGTCGGCCTGCGGGGAGAAAAGTGCCACAGTTCACGGGTCGTGCCGGACGCTGCACGGAGACGAGAGACCGAGCGACGTTACCAGGCGGACCAGGCGGAGGTGGACTTGTCGGTGCCGTAGAGACGCTTGACGTCCTTCGCGTAGACCATGTCGCCCTCGTGGTCGAGCTTGCCGTGACGGTAGCTCGGAGCGTCCTTGCGGACCTGGATGGCCTTCACGTAGAACTTCTCGTCGCCGAACTCCTCGGTCTCGCCGATGACGAACTCGTAGTCGCCGGGGACCTGCACCTTCAGACTCTTCGTGTGGTCCTTGGTTCCCTCCTTGGGGTTGACCGTGACGTTGACAGAGACGTTGTCGACGACGCGGGTCCAGATGGTGTCGATGTCTTCGATGTCGGCCTCGTCGGCACGCCGTTCTTCGCCGACTTCGAGCGACGTGATGCGCACCTGCATGATTGCCTCGGGCGTGTCGACGATGAACTCCTCACCGGCGGCGAGGGTCTCCTCTTGGGGGACGTCGACGGTCGTCCGGAAGGAGTCACCCTCCTGGGAGACGATGACCTCCGTCTCGACGGTCTTCTCGATGGTGACCTTCTCCTTGTGGACGTGGCTGCAGTCGGTACACCGGACGGTCACGTGACCGCCGGGTTTCAACACCTCGTGGACGGTCTCCTCGTAGGGAGAACACGACGGACAGGCGAGGGCGACGCGCTCGCCGGCGTCGGGACCTGGATGGCTCATGGACGTGCATATCCGGTCAGGCCGTAAAAAGCCGCTTCTTTGCGTGTCGGTGCGGTTCGGTGTGGCATACTGGCTTTGTAGGGGAGGTCAGGACTCCTCGGTAGCGGTATGCATCGGCTCCGACCGACTCGGTCTCGGTAGCGAGTCCGAGTCGCGGAGGGTCCGACCGTAGAGGAACAGCGGGAGACCGGCGACGAGGGCGACGACGAGGAAGAACAGGTGATACCCGACGGCGAAAATCGGTCCGAAGTCCCCGCCCTCGGCGATGCCGACGAGCGTTGCGAGGACGAAGGGGACCAGAATCGCTCCCGCGACACCTGCCCGTCTCCGCCCCGTCGTCGCCGCCCCGAGCGGTGTCGAGAGTGCCATCGCGTACGGGACGAGGAGTTGGAACGAGCGGGCGACAGTCGGCAGGTCAGACAGCGACCGCAGTGGGTTGGTGTGTAGTGGCCACACCTGCAGGACGACCGGGAACGCGACCGCGACGAGGGCAACGGCGATAGTGGTTCGGAAGTCGGCTGAGTTGGGGGTTCGGACGGTTCGAAGTGCTTCGATGAGGAGGCCAGTGACGAGGTAGACCGACGCGAACCCGAGCCACGTGTGGGGTTGGACAGGGAGCTGGTTGGGGAGGGCGACGGCACTCAGCGCGAGAACGGCCCCGATGGTGATGAGGAGGACCGACCGCTGTCGGGGAGTCATACTCGGAGCTTGAATGGGTGCTGTGAATACTTTGGGGCCCGAACCTACCGGGGTTGCTCGTTGTGCTTCTCGTCTTGTTGCGATTCTCGTTGGATTCGGATTCCTCGAAAGTCCACCCATCCGCGACAGCCACACCCTCCCCAACCGACTCCTTCGCTCCTTCCAGTCGCTCAGTCGTCCCTCGCACGAGTGTTTCGCGGCATGAAAGCCGCGCGAAGCCACGCGCCACACCAGAGGCTCAACGGTCGCACTCAGTCGGAAAAATCGCCATCGTTGTCGGTCCGGATTCAGGGCCGCGGCAGTTCGATTTCCTCTCCGTCTCGCGGTCTACGGCCGCTCGACAGTCGGGAGGTCTACGACCTCGCCGTCAGCATAGACCGTCGGGTCCGTCAGAATCCCGTCGAGATGCAGCGGGGCGTCCGTGTCGCCGCCGATACCGGCGTCGTCGCCGATGGCGATGTGGACCGTGCCCGCGGCCTTCTCGTCGAGCAGGACCGAGCCGACGAGTTCGTCGACGCCGACGTTCGTGCCGATGCCGAGTTCCGCGAGGTTGTAAGCGTCCTGTCCGACGTCTTCGGCGGCCGTCTCGACCTGTTTCCGGACTTCGTCGTCGCTAATTTCGGTGACGTAGCCGTCTTCGACCTCGAAGCGGAGCTCCTGTCCCTCGTCGAGGAGCCCGTAGGGCATCATCGTCCCGTCGACGACGTAGGTGCCGTTGACGTCTTCGGGACTCACGAACACCTCGCCGGCAGGGAGGTTCGAGAACTCGCCGGGGTCGTGGACCATCCCGGTGTCGGCGAACCACTCGCGGTCGCCCGGCGTGAAGGTGATGTCCGTACCCTTCGGTGTGGTGACGCGGATCTCCTCGGCCTCGTGGACCTGCTCGAGCACGTCGTCGCAGTGTTGGGCGATGGCACTGTAGTCGGCGTCGAGACCAACTACCATCACCTCCTCGGTGATGCCGGGCAGGGTCGCGCCGCGCGCACCGGCGTCGTTGGCCGCGCCGCGAGCGCGGGTGTGGCTCAGGCTCTTCGTCGTCGGGGCGAGAAAGACGTCGGCCTCAGCCATCGCGGCGGCGACGGGTGCGGGTGGCTCCTCGCCGTGCTGGCTGCCCGGCGGGTAGCAGAGGATGGCCGCGTCGGCCGTGATCTCGCTCGCCACCTCGTACAGTGCCTCGCCGATGGGCCGACGCTTGTCGTCGGTGACGACGACGCAGCTCTCGTCGGCCTGGAGGTTCATGCACTGGCGGATGGCGGTCTCGGCGGCGTCGCGGAGTGCCGCCTCGGAGTGGTCGCTCATACACGGCGAGTCGCGGGCGCGAGATTAGGGTGTTCCGCCTCGGTCGTCGCCTCGTCCGTCGCCCCCACCGCTCGGTCTCCGCCGACCGGAATGTGACGGCTGCGGCACCGTTACCCGGATTCGTAAAAATCCACGTCCGTTACTCGCCTCGGAGTTAATTTCTGGACCCTTATCTCCGGAATAACTATCTATCTCGATGGTCCAGAGACGGACGAAATGATCAAGGTCGGCGTAAACGGGTACGGGACCATCGGCAAACGCGTTGCGGACGCAGTTCGAGCACAACCCGACATGAAGCTGGTCGGGGTCGCCAAGACCCGACCGAACTACGAGGCCGAGGCCGCGGTACGGAAGGGATATCCGCTCTACGCGGCCATCCCCGACAAATCCGACGCCTTCCGTCAGGCCGGAATCGACCTCGCGGGCGAGGTCGACGACCTCGTCCTCCAGTCGGACGTCGTCGTCGACTGCACCCCCTCCGGCATCGGCGAGAAGAACCGCGAACTCTACGACCGCTACGACACCCGCGCGCTCTTTCAGGGCGGCGAGGACGCCGACGTGGTCGACGCGAGCTTCAACGCCCGCGCCAACTACGACAACGCCCGCCCCGACGACGTGCGGTTCGTCCGCGTCGTCTCCTGCAACACGACCGGTCTCTCTCGGCTGATGGCTCCCCTTCAGGAGACCTTCGGCGTCGAAAAGGCCCGGGTCACCCTCATCCGTCGCGGCGGCGACCCGGCCGACGCGACCCGCGGCCCCATCAACGACATCCTCCCCGACCCCGTCACCGTCCCCTCCCACCACGGTCCCGACGTCAACACCATCTTCCCGGATCTGGACATCGACACCGTCGGCGTCAAAGTGCCCGCGACGCTGATGCATCTCCACAGCGTCAACGTCACGCTCGAATCCGAGCCGACCACCGAGGAGGTCCGCGAGCTCCTCTCCGACGAGTCGCGGCTCTTCCTCGTCCCCGGCGTCGCCGGTATCGACGGCACGGGACAGCTGAAAGAGTTCGCGATGGACACCGGCCGTCCCCGCGGCGACCTCTGGGAGAACTGCATCTGGGGCGAGTCGATTTCGATGGAGGGCGACGACCTGTATCTCTTCCAGTCGATTCACCAGGAGTCCGACGTCATCCCCGAGAACGTCGACGCTATTCGAGCTGTCATGGACGCGGCCGACCAGCGCGAGAGCATGGAACGGACCGACGACAACCTCGGCGTCGGGCTGGAGAGCGTCTTCGGCGGCATCCGCAAGCGCATCACGCCGCGGGACGTCAACGCCGACGACTGAACTGTCCTTCCGGTCGCCGACTCGGCGACCGACTCAGCCGATCTTCTGGAAGTCGATGTCGCCCGTCTCCGTGTCGAGCGTCGCGACCGAGTAGTCGTCGTCCGCGCCCGAAATCGGCAGCCCGCCGGGGTTGACGTGGACCGTCCCGTCGCGCTCCTCGTGGACGCGCTGGTGGGTGTGGCCCCGGACGACGTAGTCGTAGTCGCCGCTGGCGACGAGCGCGTCGACGATGCCCTCGCTCGTCCCGTGGTAGACCGCGACGTCGACGCCGTCGAGTTCGAGCGCGCCGAACTCGCCGAGGTAGGTCCCGAAGTCGTCGACGACGTTCGCCAGTGCCCACTCGCCGTCGTTGTTACCGCGGGCAGCGTAGAACTCGAAGTCGGCGTCGAACGGCGTCGCCGAGAAGGGCGCGACGATGTCGCCGCAGTGGACGACGGCGTCGACGTCCTGTTCGGTGAAATAGTCGACTGCCGCATTGACGAGGTCGAGGTTGTCGTGGGTGTCCGAGCAGAGTCCGACGAGCATGGCTCGACCGTCGACCCCCGAACCAATCAACGCACCGGAAGCTTCGAGTCGTCGCCGCCTGCACGCCGAAGTATGCCAACCCCCCGCTCCGAACTGGAAGTCGCTGGCGGCCTCCTCCTCGTCGGCTGGTCGTGTTACGCGGCCCTCGAACAGCTGCTTCTCTCCCGGCCGATGGGCGGCTGGACGATACTCGGCGGTGAGTTACCCGGCGCGCTCGGGACATCACTGGCGTTCGCGCTCGGTACGTTCGTCGCTGCCAACGGGCTGTTCCGGGGAATCCGTGGCGCGGTGGAGGGCGAGTGACCGTGCAGCCGCCAGCTCACGACACCGAGGAGGGTTCGGCGGACGACAACGACGCGCAAACAGACACGTCGGGCGTCGACGACCCGTTGTCACCGGCTTTCGTCGCCGCCTGCGGTCTCTCGGTGATGGCCTTCGTGACGTTCGTCGCGCTGAATCAGCTACCGACCGCCACCTACGGCGACGGCGGCTTCGTCGCGTTCGTCCTCACGATTCCGTTCTTCTTCGGCGCGTACGTCGCAGCCCGCGGGTTCTTCGCGGGTGTGGAAAAGGAGACTGCAGCCGACGACTGACTGCTCGCTATCCTCAGTTCGACTGCAGCAGTTCGACGGCTGGCAGCGACTCACCTGTCATCGCGCGGATGTAGGCCCCGCCCGCGATGGAGACGTGCGAGAAGTCGTCCTCGCTCATGCCGTACATCTCGATGGCGCGGGAGGTGTCGCCGCCGCCGACGACGGAGAAGCAGTCGGTCTCGGCGATGGCTTCGAGCACGCCCACGGTGCCGACGGCGAACCGCTCGTCCTCGAACAGACCCAGCGCGCCCTTGACGAAGACGGCCTCGGAGTCGTGGATGTAGGGCGTGTAGGTCGCGACGGTGTCGCTGCCGACGTCGAGGTAGCCGGTATCCTTCTCGGTGATGTTGGCGACCGGAACCTCGGCGCGCTCGTCGTTGTCGTCCTCGTAGGCGAGGTCGGTCGCGAGGACGATCTGGTCACCCTTCTCGTCGAGAATGCTCCGGATGAGGTCCTCGTTCGCCTCCCACTGGTCGTCGAAGAGGTCCATGCCGCCGACGTCGTAGCCGACCTCGTGACCCGCAGCGCGGAGGAAGAGTTCGCCCGCAATGCCGCCGAGCAGGAACTGGTCGACCTTCTCGTCGAGTGCGTTCATCACGCCGATGACGTCGGTAGCCTTCGTGCCGCCGACGACCATCGTCACGTCGCCCTCGAACTCCTGGGTCGCGATGGAGGAGTTGGCCTCGTACTCCGACTCCATGACGCGGCCCGCATAGCTGGGAAGGACGAGCGGGAAGCCGACGAGCGAGGCGTGCTTGCGGTGGGCTGCCGAGTAGGCGTCGTTGACGTAGGCGTCGAACTCCTGCGAGAGAGTCTGCACGAACTCGGTCTCAGCTTTGACCTCCGGGTCTTCCTCGGGCAGTTCCTCGTCGAGCATCCGGGTGTTTTCGAGGAGGAGGACTTCACCTGCTTCCAGCCCGCGGATGGCCTCGATTGCCTCGTCGCCGTAGGTGTCGGCGACGAACTTGACATCCATTCCGATGTGGCCCGCGAGGATGTCGGCGTGCTGTTCGAGCGAGACGAAGTCGTCGCCGCCGGGACGGCCCTGGTGGGCCATCAGGACGACTCTGTCGCCGCGGTCGGCGAGTTCCTGCACCGTCGTCGCGTGGCGGTCGAACCGGCGGTTGTCCTGCACTTCGCCGTCCTCGACGGGGGAGTTGAGGTCGAGGCGGACGAGGACGCGCTGTCCGGCGTCGAGGTCGTCGAGCGTCTTGAACGTCATTACGCGATTTGACGAGAGCGACGCACTTAGTCGTGGCCGAAACGGGCGAGGACTATCTCACGGTGTCTCGAGAGCGATACCGTCGGCTCGGGGGTGGAAAAGCGGAAAAGTCGGGTGCGCGGATTACTCGGACTTGACGAACGACGCCATGTCGAGCATCCGGTTCGAGAAGCCGTACTCGTTGTCGTACCAGGTGAGGATCTTCGCCATCTCGCCGTCGTTGACGACGTTCGTCGACTGGAGGTCCACAGTGGACGAGAACGGCCAGCCGAGGATGTCCGAGGAGACGACCTCGTCGTCCGTGTAGCCGAGGACGCCGGCGAGTTCGTTGTCCGCGGCGTCGCGGAAGGCCTCGTTGATCTCTTCGGCACTCGGGTTGCCCTCGAGGTCGACGACGAGTTCCGTGATGGAGCCGTTCGGGACAGGAACACGGATCGCCATCCCGTCGAGCTTGCCGTCGAGCTGCGGGAGAATCTCGGTGGCGGCCTGTGCGGCACCGGTCGTCGTCGGGACGATGTTCTCGGCGGCGGCGCGGCCACGACGCTTCTTGCCCTTCGGGCCGTCGATGAGGTTCTGGCTGCCCGTGTAGGCGTGAACCGTCGTCAGCAGGCCGGAGTTGATGCCGAACTGCTCGTCGAGCACCTTCGCGACCGGTGTGACGCTGTTGGTCGTACAGGAGGCGTTGGAGACGACGTCCTCGCCGTCGTACTCGTCGTGGTTGACGCCGTAGACGAGCTGCTTGACGGGCTTGTCACCCTTCGGCGGGGCCGAGATGACGACCTTGTCCGCGCCGCCCTTCAGATGCTCGCTCGCGTCGTCGAACGTCCGGAAGATACCCGTACACTCCAGAGCGACGTCGACGTCGAGTTCGTCCCACGGCAGTTCGGCGGGACTCTGCTCGTTGAACAGCGGGACCGACGTGCCGCCGATAGTCAGATGTTCGTCTTCGAGTTCGACACCCGCGAGTTCGCCCATGACGGTGTCGTACTTCGCGAGATACTCCATGTCCTCGAAGTCCATCACGTCGTTGATGCCCGCGAGTTCGATGCGCGGGTCCTCGAGCACAGCACGGAAGACGTTGCGGCCGATGCGGCCGAAGCCGTTCAGTCCGACACGGACGACTTCGTCGTCGGCGACGTCGCCTGCGTCGAGGTACGATTTTTCACTCATATCCGAGTGATTTGCCTTCGAACTACTAAAATCCGCCCGTTTGCCGCGGTCGTCCGGCGGGGTTCTTCGGGAAATATCCACACAGAAGCCCTCTATAGTCGTCTTGAGGTGTCCGTCCCCCGTCCCACGCGCTGCTGTGGGTGTACGTCTGAAAGCTCCGTGACAAGAGTACACATTTCTCATGCTTCAGAAGGCTTTTGAGGACGAGTAGCATACCGTGGAGCATGGATAGAGACGACCGTGACGACCCGTTCGACAACATCTTCGACGAGATCGAACGGATGATGAGCGGCATGACCGGTGGCACGCGCGACCAGACCGGATTCGCCACCGAAACCCACGTCGACGTCTTCGACGAGGGTGACGTCATCCGACTCGTTGCGGACCTCCCCGGCGTCGACAAGGACGCAATCGAACTGAAGTGCGACGGCGAAGTGCTGACCATCAGCGCGGCCTCCGACCGCCGCGAGTACGACGAACGCATCCGGCTCCCGGCCCGCGTCGACGAACACTCCGCGAAGGCGTCGTTCAACAACGGCGTCCTGCAGGTGACACTCGACCGCATCGAGGACTCGGCCGCCATCGACGTCGAGTAATCCCTCGTTCTCCATCCGTTCTCACACCCGCGAGCGACTGCTCAAACTCAGCCCCACTCGACTCCACGCACGCCGAGCATCCACTCGTCCAGCGCGGCACGGTAGTCCGCTTTGTCGACACGGCTGTCGTCTTCGTCAACGGGTGCCGTCTCCAACAGCTCGCCCATCAGCCGTTCCGCGTCGCTTGCGACGTCGCCGTCGAGTTCTCTTTCGCCTCGTTTCGCCGCCACCAGTGTGTCGACCACGCCAGTGTCGCCGAGCACTGCGTCCGAGAGCACGCGCACGTCCGACTCGATGGTTCGTTCTTCGGCGACGTAGTGGGCGGCGAGCAGCCCCCGAACGCCGTACAGATACTCTTTCGCCGACGGTCTCTCGCTCACGGTCGACGCCGCCACCGACCGCTCGTACTGGTGGCGAGCCATCCCGACGTATTGACTCGGCACGTCCAGCGGCAGCCGTTCCTCGACGAGCGACCGGAGCGCGTCGAGGTCAGCGGGCTGTTCGTCGGCGACGACGAGACCGTCGAAGACGAGTTCGAGCGTGGTGAAGTTCGCCCGCGCGAGATGCGTCGCGAACGTCCGGAGTTCGTAGCTCACGACGTCGACGTCGGCGGCGGCCGTCGACGTCGCCGCTCGCTCGGGGTCGGCCGACAGCTGTTCGGCGGGTTGGTCGAGCAGCAGGTAGCGAGCCGCGTCGGCGACGTGAAAGCCACGGAGGTCGACGTCGCTGTCGTCGGCCGCGAAGCCATAGATATGGCTGCCAGCGACGGCGTAGAAGCCCGGCTCGCCCTCGTCACCGACGACGACGCTCGCCAGCCGAGCCAACTCGTCGCGGGACCAGCCACCGAGCTCGCTCATCACTCGCCCGTCCGCCGCCGAACCATCGCGGCCAGTTTGTCGTAGAAGCCGGGTTCGTACTTCGTCGCCGCGTCGATGGTCGGCCGGGCGTTCGTCTCGTTGACCACCAGCCTCTCTTCGGTCTCCAGGAGGTCGACACCGAGATACGGGATGTCGAGGACTTCCGCCGCGCGCTCGGCGAGTCGTCGGTGCTCGTCGGGCAGGTCGACGCCGACGGCCTCCGCGCCGCGGTGGACGTTGTGCTTCCACCGGCCTTCGGCGACGGCGTTCTCGGGCAACCGGCGTTCGACCGCGCCGACGAACTCGCCGTCGACGACCATCGCCCGGTAGTCGCGAGCGTCGGGGAGATACTCCTGTAAGAGATACGCGCGGTCGCCCGTCGCCCGGTAGTCGTGGACGAGGTTGAGGTAGTCGACAGTGCCGAGAAGCGAGTCGAGGTCCGTCGCCTTCGCGATGCCCGTTCCCCGAGTCGTCGAGTTGGGTTTGACGACGACAGGGGTGTCGGCACCGAGACCGCCAGGCTCGGTTAACTGCCCGACGGCGTCGACCAGTTCCGACTCGTCGACGGGGTTCGAGACCAGCGTCGTCTCGGGGACAGGAATCCCGGCCTGCGACAGAGCGGCGAGAACGCCCGCCTTGTTGCGGGAAGTGAGAATCGCCTCGCGGTCGTTCACCCACGGGACGTCGAGCAGCGTGTCGACGACGCCACCTTCCATCAGTCGGGAGGGGTAGACGAAGCCGACGTCGACGTCAGGGAGGTCGGGGTCGCCCGTCAGCGACAGCGTTCGCTCTTTGGCCTGGACGTGGACGACGTCGATGTCACGGTCGGCGAGCGGGTCGGCCATCCGCTCGAACGTCTCCGCGCGGGTGGTAACCGCGAGGCGTAGCATACGCTACGAGAGGAGTGGAGAGTGAAAAACGCGAGGGGTTCGTCTACCGGACGAGCAGCTCTTCGCCCTTCTCGACGACGATGCGACACGGCGGCGTCATCTTGTTGTAGGCGCGGCGGAAGGCGTCCTTGACGACTTCGGCGTCCTCGACGTTACAGTAGGCCGTGAAGACGGCGTCGTTGCGGTTGACACGGGCGGCCGTGCCGACCGGCTTCCCGAAGGCCTGACGCATCCCGTCGGAGACACGGTCCGCACCCGCACCGGTTGCCTGCTTGTTCTCACGCAGGACGTGGTGGGGGAACTTGCGGAGCACCATCTTGTAGTTCGGCTGGCCGACGTGCTTCAGGAGCAGGCGGTTGGCCGACAGACGTGCCGATTCGAGCGAGCCGTGGCGGATCTGCGCTTCTTCCTCGACGCGCAGGCTGATCTGCACCGGGTAGTCCTCGGGACCCGTCTGCAGGTTACCCATGTTGTGCTGGGCGATCTTCGAGCCGGGAATGCCCGTGATGTACTCCCGTCGCGTGTACGGACGGTTGTCGAACTGCCGGTACATGGAGGCAGGTTTGTCTGACATGGTTACTTGTTCGGGAAAACGCCGACTCCGTGAATAAAGCCTTCGATACAGTCCCCGCCGTCGTGCCCTGTGACGCCCTCTCACCCGTGTTTCGCGCCGATTCGCCCCGTCGGCTCGGCGGCAGCGACGAGCGTGTCACTCCGGTGACCCGCTCCGCACCGTCGCAGCCGCGTTTATCACTCCCGACCACCAAAGCCGACCGATGCTGCTCGTGCTGGAAAACGAGGTCGACCGCGACAAGCGGTACTTCGTCCCCGAAATCGTCCGCTACCTGCCCCAGCACCGCGTCCACGACGTGGCCCACGGTGACGTGCCGGACATCGAGGGGGTCGTCGGCGACGGTGGGGGAGACAGCGATGTCGACGGCGTGATTCTCAGCGGATCGACCGCAGGCGTCTACGAGTCCGCGGACTATCCGTGGATGGACGAGCTTCGAACACTGGTCCGCGACCTCGTCGCCCACGAGATCCCCACGCTCGGTGTCTGTTTCGGCCACCAACTCGTCAACGACGCGCTCGGCGGCTCGGTCGAACACCGCGGGCTGACGGCGGAACTCGTCGACGTCGACCTGGCCGACGACCCGCTGTTTGCGGGCGTCGGGTCGCGGATACCGATGGTCCACGGCGACCACGTCACGGCCCTCGGCGACGGGATGGAGTCCATCGCTGAGGCCGACTACTACCCCAACCTCGCGAGTCGCCACGAGGACGCGCCGCTCTGGACCGTCCAGTACCATCCCGAGTTCACCGACCGTCTCCTGCCAAACATCGCTCGCGACTTCGGCTGGCAGGGGGCCGAGGACTTCTCCGGCGTCTCCGTCGAGCGGACGTTCGCGAACTTCGCACGGTTGGCCGAGAAGAATTAGCCGTCCGAGCCGTCGGTCTCGCTATCGGCTTCTTTTGGCTCGTCACCGTCGGCGTCCTCGGATGCCTCGGGCGGCTCGACTTCCTCGCTCGCTTCGGTCGCCTCGGGCGGCTCACCCGTCGCGGGGTCGAGCGCGACGAACTCCAGGCCGTTCTCCTTCAGGAGGTCGGCCGCGCGGTCCGTGACCGACGGCGCGACCAACACCCCGCGGACTGCCACACTGTCCCCGAACTCCCGGTGCAATGCCTCGACGTACCGTTGGAGCTGACTCGCCGCCGACGGGCCGACCCGGCGACGTTTCAACTCGACGACCATCGGGACCCCCTCGGCGTCCTCGCCGTAGATGTCCATCGGCCCGGCCGTGCTCTCGCGTTCGGTCTCCAGCGGCGTGAAGCCCGACTCGACGAGCGAGGGGTCGTCGAGGATGTGCTCGCGGAGATCCTCTTCGCTGCCGTAGAGGTCGAGGTCGCGGCCGCCGGTCACGTCCAGCGCGGAGAACTGGTGGACCTGCTCGAAGTGGATGTCCAGCGTCTCGTCGGGCGTGGTTCGTGTCCCGCGCACGCGGAGGCGGCCGTCGCGGACGCTCGCGTGGTGCTCACAGCCCGGCGGCTGCCAGTTGACGGGCGTCCGCTTCTCGTCGGTGTGGACCAGCGTCGACCCGTCGGGCTTGAGGATGACGAGGCGGTTGCCCGGGCCGAGGGTGCTCGTCGCCCGCCCGTCGTAGTCGACGGTACACCGGCCGAACACCGTGATGAGGTCGCCGCGCTCGATGGCCGCCTCCAGCTCCCAGAGCGTCTCGCGGTGTGTCGGCCGGTGGAGGGTCGTCGTATGCATCGGTGCTGTCTGGCGGTTGGGTGCGGAGTCGTAAAAACCGCGCGCCCCGTCGACGGGATGGGGTCGCAAGTGGTGTGGTAGCGTTGCGCAATTTATCTTCTCTCCCCGCGTACTATCAGCTATGGAAGCAGACAGCTTCGCGGGGATTCAGGGCATCGAGATGGATACCGACGAGGTCGACGCGTTCCTTCGGAGTCAGGGGTTCGGCGTGCTCTCGCTCGCCCGCGACGGGGAGGCCTACGGCATCCCCATCTCGTTCGGCTACGACGGCACGCAGCTCTACTTCGTCCTCCTCCGGCCGGGCGCACGCAGTAAGAAAGAGGAGTTCGTCCGCGAGACCGACACGGCCAGCTTCCTCGTCTACGACGTCGGCGACAAACACGACTGGCAGAGCGTCGTCGTCACCGGCCGTCTGGAACCCGTCGGCGACGACGACTGGCCCGCGCTCCGCGACGCCATCGAGGAGAACGCGTGGTTCCCGAGTCTCTTCTCGGAGACCCAGCCGATGCAGGACATCCTCGGCTGGCGGCTCGTCGTCGACGAGATGACGGGCCAACGGAGCCACGACGCGCCGTAGCACACAGCCGAACCGCCCAACCGACCGGCTGGCTCGGCCAGTCGACGGCCGACAGCCGCCGCTGTGTCACGATTGAACAGGAGGTAAGAAAGCATATATTCGGTGGTAGTGTGTTACCATATGCCAGACTAAACAAACCAGACGGATAGTCTTTCCAAGATTCTACAGACAGATGAACAACAACAGATACATCGCCGAACGCCTGTCCCGTGCTGTCCGAGGACTGCTCCGTTCGGCACGGTTTCGGTCGGTACGCTCCTGCTCGGCACGGTTTCGGTCGGCACGCTTCCGTTCGGCACAGACTCGCGGGGTGCGACGATGAGCCAGTCGAGTGGACTGGTCGGCGCGGCCGAACGCGGATCGTTGCTACGGCGGCTCTTGCGGCCGTTGCTCGCGTTCGGCAGCGTCGTCGTCGCTGGCGTCGCCGGGTTCAGCCTGCTCGGCGGCGTCGGCGTCGTCGACGCGTTGTTTTGGCTCCTCGATCCGACGAGTATCGAACTCCACTTTCAGGAGCACGCCGGGCCAGCACGGCTCGTCAAGGCCTACGCCATCGTGGTATTGTCCGGCCTCGTCGTCGCGGGACTCTGGACCGGCGAGACGGTGTTCTCGGCGATGTTCGGCGGAAAACTCATGGAAGAAGTCACTCGAATGCAGACGAAACGACAGATCGACGAACAGGAGGACCACGTGGTCGTCTGTGGCTACGGGACGTTCGGCAAGACGATCGCGGCACGGCTCCGACGGACCGAGACACCGGTGGTCGTCATCGAACACGGCGACACCCAGTACCAGCGGGCGACCGAGGACGGACTGCTCGCGGTCCAGGGCGACGCGCGACGCGAAGAGACGCTCACGGAAGCGGGTATCGACCGCGCGGCCACGGTCGTCGGAGCCATCGACGACACGAACGCGAACGTGAAAATCGCCGTCACCGCGAGCCAACTCGCACCGACGCTCCACGTCGTCGTCCGCGCGGGCGACCAGATGGACGAAGCGGTCGCCAAGCGTGTCGGTGCCGACGAGGTCATCGTTCCCGAAGTCGTCAGTGCTGAACAGGTCTGCGAGGGGCTGTAGCGGCGACGCCGCTTGCGACTCCCAGCACAGTCACTCTATTTCGTCACCCGCTGGCTGCGTGTACCACCACGCCCAGAGGATCAAGACCGCCTGCAGCGGGAGCCGCGCCCACAGTGCCACGTCGGGGATGTCGTCGACCGCTTTCGGGAGCCTGCCCGCTCCGGGTTCACCGACCGCCATGTAGACGTTCGCCGGAAAGACGGCCAGAAGCAGGGCGATCAGTCCCCATGCGGACGGCCGACGTGTCCGCCGGAACCACACGCCGACACCGAGGACGATCTCGGCAATTCCGGAGAGATAGACGAGTTCGCGTGGCCGCGGGAGTTGCGGGGGGACGATCCGTTCGAACAGCGTCGGCGCAAGGAAGTGCGCCACGCCAGCGACGACGTAGACGAGTCCCATCAGATAACACAGCGGGCCTTTGAGGGTGGCGAGTGTGCCGTCGGTATCGGTCATCCCGTATGCAGTCGGACCGTGACGTCAAGAGCGTTGGTGCTGGCGAGGCGGGGTGGGAAAAACACGACAGGTGTGACGAGCGCGACAGGCGCGATGAATGCGACGGGCGCGACGGACGCGACGGGCGCGACGGACGCGACGGACGCGACGAGCCGAATGGGTAGGGAACTACAAGCCTGTAGAGAACTATCTTCCCTCATGGAGTCTGATACTGTCGACAAGCCCGACCGACTCGCCCGCCTCGTCGCCGCTGCCACACTCGCGCTCGTCGCCCTCGCCTCGTTCCGGACGGGGCGGCGACTCGTCGGCACGGTCGCCGCCGTCGGTGCGGTCGGCGTCGGCTACGGTGCAGTGGCCACCTCAACAGAGGCGAGTGAAACGACTGAGCCGACCGAAGCAGGTGAGCCGGATGAGTCGGAGACGACAGAGACGAGCCAGCCGACGGCTGACGCCCGCGCGGCGACCGCCGGAGAGACGAGCTGTGCGGCCTGTAGTGAACCCATCGTCGTCGGGCAGTCCCGGCGTCCGAACGCCGAGAACCGCACCGTCCACGAGCACTGCCTGTAGTCGTCGGCGACTCCGGCCGTCCGGACCGGAGCCGGTTCGACGCGCTCACTTAAGCCTCTCCTCGTCGTACGACTGTCGTGTATTCCAACCGTTTCCTGACCCTGTTCGTGGTGAGTCTCGTCCTCCTCGCTGGCTGTGCCGGTGGCGGAGACGTCGCCCCGGAAGCCGAGAGCGAGGGCACCACAGCCGACGGAGACGGTGCGAGCGGTGGCTCGGCTGCGGGTGGCGGAGGGAGTGCCGCGAGCACCGACGACGAGTTCGAGTTGAACGACCCCGAGGCGTTGCTCCGGGAGGCAGGCAGTTTCACCGTCACGTGGTCCTACACCGGCGTCGACGCGGACGGCGTCGAGACGCAGGTCACGCAGACCTTCTACGCCGACTTGGATGCCGAGCGGTCCTACAGCCGCATCACGTCGACGACCGACGGCCAACCGGACGGCGGCACCGTCGAGCAGTTCGTCGCCGACGGCGTCACGTACATCCGGTCGGGCACCGACGAGTCGGCGTCGTACACCTCGTACGAGGGGTCGGTCGGGGTGCTCGCCACGGCCATCGCGTTCTCACAGGCCCGTGCGTACGGAGCCGACGACGATCTGACCTTCGTCGGAAGCGAAACCTTCGACGGCACCTCCGTCGACCGGTACGAATTGTCGGCCGCGAACGAGGCGTTGATCCTGGCCGGGTCGGCCGCTGCCCCGAACTCGCCCGGCGAACTGGACGTGACGAACTTCGAGTACGCCGTCCTCGTCGACGAGGACGGACTCTCGCGCTACGAATCGTGGTCGTTCGCCGGACGGATGGACGACGGCACCGAAGTGCAGGGGTCGTGGGAATACTCGCTGACGGCCGTCGGCTCGACGACCGTCGACGACCCCGACTGGCTGGACGAAGCGACGGCGTAAGCAGTCGACTACTCAGTCCCTGGATTTTCTCGAAATCGAATCGACTGGCGTTCGGCCACCAGCACGACGGTGCGTACTCGTGTCGTATCGTCTCGTGTCGTTGTGTCGTCTCGCGTCGTCTCGTGTCGTTGTGTCGTCTCGCGTCGTCTTGCGTCGTAATTCACCTAAAAACCGGATATTCAGAGGGTGGTTCACCGCTGGTTCCGTACCGGGACGGGGGCCGGGGTACTGGCAGATGAGTCGCTGTCGGGATTATCTGCACTCAGGGTCGTTGTCCACGAAGTGCGGCGCGTTGATGCGGCCGACACAGTTGTACCCCTTGTCTGCACTCTCTGGAATACTGATCTTGAGGTCCGGGATGTGGTTGTGCAGATGTCTCGGCTCGTCGGTGCATGGCGGTTTGACCCACCACTTCGAACTGGTCTTGTCACCGGCCTTGTTCGAGCCTTCGGAACTGATTTTGTACTTGTCGCCCTCACAGGCCGGGTGGTCCGGGTTGTCGTTCTCGTGGGCGGCGACGACTCCGACGCCACCGAGACTGGCGAACAGGAGGGTTGCCACGACAGCGAACGTGAACAGTCGGCGCAGATTCATTGTTGAGTTGCTCCACCTGCTACTTGCGCCATGATTGTGGTTAGTTACAACCGTGGTAATCTACCTGTGAAATGTACCGACAGGACAGTTCAAACGGTAACGACGGATCGACTGAGATAAGAACGGAGACATCGGTCCGTTCAGCACAGTTCAACTGTTCACAGGCGGCTGTTTCGACCGTCTGCGCCACGATTTGGAGTCGTCCCGTGGCAATCTATCGCGCGGTTGCAGACCCCAACAGACTCTGCTTAGCAGACGATTTCCGTCGTTCTGGCGGTTCGAGAATCGAGACACTGCACACAGTTCGGTCGTGCTCGAAAACCTCCGATTTTTGGTATCACGAGAGAGCCGCGCTCTCTCGAACCCATCGCTCCCGCAGACGCGAAAGAGATGTTCCTCGCACAACGGCGTGACGAGGATGCAGAAACAACGCTACAGGGCTATCACTACCGTCTCAGGCCGTTCGAGAATGGTGCGTTGACTGAAGATGGCTCATTCTGCCAAATCGCAGATTGTGTTTATATACTTCTATAGCAATTAATCATTAGGTTTGTGATGGCCATACCTCCTGGAGAGGGCGTTTGTGGCAGACCTCGATGGCTGACGAACCAGTACAAGACCATGGAAAAAGTACCACGAGTAAATCGGCGAAACGTATTGAAAACCCTCGGAACAGGTGTCGCAGGAGCCGTCCTCTTCAGTGGTGCTGCAAGCGCGGGCCGAGGCCGAGGCCGAGGGTTCGGGAATGGCAACGGCATCGGGGCGTTCTTGAACGACAAAGCCCAATTCAAGAAACCCCCAATCTGGAGTGGCGGTATCTCTGACCAGACGGGGAAGGGAACAGTCGAGGTGGAAGTCGGCACGATCACCTCGATCGATCTTCCGGGAGCACCTCCGGGTCAGGTGGGGCCCTTTGCGTTCTCCCCTCGTGTAGTCAAGGTCTCACCTGGGACGAAGGTGAAATGGGTCTGGACTGGTGAACCGTGGCCATCCAATCCGTTTGGATTCCCCGTGGACGCGCCATGGCCGCACGATGTCGCATCCCTCGAAAAAGATGGAGGTACCCACAAGTTCGCCAGCGAGATGTTCCTGGCAGGCGATGACAAATCGTACGAATTTACCTTCGAAGAGGTGGGAACGAACCTCTACTACTGCTCCCCGCACGGCTACCCGTTCCGCGATGAGAGTGGGTTCGATTACAACCTCCTTGGGATGCGCGGAGCAGTGTTGGTGACCGACGACTAAGCGTTGATTCGGAACTAACGCGAGTGAATTAGGGATGAAAGCTAATCGGCCGAAGGGGGGCCAAATCGCTGTAATGCGGTGTCTTCCCTCGAGCGAGGTTCAGGGCAAAAAGGGATGCCGCCTCCCGAATTGTGAACATCGCCGAGACGGTCGCCTCGCTTCGCTCGGCACTGCGACTCGTCTGATTCAAATCCGCTCTCGTCGTATCGTCCCGGCCGGCGGCTCACTCGCTCCGCTCGTTCACGTAGTCGGCCGTAGAATGATGCCGCCTCCCGGATTTGAACCGGGGACAGCTCGATCTTCAGTCGAGTGCTCTCCCAGTCTGAGCTAAGGCGGCTTACACCCAAACCGATGCCGGACTGTTGGAAAAGGATTTCGGAATTGAACCGCCGCGCCTTATGCGACTTTTCGGCGTTCGCTGAACGTCTGTTCGCCGCCGTCCCACGTGATGGTGGTCGTGACGGTGATGTAGCCGTCGTTGTTCTGTACCTTCGCGGCTTCGAGATACCCCAGTTTGACACGCTTCGTCCGGGTCTTGCTCTCGCCAGCGTCGACTTCCGTGAAGGACTCCGTTCCCGTCCAGAGCTGGTCGCCGTCGGCGGAGATGACCGTCTCGACCTCGACGTTCGTCGCCGTGTCGTCCATCTGGTTCGTCGCCGCCACGGTCACGTCACGGCAGGTCGTCCCGCACTCTTCGATGTTCTGGACGACGAAGGAGAAGCTCGGCGTGTCGCTCCCGCTGTCGGCTGTACTGTTGTCCGTCTCGCTGCTGGACCCCGTGTCACCCGTGGAGCTGCCGTCCGAAGCCGTGTCGCCGGTGTCACTGGTGCCGCCGGTATCGCCGCCGACACTGCCGTTGGAAGTCGGACTAGAGATGATGTCGATCGGGTTGACGCCGAGGGCGAACGCGCCCGCGAGCCCGCCGGTGACGACGAGCAAGACGACACCGAAGACGGCTGTCTTGCTCGTCATCTGTCTCCTTCCGTTGCCCGAAGATGCCTCTCCCAACTATCCATACCCGGATTCGGGTCTGTCGGAGTAAATGTCTGATGGCCACGAGAGTCCGGATGGCCCTGATGGCCTCGATGGCCGCTACGGCCCCGCACATCGGCGGAGAGGCACAACGCCATCCTGCGCGGTTACGGCAGCCGCAGACCGCACAGCTGGGGGAGTCGCGCCGGTCACGGCCGTTTCCGTTTCTCGCGGCGGCCGCGGCCGAACAGCCGCTCGGTCAGCGGCCGACTGGAGGGGCGTTCGGCCAGCAAGACCGAGGCGTCGACCTCGTTGACGACGTCGAGATGGAGCGAGTCCGTGACGAGTCGCGAGAGGAGTCCGCGCTCGGTCGCGCCGATGAGCACCAGCGAGTGGTCGTCGGCCGCGCGCTTGATCGCCGCTTCGACGTCGCCGGAGTCGTCGACGAACTGCGTCGCGTCGTCGAGACCCTGTTCGGCCGCCCAGTCGGCGAGGAACGCCTCGCCCGCCTCGCGCTCGCCGCGGCCGACGACGTGGAGCAGCGACACCTCGGCTCCGACGGACGACTGAAGCGCCCGAGCGACGTCGGCACTGAGACCGGAGTCCGGTCCACCGGCCGTCGGCAGGAGCACGCGCGAGGTGTCCAGTCCGCGGTCTTTGACCACGAGGAAGTCCGAGGGCAGCCGGTTGGTCAGCTCGTCGAGCGGCCGTTCCGCGCGGGCGGCGTTCCACAGGCGGTCGTCGCCCCAGCCGATGACGACGAGGTCGGGACGCGTCCGACGCGCGCGGTCGAAGACCTCCTCGAACGAGCGCGAGGAGACGATGGTCGAGGTCTCGAAGTTGACGTCGTAGCCCTCGACGCGCCGTTCGACGTCGTCCATGAGGTCGGCGGACTCCCGGAGGATGCGACGGTGGTGACCGTCTGCCTTGGGTGAGACCCGAGAGGGCGTCTGGACGATGTGGACGGCGTGGACGGTACTCTTCTCGTGGACGCTCGCAAGCGCGCAGGCGAACTCCACGATGGGGCCCTCTGTCCGGGGGTTCGCGACCGGGACCAGGATACGGAAGGAGTCGGGGTCACGGACGAAATCGCCGAGCGTGTCGACGACGGGGACGTACGACCGGCCCGCGAGGTTCCCGAGCAGCCACTCTCTGGTCGAGAGCCGACGGACGTTCTCGAAGTGCTCGACGTCGAGACGGCGTTCGCTGGTCTGGTAGTAGTTGACGACGGTGACCAACAGGACGCCGCCGATGGTGTTACCGAGCAAGACGGGGATGACGAACTCAGTCATCGAGACGAAGAGACCGGGACCGCCGACGAGCATCAGATAAACCGACTCGGTGAAGGAGACGACGACGTGAAAGAGATTTCCGAGCGGGATCGCCAGGAACGCGAGATAGACGATGAGCACCCGCGAGACGGTGTCGCGGGCCGCGAAGTTCATCCAGACGACACCGGCGACGATCAGCCCGGCGAAGGCACCTTTGAAGAAGAGTGCCGTCGGCGACGTCGCGATGCCCTTCTGTGCCAGGTCGGCGGCGACCGCCGCGGCTTCGGGGCTGAACACTTCGCCGTAGGCGAGCACGACGGCACCGATTGCCCCGCCGGTGAAGTTGCCCGCGAGCACGACCAGCCAATGTCGGAGCAGTCTCGGGACGCTGGCGAGACGCTCCAGTGTCAACGCCACCGGCGGGAGCGTGTTCTCGGTGTAGAGCTGGTAGCCGCCGATGATGATGTAGATGAAACCGAGGGGATACAGCAAGACGGCGGCGATAGATCCGCCGGTCTTGGCGGTCATCGACGCGTACAACAGATACGTGATGGTGATCGCAAAGCCCCCGGCGACGGCCGCGAAGAAGAGCTCGCGGACGCTGGAGGTGATTTCGTGGTCCGCGTCCATGACGATACGCTGGAACACCTGGTCCGAGGAGAACATATCCGGAACGACCTCGCCTGTGGCGGGGACGTCGCTCCCGTGGGCGTCGGCGTCCTGGTGTGCTCCCTCTCGGTCGGAGTCTGTCATCGTTTACCTTGCCACAGCGACCGGACTAAGGTGTTTTCTCTCCGGTCGGTGGTTCGTCTTGTGGGATTGGACCGCTCTCTCGGCACAGATTTGTGACTCACCGTTCGGTTCGTCACAAAATCTGATGGGCTCGGGCGGAGTCGAACCGCGGTCACTCCACTCGCGTCGCTCGTTTCGTTCCCTGCTTCGACTCTACCACTCACGTAGATGATTCTGGACTCACGCTGTTCGCCACAGAATCATGGGCTCGGGCGGAGTCGAACCGGAGCAAGACTCACTACGTTCGTCTTGCAGGGTTCGCCCCGCGTCGCCCACCCAGCCGACACAGACTCCTCGCTGCGCTCGTCGTATTGTGTCGGCAGAAGTGGGCTCGGGCGGAGTCGAACCACCGATCTCAGCCTTGTAAAGGCCGCGTCATAACCAGCTAGACCACGAGCCCGTACCACGACAAATCCGGCCGCGACTCATAACGGTTACTTTCTGCTCCGGAACGCTTACTCCCGTGTCGCACGTCGTTTCTCGTATGCCCTCACGGACTACGCTCGCCCTTGCCGTCGTCCTCGTCCTCGCCGTCGGCGGCGTCGCCGCGTACGACCTCGGCTACCTGTCCGGGAGCGACTACGATCGAACCACGGTCACCGTCGTCGACGACGCTGACGGCGACACGCTCGCGACCGTCGACGTCCGCATCGCCGACACCTTCGAGAAGCGCTATACGGGCCTGAGCGACACCGGATCGCTCGACACCGACGAGGGGATGCTGTTCGTCCACGACGCCGAAGGCGACCACGCCTACGTGATGCGGGACATGGCCTTCCCCATCGACATCGTCTTCATCGACGCCAACGGCACCATCACGGCCATCCACCACGCACCGCTGGAGGAGCAGGACGACGACCTGACGCGGTACCGCGGCACTGGGAAGTACGTCCTCGAAGTCCCGTACGACTACACGACCGACTACGGCATCGAAGTCGGCGACACCGTCGAAATCGCCGACCGAGAGACGAGCGAGGAGTGACCGAAACCCCCTCCTGTCTGGCGAACCGAGCCGACGTATGAGCAACGCCGAGGCACTCGCCGCCCTCGATGGCTGGCAGGCCGAAGGGTTCGCCGCGCGCGTCCACTACCGCGGTGCCGACGACCACTACAGTATCGAGTATTACGAACCGAGCGACTGCGTCCTCTACTGGAAGGTGAAGGGTGACGGAGAGACCGCCGTGCCAGTCGGCCGCGATACCGTTCCCGACCCTCTCAGGACGCGGATTCGCCAGGACTTGGCCGAAGCCGGAGTCGACCCCGAGGTCGAGTCGCGAGTAGTGTAGCACGCTGGGTCCACCCGAAGCGACGCCGGTTGCCGAACGCCGTACCGATCTGTTTCGGTTCGTAGGGAATGGCTTTTCCCCGCTCGCCTCGGCGAGTGTGTAATGAGTCTCTCCACCGACGAAGACGACCCGTTCGAAGCCCAACGCGAACGGGCCGAAAACCCCATGCGCCGACTCTTCTCGGAGTACGGGGGCGACAACGTCTTCCAGTTCGTGGTCGGGTTCCTCGCGAGCGTCGCCGCCCGTGTCCTCGACCTCATCCCGCCGGTCATCCTCGGCGTCGCCGTCGACGCCGTCTTCCGCGACGAGAAGTCCTTCGCCGAGGCACTGCCCGTCCTGCCGACCGCGTGGGTCGAACCGTTCGTCCCCGCGACGGAGATCGGCCAGTTCTACTTCGCCATCGGTCTCATCGTGGTCGGCTTCTTCGGCGGCGCGGCCTTCCACTGGATCCGCAACTGGGGCTGGAACTCCTTCGCGCAGAACATCCAGCACGCCATCCGGACCGACACGTACGACAAGATGCAGCGGCTGAACATGGACTTCTTCGCCGACAAGCAGACCGGCGAGATGATGTCTATCCTCTCGAACGACGTCAACCGCCTGGAGCGGTTCCTCAACGACGGGATGAACTCCTTCTTCCGCCTGTCGGTGATGGTGCTCGCCATCGCGGCCATCCTCTTCTCCTACAACTGGCAACTCGCGCTCATCGCGCTCGTGCCCGTCCCGCTCATCGCACTGTTCACCTGGAAGTTCGTCCAGATTATCCAGCCGAAGTACGGCGAAGTTCGCTCCTCCGTGGGACAGCTCAACTCGAGATTGGAAAACAACCTCGGCGGCATCCAGGTCATCAAGACCTCCAACACGGAGGACTTCGAGTCCGACCGCGTCGACGACTCCTCGATGGGCTACTTCGACGCCAACTGGGACGCCATCAACACCCGCATCAAGTTCTTCCCTGCCCTCCGCATCATCGCGGGAATCGGCTTCGCCGTGACCTTCTTCGTCGGCGGCCTGTGGGTCATCAACGGTACCGGCCCCGGCCCGCTCACCGGCGACCTCTCGGAGGGGCAGTTCGTCACGTTCATCCTGCTCACCCAGCAGTTCATCTGGCCGATGGCGCAGTTCGGGCAGATCATCAACATGTACCAGCGTGCCCGTGCCTCCAGTGCCCGCATCTTCGGCCTGATGGACGAACCGTCGCGCATCGCCGAGGACCCCAACGCTGAGGACCTCGTCGTCTCCCGCGGCCGCGTCGAGTACGACGACGTCTCGTTCGCCTACGGCGACGACGACGCGGACCCCATTATCGAGGACATCTCCTTCACCGTCGACGGCGGCGACACGCTCGCGCTCGTCGGCCCGACGGGAGCGGGTAAGTCGACCGTACTCAAACTCCTCTTGCGGATGTACGACGTCGACGAGGGAGCCATCAGCGTCGACGGCCAGGACCTGCGAGACGTGACCATCCCCAGCCTCCGACAGGCCATCGGCTACGTCAGCCAGGAGACGTTCATGTTCTACGGGACGGTCAAGGAGAACATCGCTTACGGGACCTTCGACGCCAGCGACGACGACATCGTCGAGGCCGCGAAGGCCGCCGAGGCCCACGAGTTCATCCAAAACCTCCCCGAGGGCTACGACACCGAAATCGGCGAACGCGGCGTGAAACTCTCGGGCGGCCAGCGTCAACGGCTCTCCATCGCCCGCGCCATCCTCAAGGACCCCGAGATCCTCGTGCTCGACGAGGCCACCTCCGACGTCGACACCGAGACGGAGATGCTCATCCAGCGGTCGCTGGACCGCCTGACCAAAAACCGGACGACCTTCTCCATCGCCCACCGCCTCTCGACAATCAAGGACGCCGACCAGATCGTCGTCCTCGAAGACGGCCGCATCGTCGAACGCGGCGGCCACGACGACCTGCTCGCCGAGGACGGTCTCTACGCACATCTCTGGGGCGTGCAGGCCGGCGAAATCGACGAACTCCCCGAGGAGTTCATCGAGCGGGCGAGTCGGCGGCAGGCCCGGACCGAGGCACAGGACGACTAACCCGACATCTCCCGTCTCCCGACGACGACCGCGGGTTACAAACCCGTCGCCCACCTTCCGCCGGTATGCATCTCGCGGACGCCACGTGGACCGACGTCGACGACTGCGACACGGACCTCGCGCTTCTCCCCGTCGGCAGCACCGAACAGCACGGGCCACACGCCCCGCTCGGCACGGACACTCTCACTGCCACTGCCGTCGCCGACGCGGCCGCCGAGGCGTACGACGAAGAGGTCGTCGTCGCTCCCGCCATCCCTGTCGGCGTCGCCGAGGAACATCGCCAGTTCACCGGGACGCTCTGGGTCTCACCCGAGACCTTCCGCGACTACGTGCGCGAGACGGTCCAGAGCCTCGCCCACCACGGTTTCGACCGGGTCGTCGTCGTCAACGGCCACGGCGGCAACGTCGACGCGCTCCGCGAGGTCACGGGGACCATCAGCCGTCACGACGACGCCTACGCCGTCGCCTTCACCTGGTTCGAGTCGGTCGGCGAGCACTCCTCGGACATGGGTCACGGCGGCCCGCTGGAGACGGCGATGCTCCGACATCTCGCGCCCGAGTTGGTCCAGGAGGACCGTCTCGACGAAGCCCGCGAGGGCGCGGCTGACGGCTGGGGCGAGTGGGTCTCGCGGGTCAACCTCGCCCACGACTCCGCGGAGTTCTCCGAGAACGGCGTCGTCGGCGACCCGGCCGAGGGCGACACCGAGCGTGGCGAGGAGCTGCTGACGCTGGCGACGGCGTCGCTCGTGAAACTGCTCGATGCCGTCGCGAAAAGAGACGTCCGCCGACCGGACCACCGCTGAGTTACTCTTCTTCGTCTTCCTCGTCTTCCTCGTCTTCTTCGTCCGCGTCGACCTCTTCTTCCTCCTCCTCTTCGTCGTCGTCGTCACGCTCCATCGCCTCGTCGAGCGCGCCGCGGAGCTGCGGCATCGTGCTCGTCAGTCCGCCCACCTGTTCGCGGGCGTCGGCGAGCATCTCGATGACCTCCTCGACGGCCTCGATCTCCTCGGCGAGGTCGTCGGCGTCCTCGAAGGCGTCGGCGCGCTGGCCCATCGTGTACCACTTCTTCGCCTGTCGGAGATGGTCCTCGGCGTCACCGGCGTCCAACGCCGAGCGAAGCCCGTTGAGTACGCCGAGGACGTTGTCAGCCTCGGTATCCCAGACGTCGTCGCTGTCCGGCAGTTCGTCCCACGCCTGCTGGAGATGCTCTTCGACGTCCGCGCGCATCTCGGCCGCCGCTTCGCCGAACAGGTCGTCGTCCTCGAGTGTCGACTGACTACTCATGGCACGCTGTTCGTCCGGTCCGCATTTAAAAACACGCCCGAAAGTGAAAGTGAAATCAGTTGTCTGGAGCGTCCTCGACGGAGACGAGCTTCATCAGCGGATAGTCGCCCTCCATCTCCATCCGGGTGTTGACCGTGACACCCTCGTAGGCGATGCGCATCTCGACCTCCATGAACCGGCCCGTGAGCTCGGTGTAGTCCGCCGACTGGCCCGCCAGCTCGGCTTCGAGGGCATCATCGAGAATGTCGACCGTGACGGCTTCGCAGTGCGGCTGGTTCTCGATGGCCTCGGCCATCGCGGTCTCCAGACTCCGCGACGACGCCGGACTGACCGGCGTGCCAGCGAACTGGTGATAGAGCGTCCCGAACTTGATGCCCGCCTCGAAACACGCGGTCTCTGCGTCTGTCGGCATGGCCGTCCCGTCGGACGGGGCGTGCTAAATTCTGTCGAGTGCTGGCGCGAACCGGACGTTACTTACCCTCTCACTGTCGTATGTGCAATCGAATGGACGACCCGGTTCTCCTCACGGGTGCCGGCGGCCGCGTTGGACAGGCCATCCTACGCGACCTCGCCGACGACTACGACTGGCGACTACTCGACCGTGAACCGCTCCCACGAGAGAAGATCCCCGAGAGCGTCGACGCAGACGCCGTCTACGTCGCCGACGTGACCGACGACGAGGCGGTCGCCGAGGCCGTCGACGGCGTCGGTGCGATCATCCACCTCGCGGGCGACCCCCGGCCCGAAGCACCGTGGGACAGCGTGCTCCGCAACAACATCGACGGTACACAGACCGTCTTCGAGGCGGCCGTCGAGGCCGACGTCGACAAGGTCGCCTTCGCCTCCTCGAACCACGCGGTCGGCGCCTTCGAGACCGACGAGCGCACCCCCGACATGTACCGCCCACACGACGACTACCGCCTCGACGGGACGGAACTCCCCCGTCCGAGCAACCTCTACGGCGTCAGCAAGGCCACCGGCGAGACGCTCGGCCGCTACTACCACGACCACTACGACCTCTCGGTCGTCTGCGTCCGTATCGGCAACCTCACGCGCGGCCATCCGCCGTGGAACTACGAGCGCGGCCAGGCGATGTGGCTCTCCTACCGCGACTGTGCGCGACTCTTCGACTGCTGTCTCACCGCCGACTACGGCTACGAGATCGTCTACGGTATCAGCGACAACGAACGGAAATACTACGACATCTCCCGCGCTCGCGAGGTCCTTGGTTACGAACCGGTCGACAACTCGAAAGAGTTCGAGGACCACCCGAAGAATCAGTGAGTTAGTGAGTCAGTCGAACAGCCCTTCGACGTCGCGTTTCTTGTGTTGCCGTCGCTCGACGTGTTCGGAGAGCCGCTGGTAGATGATGTCGCGGTGCTCCACGTCGGCCGCGAAATCCATCACGAAGGTGATAAAGCGCGTCTGCGCGCTTCCCAGTTCTTCGCGAGCGTAGTCGATACCGGCGGCGACGACTGATTCGTCGTAGCGGTCGTACTCTTCGGCGACGATTTCGGCAGCCAACGCGGCGGCCGCGAAGTCGAGATCCCGCGGCGTCACGGCGTCGCCCTCGACGGTCAGTTTCGGCGGGGCAGCGCGCTCGACACGTTCCGGGTCGGCTTCGAGGGCAGCGAGATAGTCGCGGACGACGTCGAGGTCGACGCCGTGGGACGTCGCCGGGAGCCCCGAGAGATACTCGCCCGCACTCTCGGCCAGCCCCGTCGCCCCCGACCAGTTCCCCCGACGGGCGTGGTAGACGGCTGCGGTGAACTGAATCAGTCCGTGGAGGAGACGCTCGTCGTCGGTGCCGTCGGCCAACCCGAGCCACTCGTCTTCCCAGGCGTCGTGGGCCGCGTGGTACTCGCCGACGTTGTAGACGGCGACGCCAGCCCGGAGTGCGTCGTCCATACGGGTCATTGAGGACCGGTCGGCAAAACCCCCGTGATACGCTCGTCGGGCGGTAGGACGGCCGTACCCGACGCACATGACGAGAATACATATATAGCTGCGTGACCGACAGTTACCTGTGTGATAACACATGGCAAGCACAGCCCTTCGAACGACTCGTTCGGGTGTTCGTCGATGACCACCCATCCCACCTGCATCGACTGCGGCGACACCTATCTGAGCCGCAACGGCTACCACGGCTACTACTGCCCCGAGTGCCACGGCGCGTGGCAAGGGAAACAACAGCCCGCCCCGAAGCGGAGCCGACGACTCCGGTTCTCGCCGTCCCCCACGCGCTCGACGCGTCCCACGCGTCCCACGCGGCCGAGCATCACCCGCAGGACTCCCGAACAGTCGACCTCGCGACGACGCCACGGTCGCGAGAAGTGACACGGACGCCCCGAATCGGGTCCCCCCAGCACAGTTCGCTGATCCGTGACCCACGAGTTTGCCCCGTTGCCGACGCAGGGTTGGTGACACCAACGAGCGATGGGTCTCTATGTCGGTGAGCAGCGAATCGGGAGATACAGAGGTCTCTCGCGGGCGTAGTTTTCCGAGAGAAACGTCCTGACGGAGTCTCACGCGAGCGGACGCGAGCGTGGGGCAAGTCAGGTCGCGAACGAAAGTGAACGTCCTGACGGAGATTTGAACTCGGTCGCGGCGAAGCCGCTCCCTGCTCAAATCTCCGTGTTTGACTCGAAACGGGCACTGACGACTCGCTTCGCTCGTCGTGTTAGTGCCCTCGAAAACGTCCTGACGGAGATTTGAACTCCGGTCCCTGGCTCCGCAAGCCAAGAGGATAGTCCACTACCCTACCAGGACTTTGTGCGTCCACGCGGCGCACCGCGCTTCCATTTCATTCAACCCCACCCATTTACTTAAACGCCCCGGTATAGACGCCGTATGAGACAGTGGACACACGGTACGGAACCGCACGATGGCGGCGGGATATCGACGCGGTCAGCCGGGTCCGAGTCTGCTCGGTGAGCGGGTGCGCGCCCACCCGACGCTGCTTTTGACCAGCCACAAGCGGTTTACAATCATCGGACGAACTCTGGATATGAACCGCCGAACGGTGCTCGCGGCAGTCGCAACGGCGACGACGACCGGGCTGAGCGGCTGTACTGCAGGTGGCGGGGGAGACGGAACGGCGGGCGGGTCGCCGTCGCCGGGGTCGGCACCGACGGTCGACTCGTCGACACTCGACGCAACCGGCGACTGCTCGGTTCCCAATACAGCGAGCGTCGCCGTCGACGCCGCCGTCGTCGTCACCGGCTGTATCCAGGGACCGAACGGCTGCCACCAGCCCGTCCTCGCCGACGTGACGGTGGATGGCGAGACGCTGGAAGTCGTCGTGACCACCGAAGCGCGGGGCGGCGACGGCTGCACGCAGGCACTCGTCCAGCGCGGGTACGAGGCGACGGTGACGTTCGACGGCGACCGCCCCGCGACGGTCACCGTCGTCCACGACAGCATGGGTTCGCGCGAGACGGTCGCGACCGCCGAGCGGTGACGAGAGCGGGCCGGGCGCGGACGCTGACGGCCGAACCTTTTTGAATCATACCGAAGCTAGACAGTCTATGCGTACGACAGGCCGATTCGTGGCTTCAAAACCACCAGACAGCGCGGACCCACCCCGGCAAGGACAACGCTTAAGCGCGCACTCACCTTGCTTGGCTACACGATTATGGGCGCGATAGAGGACGTCTACGAAGACCTCGACACGGAGGTTTCTTTCGAGGAATTCGAGGCTGCAGTCCAGGACAAAGTCGAACAGATGGGGGGGCTCGCGGACGACGAGACGGCGGCGATGCTCATCGCCCACGAGCTAACAGACCAGGGCGGCGAGGTGAGCGGCATCGCCGACATCGAACCCGGCATGGACGAGGTGAAGTTCCTCGCGAAGGTCGTCAGCGTCGGCGAGTTGCGCACCTTCGAGCGCGACGGCGAGGACGAGGACGGCCGCGTCGTCAACGTCGAGGTCGCCGACGAGACGGGTCGCGTCCGCGTCTCCTTCTGGGACGGGATGGCCGTCGACGTCGTCGACAGCCTCGAAGTCGGCGAGGTGCTCCGCATCGCGGGCCGCCCGAAGGACGGTTTCAACGGCGTCGAGGTCAGCATCGACAAGGCCGAGCCCGCTCCCGACGAGGAGGTGGACGTCCAAGTGCTCGACACCTACCAGGTCGAGGACCTCTCGCTCGGCCTCTCGGACGTCAACCTCAAAGGGAAGGTGCTCGACACCTCCGAAATCCGGACGTTCGACCGCGACGACGGGAGCGAGGGCCGCGTCGCCAACCTGACCGTCGGCGACGAGACGGGTCGCGTCCGCGTCACGCTGTGGGACGAGCAGGCCGACCGCGCCGACGAACTCGACACGGGCGTCACCGTCGAGGTCGTCGACGGCTACGTCCGCGAGCGCGACGGCTCGCTGGAACTCCACGTCGGCTCGCGCGGCGCGGTCGAGGAACTCGACGAGGAGGTCCAGTACGTCCCCGACACCGCCGACATCGGCGACTTGGAGATCGGCCAGACGGTCGACATCGCGGGCGGTGTCATCGAGACGGACCCCAAGCGCACCTTCGACCGCGACGACGGCTCGCAGGGACAGGTCCGCAATATCCGCGTCAAAGACGAGACGGGCGAGATCCGCGTCGCGATGTGGGGCGAGAAGGCCGACACCGACGTCGACCTCGCGGACCACGTCGTGCTGACGGACGTCGAGATCAAGGACGGCTGGCAGGAGGATCTGGAGGCCTCCGCGGGCTGGCGTTCGACCGTGAGCGTCACGCGCGACAGTCTCAACGACGACTCGTCGGGCGCGGCGAGCAACGGACAGGGCGGGCTGGACGCGTTCGGGAGTGACTCCAGCAGCGACGGCGGAGCCGACAGCGAGGCCGAGAGCGCGGCAGGCGGTGCTGGCGGAGCGGCGGTCGCGACGAAGACGGCCGACGCCGACGGCGAGGACGTCGAGTTCACCGGGACGGTCGTCCAGGCCGGGAACCCGGTCGTCCTCGACAACGGAACCAAGACCCGGAGCGTCAAGACCGACGCCAAACTGCGACTCGGCGAGGAGGTGACCGTCCGCGGGACGCTCCGTGACGGCACCATCGACGCCGACGACGTGTTCTGAGCCAGCCCCGAGCCAGCCCCGAGCTGTCCCCCGAACCGGGTTGTCGTACAGCCGTGTTTTCCGCGAGGACGCACGAGGCCTGAGTAGCATCGCTCTCGGCTGCGGAAAGGGCCTTAACGGAAAGGATTATACAGCGCACGGACCGGTATGTGGGTATGAGTGTTGAGCTGCCGTTCGCCCCGGTAGACACCATCATCCGGCGCAACGCCGGAAACCTCCGGGTGAGTGCGGACGCCGCCGAGGAGCTCGCGCGACGGATCCAGTCGCACGGCGCGACCCTCGCGAAGGACGCCGCCGAGAACGCGACCGTCGACGGTCGCAAGACCCTGATGGCCGAGGACTTCGGGGTCGAACAGGTCGTCGACCGCGCGGACTTGGAACTGCCGGTCGCCCCCGTCGACCGTATCGCCCGCCTCGACATCGACGACCGCTACCGGGTCTCGATGAGTGCCCGCATCGCGCTGGCGGACATCTTGGAGGACTACGCCGACAACGTCGCCGCCGCCGCCGCCAAACTGGCCCACCACGCCGACCGCAGGACCATCCAAGCCGAAGACATCCAGACGTACTTCTCCCTCTTCGAATAATGCGCTTCGGCTACAGCGACACCTGTCTCGACCACGACACCGGCGCGCGGCATCCGGAGACGGCCGACCGGCTGCGCGCCATCAAGCGCGGGCTGGCGAAACGCCACGGCGTCGAGTACGTCGACCCGGATCCCGCGACGGAGGCTGCCGTCACCGCTGTCCACGACGCGGACTACGTCCAAGAGGTCAAGGAGTTCTGCGCCAGCGGCGGGGGGAACTGGGACCCCGACACCGTCGCTGCCGAGGCGACGTGGGACGCCGCGCTCACGAGTGCCGGGCTCTCGCAGTGGGCCGCCCACGAGGCACTCGACGGCCGTGACGGCCGCCAGACCCCTTTCGCGCTCGGCCGTCCGCCGGGTCACCACGCCGTCGAGGACGACGCCATGGGCTTCTGTTTCTTCAACAACGCCGCCGTCGCCGCCCGCGACGTCATCGACAACGGCGAGGCCGAGCGCGTCGCGATCTTCGACTGGGACGTCCACCACGGCAACGGCACGCAGGACATCTTCTACGACACGGGTGACGTCTTCTACGCCTCAATCCACGAGGACGGTCTCTACCCCGGCACGGGCGACGCCGATGAGACCGGCGAAGGCGACGGGGAGGGGACGACGCTGAACATCCCGCTGCCCGCTGGCACGGGCGACGCCGACTTCCTGCTCGCCATCGACGACCTGTTGGCCCCCGCGCTCGACCGGTTCGACCCCGACCTGCTCATCGTCTCGGCGGGCTTCGACGCCCACCGTCACGACCCCATCTCGCGGATGCGCGTCTCGACGGAGGGCTACGCGCTGATGACCGACCGCGTCCGCAGCATCTGCGAACGAGTCGACGCGGCACTCTGTTTCGTCCTCGAAGGCGGCTACGGGCTGGATACGCTCTCCGAGGGCGTCGCCACGGTCCACGAGACCTTCGACGGCCGTGAACCGATGGACCCCGACGAGGAGGCCGACGAGGACACTGAAGAACTCATCGCCGAGTTACGCGAGATTCACGGACTGGACTGACGCAACTGGCAACTGGCAACTGGCGGTGACGGCCGTCTCCTCAGCGTGTCCAGTCGAGCTCAGTCGAATTCAGTCGAATTCAGTCGAGACCAGCCGTCGGAAAGACGCCGCCAACCCCGAGCACCAGGAGAACGAGGAGGACGACGAGGAAGGCGTATCGGTGGTCGTCGGTCCAGCGGCGGACGGAGTCGAACGACAGTCTCGCAACCCCGAACGAGCCGATGGCGACCAACGAGACTGCCGTCAGCACGTGGCCTCGGAATAGCATCCAGAGACCGACGGCCGCCGTTCCGACGGCGACGAGCGCGTCACCATACCGACGGAGCCAGCTATCGAGCGTCGTGGAGTCCATATGCCTCGCCCTCGCGGCCGGATGATTACGCTTTCGTGTCACACTGCCGTCTCGTCGTGGCGACCGCGTAGACGGTAGGTGCCACTCGATTAGGGAGTCGGATCGAAGTAGTCTCGCAACTCCACGCCGAACCGCTCGGTCAACGCGACGACGTCGTCGCCGACGAGCACCTCGTACTCAGCCTTCAACTGCTGTTTCACCTGTGCACCGAGTGCGACGTCGAACAGTGCGTCGCTCTCCAAGAGCGACTCGGGCGTCGTGAACTCCCGGTCGCGCTCGACGACGTAGCGGTCGCCGTCGACGAACGGGCCGTAGACGTCGCTGTCGGCGTACGTCTCGTAGAAGCCCGTCGCGTGCTGCCGGACGTGGACGGGCGGCCCGTTGTGACGCTGTATCTTCGGTAACTCGGCGATAGCGACCTCGACGAAGAGGACTGCCCGGTCGAACGGCTGGTCTTCACCCTCGCTGGCGAAGGAGGCAGCGCGGAGCGGCTCGAACCCGCGGCGGTCCAACTCGGCGACGACGCCGTGGAGTGACTTTTCGAGCTGTGGATAGAGCTGGTCCTCCACGACGTCGGGCGCGTCGAAGGCGACGGCGAGCGGGAGCGTGCCGCGGCGGTCGAGATGACCCTCGAGTTCTTCGGCCGAGAGGCGGTCGCGCTCGGGCGGGAAGAACAGCTCCTCGCGTGGGTCGGCGAGGAGGTCACGGGCGTAGTGCTGGAGCCGCGCGACGTTGTCGGCCGAGAGGACCGCGGCGACGTTGCGCTCGGGGTCGGTCGGGTCGACGACGACGAGCGGGTCGTCGAACGTCCGCGTCCCGTGGTCTTCGGGGTCGTGTTCGACCGGCGGCTGCCAGTCGGCGGCGGCTCGAAGCAGCGGCTCGAAGCCGCCGTATTCGAGAACGAGGAGTTCCGAGAGGTAGCCCGAGAAGCCCTTGGTTCGGAGGTCGCTCCCGTAGACGCCGATGCCCTTCAGGAAGCGTTTGAATACCCGGACGTCGCCCGCAAGGTCGTCGTCGAGCCGGTCGAGGAGGTAGGCGTTGTGGAAGGGTGTCCGGTCGACGGCCGAGCGGATGTCGGTCGCGGCGGGCACGTCGTAGCAGGGCACGAGGTCGACGTCGAAGCCTTCGAACTCACCTTTGACGTAGGGGTGTTCGGCGAACTCCTCGTGGCCGTCGGGCAGGACCTGACGGCCGACCACGAGCCCGAGCCGTTCGAGGTCTTCGCGCGGGAGCTCGTCGGGGAACCGGACGAACAGGTCGATGTCGCGGTCGCCAGCGAGCCACGTGCCACGGGCGGTGCTGCCGACCTGGACGACGTCGGCCGTCACGTCGTGGTCGGCCAATGCCTCCTGCACGCGCTCGGTGAGCGCGTCGACAGCCTCGGTCAGCCGTTCGCGCTCCTCCGGTGCGGGGTCGACCCGCTCTCGGACGCCCGCGACGACGGCGTCGAGGTCGGCGTCCTCCTCGGTAGTCATACCCGCGGGTTTCCTCGGCGACGGCGAAAGGATGTCGGTGTCGGCCGTGGGGAATCGAAACCCTTCTACGGGAGGTGAAAGCGAAAACGCTTTCAAATAACCTCGAATATGAAGAGACGCGAAGAGCCGTCGTAGCTCAGATGGTAGAGCACCTCGCTGTTAACGAGGTGGTCCCAGGTTCGAGTCCTGGCGACGGCGTGATTTTCCCGAACCTACCTCACAAGCGATGAGTCTCGTCTTCGGCCGAAAGTTCGGTGTATGACACACGGCAAGGCGCAGGGAACGGGAGACGAGAGTGAGGTCACTGTGCGGACGTGAAACGACAAGGTAACGCTAAAGAAGCGGCCACGGGAAAGACGGCGTACGGGCCCTTAGCTCAGTCTGGTTAGAGCGCTCGGCTCATAACCGAGTGGTCATTGGTTCGAATCCGATAGGGCCCATGACGGCCGATTTCGGCAGTATTTATTCTGAAACGCTGACAGCCGAGTTGTCTGCGCGTCGTCTCATCGTTTAAAAACAGACCACAAGGCACGAAGCCGAGTGGTCCTCTTCACGGCTCGTTTCCGAGTGCTTCCACGAGATTCGCTTAGAGCCGGTACAGGACCGCTTCGTACGGCCGGAACTCCTGTTGGTGTGGGTTTTGCGGTGATTCCTCGTAGTTACTGAGCAGTATCTCGGCCTCACTGGTTTCGATGTCCGCAGCGTCGAACGTCGTAGGCGCGTCGGACCAGTTGAGGACAACCAGAACTTCCTCGTCACCGAGTGTCCGTGTGTAGGCGTAGAGTTGCTCGTGGTCGGGGAGCAAGAGTTCGTACTCGCCGTAAACGAGCGTGTCCATCTCGTGTCTGAGGGTAATGAGCGACTGGTAGTGTCGCCAGATGGAGTTCTCGTCGGCGAGTGCGGCTTCAACGTTGATGTCGCGGTAGTTCTCGTTGACATCGAACCACGGCTCACCCTCGGTGAACCCAGCGTGAAAGTCGTTGGACCACTGCATCGGTGTCCGTGCGTGGTCACGGCTCAGGTAGTTGACCAAGTCACGTACTTCCTCGAATGAGTCAATCTCGCCCGCTTCGATGAGTTCCTTTACCTTCCCGATGGTCATCACGTCGTCAAGTTCGTCGAGGGTGTCGAATTCGACGTTTGTCATGCCGAGTTCCTCACCCTGATAGATGTATGGCGTTCCACGCAGCGTCAGCAGGAAGGTGGCGATGAGTTTCGCACTCTCCTCGTGATATACTTCATCATCGCCAAAGCGAGAGACGATTCGAGGCAGGTCGTGGTTTCCAAGGAACAACGACTCCCAGAACTCGGCAGCGAGTTCGTCTTGTGCCCGAGTGACGATTTCTTTGAGGTCGGTGAGGTTCCACTCGCCCCACCCATCGAGACTCCACGGACCGTTCGGCCCATCGTCGACGGCCAAGTGGTTGAACTGGAAGATCATGTCCAACCCACTGTTACCCTCGATGAGGTACTCGGCGGTTTGTTCGATGCTCGTCCCACCCATCTCACCGACTGTCATGGTGTCGTAGTTCGCGAGGGTATCGTCGTACACCTCCTGGAGGTATTCGTGGATGTGCGGCCCGTGAGCGTAGTGTTCGTGACCGACGAGTTGCGCGTCTGGGTCACCGTCCGGGAGGCCCTCCGGCTTCGAGATGAAGTTGATGGCATCCATACGGAAGCCATCGATGCCCTTCTCCAGCCACCACGTGATCATCTCTTTCACGTCTTTGCGGACATCGGGGTTACGCCAGTTCAGGTCAGGCTGGTTTTCGTCGAACAGGTGAAGATACCACTGTTCGCGGTCGTCGTCGTAAGACCACGCTGGGCCGCCGAAGATCGATTCCCAGTTGTTCGGTGGTTCGTCCGGTGAACCGTCGCGCCAGTAGTAGTAGTCCTCGTATTTGCCATCGCGCTGTCGTGAGCGTTGGAACCACTCGTGTTCCTTGGAGGTGTGGTTGACCACGAGGTCCATGATCAGCCGCATATCTCGCGCGTGGAGCGCGTCCAGTAACTCTTCCCAGTCGGCCATCGTGCCGAACTCGTCCATGATGGCGCGGTAATCGCGGATGTCGTACCCGTTGTCTGCGTTCGGAGAATCGTACACCGGGCACAACCAGACGACATCGACGCCCAGTTCGTCGAGGTAGTCGACTTTCTCGGTGATTCCAGGGATGTCACCGACTCCGTCGCCATTACTGTCGTTGAAGCTTCGTGGATAGATCTGGTAGACGACCGCTTCTTTCCACCACGACTTATCAACCTGTTCGAGGGGTGCAGGCTGACTCATTGACTCTCACCAGCCTCGGTGCCTGTTCCAGTGTCAAAGTCGGCAGGCTGAGTCGGCCTCGAGAGGCTCCGAGCGGAGTGAAAAACCTGTGCTGTCTGTGATTGTCGGCATCTGTGTGTCGGGTTCATGATGTGAGAGGTATCGCGTAAGCTGCTCCTGCTCGCCAAAACCAAAGAGAGACGTCCACATAATTGTTTCTAGAATCTTAATCAACTGCTTGATTCAGAATCTTTATTGTGGAGTATGTCACAATCGTAGATGCACCATGAGGAACGATGGCAATGAGAACAAGACGCGGTCACCAGTTTCGCGCCGCCGATTCGTCCAAGCGGTCGGAGTGACAAGCGGGATCACTGGAATCGCTGGCTGCATCGGCGGAGGAAGCGGAGACAAGCCTGAAAAAGCGAGTTCGGACCAGACAGTCGTTCGCCAGTACGCTGGCGTGGGAGCCAACGAATCACCGGGGATCAAAGACCAACTTCGCGAAGCACTGTGGAGTGCGGGCCTGTCGGAGGACATCTACGTTGAAATCGTGGACGGCCCGTCAACGACAGACCAGTTGCTCAATCAGTACCGCACTTGGCTCTCCGCAGGTCGGGAAGAGCCGGACATCTTCACGATGGACTCCGGGTGGACAATTCCGTTCATACAGCGGGGTCAAGTACAGAGTCTAGAAGAGCTACTGGACAGCAACACGGTCAGTACCGTCAAGAACGACTTCTTCGAGGCGAGCGTCGCTTCCGCAAGTGCTCCCGACGGAACCCTGTACGGGGTCCCAGAGTTCCCGGATTTCCCGACGATACAGTATCGGAAGGACCTCGTCGAGGACGCCGGGTACGACACCGAAGGATGGCAAACGGAACCGATGAGCTGGACTCGGTTTGCCGAGATTACTGCTGACGTCAAAGCGCAGAACGACATCCAGTACGGCTACACGTTCCAAGCAGACAGCTACGGTGGATTGGCCTGCTGTGACTTCAACGAATGGATGACGACCTGGGGTGGTGCCTACTTCGGTGGCACCGAGAACCTGTTCGGGCCGGTAAACGAACGCCCGATTACAGTCAACGAAGGTGGTGCCGTGGACGCGATCAAGATGGTACGGTCGTTCATCCACGGTGAAGACGACAAATACGGGATGGACATCCCCGGTAACATCGCTCCAGCCGCGACACTGGGTTGGACCGAGGAAACATCCCGGAAGCCGTTCACCAATGGCAACGCCGTTATGCACCGGAACTGGCCCTACTCGATCGCGATAAACGGGGCAGAGGAAGAGCTCGGTGAGAAGCTTGGCGTGATGCCACTGCCGTACGGTGTCAAAGAGAGCGAAGCCGAGTACACCGGCACTGGTGGAACCGCATCGGCACTTGGTGGGTGGAACTCCGTCGTGAATCCGAACTCACAGAAGAAAGACGCTGTGGTAGAGGTTCTGAAGGCGAAGATGTCCAAGGAGTTCACCCTATGGCAGTTCGAGACGCTTGGGCTCTTACCGCCGAAGCCGGAGGTGTTCAACTCCGATGAAGCACGGAATGTTGACGTCATGGGACGCTACATGGACGCCTTGCAAACTGCGGGTAGCAATGCGATCCCACGACCGGTGACGACTGCCTGGCCAGACCAGTCTGGTGCCATTGCCAGTGCCGTCAACAAGGCACTGCAGAAGGGGAGCAGCGAGTCACCACAGCAAGCGATGGACAAACTCGCGAGCAAGCTGAAAGAGATCGAGGAGCAGTCGGTCTAACCGAGTCCAATGGCAACTGAAAACAAGCAGTCAAACGGCTTTCCACGCCCGGATTACGCCATCGCCAACAAACTCGAAGGGCTCCCCGAAGAGCTGTACGCGTACCTCCTGCTGGTGCCAGCGTTCTTCATGGTGGGAGCGGTTGCACTCTGGCCTCTGGTAGACACGTTCACCATGTCACTCCATGCAGACGCTCTCACTGGAGTTGCTGTCGGTGACTTCATCGGGATTCAGAACTATGTGGACGTACTGACCGGCCAACGCAACGCGGTCCTCCCAGGCTCCTTCTGGTACGCCGTGGGACTCACTGTCGTCTTTACAGTTGTGAGTGTCACTCTCGAAACGGTAGTTGGACTCGCCCAAGCGCTGATACTCGATCAAGAATTCCGTGGCCGTGCATGGGTCCGGATGGCGATTATTCTTCCGTGGGCTGTTCCCGTAGTCGTACAGGGAATGATGTTCTATCTCCTGTTCGAGCCGAGTATTGGGTTCTTGGTCGCACCGCTGCAGGAACTCGGGATATTCTCGTCGACGCCGCTGTCGAACACCCAAGACTCACTCATTCTAATCACGCTCACAGACGCGTGGAAGACCTCCGCGTTCATGGCACTCATCATCCTCGCAGGGATGCAGAGCATCGACCGGAGTCTCTACGACGTCAGTAGAGTCGCTGGTGCCACTGCCTGGCAACGGTTCAAGATGATTACCTTCCCACTGGTTCTGCCTGCAGTACTGGTAGGGATGCTCTTCCGCACGCTGGGCGCGCTGAAAGTATACGGTGTCATTGAGGTACTGTCGGGATGCCGCACAGTCCCGTCGATGACCTGTCTCGTCATCTCGGCGTTCAGGTCGAACCGTTACGGGACGTCAGCAACGCTGGCCTTCCTTACTGCACTGATAATCAGCGTGTTCATTCTCGTGTATCTGGTGAAGTTCGTGGATAGTCTCCGAGGAATCGGGGGGAGTGCATAGATGACGACCGCACAAGACAACGACGCCGGAGACGGTGGTGGGCCCTTCACCCACTGGGTCAAGAGCGCGATCGACAATCCGGGGAAGGTACACAGAGCGATGTTCTACGTCGCGCTCATCTTCTTCATGTTCACGACGCTCTTCCCGATCTACTGGCTCGTGGTTCTGGCACTTACGCCGAATGACCTCATCGTGAACATGGGACCGATCCCACGCGGATTCAACATCTCGGTCTTCGTCGAGATGTGGAACACCGTTCCGCTCCACCTGTATATGTTCAATAGCTTCGTGATCGCCATCGCAACGACAGTCTACGTCCTGCTCGTCTCGAGTCTGGCAGGATACGCGTTCGGACGGCTCGAATTCCGTGGGAAGGGTGGACTACTGCTGTTGCTGTTGATAATCTCGTTCTTCCCACCAGCAGCGTTCATTCTCCCGTTGTTCAAGCTGTTCACCGGGAACGTGGTACTCTTCGGGCTTCACAGCCCGGACCTGTTCAATACGGTGGGGGCGATTATCGTTCCGTTCAGCGGACTCTTCCTGCCGTTGTCAGTGTTCATCCTGACGACGTTCTACAGCCAGATTCCGGACGGACTCGAGGACGCAGCACGGGTAGAAGGGACGACTCGAATCGGTGCACTGTTCAGAGTCATCATGCCGCTCTCGGCACCCGGTTTGTCAACCGCCGGAATTCTGACGTTCATCGCCGTCTACAACGAGTTCTTCTTCTCGTTCCTGATGACGACAGGTCAGCCCGAGAACGGTGCCCCACTCGTATGGGGCATTCTGGCCTTCCAGAGCCAGTATACTAGTCTGTACAACTACATGGCGGCTGCGAGCCTCATCGGGATTCTCCCGGTCGCGCTCATCGTGGTTGTTGCACAGGAGAAAATTGTCAGCGGTCTCACCGCCGGAGCAGTCAAGGAGTGATTCACTATGGGAAATGTTAAACTCGAACACGTAACGAAGCAGTACGACGACGTAACGGCAGTCAACGAAATGAGTCTGGACATCCAGGACGGCGAGTTCGTCTGTCTTGTCGGGCCATCGGGCTGTGGGAAGTCGACGACGATGGAGACGATTGCTGGTCTCACGCTCCCCACGGAGGGCGAGATTACGATCGCTGGAAAGGATGTCACGAATCTCCCACCGAAGGACCGGGGGATCGCGATGGTCTTCCAGAACATCGCGCTGTTCCCGCACATGGACGTCTACGACAACGTGAGCTTCGGGTTGCGGCTCCGTAACTTCGAGAAGGAGGAGATCGACCGCCGAGTCGAACGGGCGGCAGACATCCTCCAAATCGGTGGATTACTGGATCGGAAGCCCTCGGAGTTGTCGGGCGGCCAGCGCCAACGCGTCGCCATCGGCCGGGCAATCGTTCGCGAACCAGAGGCGTTCCTCATGGACGAACCGCTCGCGAACCTCGACGCGAAGCTTCGCGTCCACATGCGAACCGAACTCCAGCGGCTCCACAAGGAACTGGAGACGACCATCATCTACGTAACACACGACCAGGCGGAAGCGATGACGATGTCCGACCGTATCGCAGTCCTTAACGAGGGTCAACTGCAGCAAATCGCGCCACCCCTGACCTGTTACAACGAACCAGCGAACCTCTTCGTCGCCGGATTCATCGGGTCGCCGTCGATGAACTTCCTCGAAGGGGAGGTTACTCCCAACGGGTTCGAGTCCGAGTTCGTCTCTGTCGACTTCGACCCGACCGAGTTCGACGTCTCTGTCGGAGACTCGGTAACGCTTGGGGTTCGACCCGAAGACGTCCATCTCTCCGACGCAGCCGAAAACATCGCTCATCCGACGAAACCAGTGGACACAACCACTGACGTCATCGAGCCCATGGGTAACGAGATCTTCGTCTACCTCACTCACGGTGGCCGCGAAACCACCACGATGGACGAGGAACAGCGGAAAGGAGATCAGTTACTGATGAGCGTCGACCCCGACCTCGAACTCTCAGAGGAAGAAGACGTCACGGTCCTCTTCGACCGTGCGAATCTCCACCTGTTCGACCAGCAGTCAGGCGACGCACTCTGTCACAGTCTCGTGAGTTCCCTCACCACAAAGACGAGCGACCAGCGCGCCACGTCGGAGAACTGACTATGCTCGATACACTCACTGTCGTCTACGTCAGCGCGGTTACAGTGCTGTTCTTCTTCTGGGTCTACGGCATCTATGCGTTCTTCCGTGACTGTCGGCGAACGTACGTTCCGAAGTTCCGTCAGACACTCCGTGGCTGGAAATCGATGTGGACCGAAGAGGACGAACAGGAACTTGACGAACACGAGCAACAGCTCCTCTGAATCGACGATACAGACTTCCGTCGACGACCTCTCCGAACCCAGACGAATGGACAATCAAATTAATCAATGAACCCTAACTACCAGTATAATGTCTCAGCACGGTGAGCAAGACGACGCGATGCTCAGAGAGGAGCTGGGCGACTTCGGATTCTCGGACAAAGAAATCGACGTCTATCTCGCATTGTTGTCTTTAGGCGAGGCGACGACGAGTACGATTTCGGAAGAGGCCGACGTCTCACAACAGGCGGTCTACACCATCACTGATCGACTCGAAGACCGGGGCTTGGTCCGTGTCAACGACCACGCTTCGCCGAAAACGATTCGTGCAGTCCCTCCAGAAGAGTCGATGGCTGCGTTGTCGAGTCGAATTGACTCGATTACACCCGTTCTGAAAACCCGATTCAACGACACGAAGCCACAGACGCCTGAGCTCAAGATGGTGAAATCTCACGAGACGGCTCTCAAACGGCTTCGAGAGGCCATCTCACAAGCGCAACGAGAGGTCATCGTTGCGATTCCAGAACGCATCTATCCAGAGATCGAACAAGAGCTTCAGGCTGCGAGAGAACGAGACGTGCTTGTGTTTCTGTTAGTACAAGACGTTGAGGACTTCGAGGAAGCAGAAGAGCGGTTCAGCGGTGTTGCGGACGTCGTTCGCTGTTGGAGCGAGAATATCTTGTTCATGTTCGCGACGGACACGCAGTCGACGAATCCGTCGGTCCACCAATCGGCCTTGGTGGGTGACGCTCTCTTGCTATCCGGAACGCACGACGTTGGCGACGGTGTCGCAGTCTCTGAGAAACACCTCGCAGGTTCGATTCACGGGATGTTCTTCAGCGCTTACTGGCCAGCCGGGACCGAAGTGTTCGTCACCGACCCGGACCCGCTCCCGGAAACGTACGACTGGTTCCGCCAAGCTGTCTTCCAGGCCAGGCTCCATTTGAATGCGGGAGCGGATCTCTTGGCAGACGTCGAAACGAAGGAGGGAGAGATAGTTTCTGGAAAGGTAAGCCAAGTTCGTCAGGCACTCGTCGACCCAGCAACGAATGAATATACGTTGCAGACGAGTCTGTTCCTTGAGACAGACGAAGGAGAAGTGAGTGTCGGAGGGCAGAGTGCGATCCTGGAAGACTACGAAGCAAGTTCTGTTACGCTCCGAGTCGAATAAAGAAGGTCTCCACAAATCTCTGTTGACCCGTCTTTTCTGGAATGTCTGAACAGCACTCGGCAGCATGCCTTGCGCAACAATGTCGCCCTCAGGCCTGCCGTTCTGTTTTACCGTACGAACGTTGATTCGTCTGGCCTCCTTCTAGAGAGACATGGCAGAGTTTCCAGACGAGCGACACCTCGTGGTACGTGCGAGATCACACATGGCCGAGTGGACGAATCGTGCCCGGACGGCGGCATACGCCGAACTCTTCGAGGGTGACGAGACGCTCCTCACCGAGGAAGAAGTTCGTCTCCTCGACAGCCTCGATTCTGAACTCGAGCGACGTGGGGGTGATGGTGTCTGGGGCACTGACCAGTACGGAATCCACACGGCCGGAACCTCCAGTTCAGATATCTCCCTCGGAGTTGTCTGTGTGTACCACCCTCAGATCACCAAAGACTCCGTCCTTCGTGGCTTCGACGAACTCGACGACGAGACCGAAGAACGACTCAACGCAGCACTCTGGAGATACAGCGAGCGCGTCGCGACACTCATCGAAGAGGACCTCGGTGAGTTCGTCCGTCACACACAGACGTAGTCGAGGATTGCCAACTGCTCGGGGGGAGCCTCACCGAGTCGTGCACCGGGACGTCACCGTCGTCAGGTGCCCGTGCGGTTCGTGGTGCGAACGGGACTCACACTCGAAGGCCCCAGAAGAACGCGATGCCCAGCACGGTCACCACCGACAGGAGCAGCTGTAGCGGGGCACCGACGCGGAGGAAGTCCGAGAAGGTGTAGCCGCCGGGGCCGTAGACGAAGAGGTTCGTCTGATAGCCCACGGGCGTCATGAACGCCGTCGAGGCCGCGAACGTCACTGCGAGGACGAAGGCGAAGGCACTCGCGCCGACCGACTGTGCGGCACTCGCGGCGACGGGGATCATCAACACCACACTCGCGTTGTTGCTGATGACGCTGGTCAAGAGCCCGGTCGCGATGTAGAACACCCACAGAACCCCGATGACCGGGAGGAACGTCGCCGTCGAGGCGACAGCGTCCCCGAGAAGCGCGGCGGCCCCCGTCTGTTGGAGGGCCGTCCCGAGGGGGATGACGCCCGCCAGGAGGAAGATGACGTTCCACTCGACGGACTTGTAGAGTTCGTTCGGTTTGAGCACGCCGGTGAAGATCATCGCGACCACACCGGCGAGCGCCGAGACGACGATGGGGAGGACGTTCAGTGCCGGGAGCGCGACGACGCCGGCGATGATGGCGACGGCGAAGGGAATCTTCTCGTCGCGGTAGTTCACGTCGTCGAACTCGTGGGCGACGATGAAGTCCTCGTTCTGGACGAGGCGGGTGAGGCTGTCGGGCGGTGCCTGGACGAGGAGGGTGTCGCCGACGCGGATCCGGATGTCCTCGAACCGGTCGCGGACGACCGCGCCGCGTGACCGGAACGCGAGGACGTTCGCGTCGTAGCGCTGCCGAAAGGTCGAACTGGAGAGCGTCTCGCCGACGAGGAACGACCCCGACGGGATGACGACCTCGACGAGCACCGGCTCCTCGTCGTCCTCGTGGAGGTCCTCCTCACTCTGGGGGCCGCCGAGGAGCGTGAGTCCCTCCGCGTCCATGATCCGTTCGAGCGTCTCGCGGTTCGTCCGTACACGGAGCGTGTCGTTCTCGTGAATCTCCTTGCGAGCCAGCGGTTCGTCGAACCGCTCGCCGTACCGGATCAGTTGGAGCACGTCGATGTCCAGCTCTTCGTCACCCAACGCCTCGCCGACCGTCTGGCCGATCAGCGACGAACTCGCCGGAACCACGACGTCTGCGAGATACTCTTGGAGAGCGTACTCCTCGACGAGGTCGTCCTCGACGGGCACCCGTTCGGGGAGCAGCCGCACGCCAATCGTCATGAGGTACAGCGACCCGACGGCGAAGACGACGATGCCGAGCTGGGTGAACTCGAACATACCGAACGCCTGCAGGTCGAGCTCGGGTGACTGTTCGCCGAGCTGCGCGGCGATGTCGCTCGCGAGGATGTTGGTCGACGTGCCGATGAGCGTGAGCGTCCCGCCGATCATCGAGGCGAACGACAGCGGCATGAGGAGCTTCGACGGCGACGTCTTCCCCTCGTGGGCGAGGTCGGCGATGACCGGGACGAGAATCGCGACGACGGGCGTGTTGTTGATGAAGCCGGAGATGGGCCCGGTGATACCGATGGTCGCCGCGAGTTGCTTCCGCTGGTCGGAGCCGGCGTACGCGGCCATCTTCTGGCCGATTTTCTGGACGATACCGGTCCGGTTGATGCCCGTACTGAGGATGAGCATCGCGAGGACGGTTATCGTCGCGGGGCTGGCGAACCCCGAGATACCCTCTCGTGGTGAAATCTGTGTCCACGGTTCGAGGACCATCAGCAGGACCATCAGCAGAATCGCCGTCACGTCGATAGGGAGCCACTCGGTGGCAAACAGGACGAGCGCGAGGAGGATGACTGCGAAGACGACGAGCATGTCCACAGTCACAGAAGTCGAAGCCACCCCCTGAAGCGAGAGGGCGGGCGCGGAGAAAGACATACGTGAGTGATGTGTCGGCGAGGCAAAAGGGCTGGTATCTACGGTTTGACTCCTGTGACTGCGACGACCACTGGCGGCGGATGTCCTCAGCGGGCAGACTCGTCGTCTCGTTCGTACGTGATTGTCAAGGAGCCACTCGCAGGCCGCGCCGCCGCATCGCGAAGCGTCCGAAACTCGTCGAGCAACGTCGATGCGTCGTCCGACCCCACGCGGTCGTTCTGTGACTCCTCTCGTACCGTGTCGTACACCCGCTCCAGGATTCGGTGTATCGCGTATGCATCCGCCTTTGAGTCGATTTCGAAGGTTGCCTCGTATCGTCGCATACACTCGGTTCGTGCCCCAGCGGGATAACACAACGTACGGCGCGTACTCGGTGCGTTCCAGTGGCCGTCGGGTGGGGGACTCACCACCAACAACATCCGTCTACGGAGCCTTGTTTCTCTATGGACCACAGTCTCACACTGTGCGCTCGCCCGAGTCGACCCGTCGACGAGGGCTCTTGACACGGGATACTCGTGTGGCCTGTTCCTGTTCTCTGCGCGCGCCGGTCGCGCGGTACGCATCACATAGCGTCGTGTTCCGCACCAGCACCCATGAACCGGAAAAACACCGCCGAGAGAGACATCCACGCACAGCCCAGCCTGACCGACACCATCGACCACCGGTATCGGTATCGTATCCTCCTCGCACTCACGAGAGACCGAGTCGGTGACGGAATCGTCATCAGCCGGCCGGTCTGTTGTCGAGGAAGTCACCGACGGGATTCGCCGCCGCCGCGCTCTATGCGGCGTGTCTCCTCTGTGACGTACGGATGACGCAACGAGAGGTCGCCGCCGTCGCACGGGTGGCGGAAGTGACGATCCGTGCCCGGTATCAAGAACAGATCCGCGCGATGGGCCTCTGACGGACGAGACCGCGTCTCACGTCTCGTCCTGTAACCGTTCCTTCCGACGGTCGAACTCGTCGTCGTCGATGTCACCGCGGGCGTACGCGGCGCGGAGTTCCTCCATCGCGGTGTCGGCCCGTCCACCGGTGTTCGTCAGTGCCTTGTAGCCGAGATAGCCGAGACCGACGAGGAGCGCGAGCATCAGCAGTTGGCCGAGCGCGCCGACGAAGAGCATCCAGCCGGGTGCGTCCGTGCCGTACATCGGTCCCATCATCCCGCCACCGTAGCCCATCATCCCGCCACCCATGAACAGCGTGGGCAGGAAGACGAGCACGGCTAGTGCGGCCAGTGCGATCACGACCAGTTGGGTAGTGTTTGTCGTCGTAGCCATCGTAACTCACTCCTTGGGAAGCGAAGCTTCCTCACGTACAGATACGGTCTCTACGTTTAACTCCGTTATCGCTGCGAACTCTCTGGTTTCCAACGAGGATTCTTTGGAATCCAAAGTGAAACGGGGTTGTCCCACACGTAATACGGCCTCGTCCACACCGAACGACGGGTCCGCGGGTACGATGTCGCCAGCGACGGGCACCGCGGAGTCGACGGAGCCGAGGAGTCGACGACTCGATAACCGTTAGGCGTCGTCGACGAGCAGCGAGTCGATGTACGCCGAGAGACCGTCGCGGAGCAGCGGCTCGAACTCGTCGAGACCGAGGGCGAGATAGAAGCCGGTCGAGCCGTCGGTGGCGGCGACGAGGAAGGCAGCGGTGGCTCGGGGGTCGACGTCGCGGAAGACGCCCTGTTCGACGCCGTCGGTGACGATGTCGGTCAGCGTGTCGACGACGTGGCGTTCGAGTTCGACGAGCGGCTCGCGGAGCGTCTCGTTGTGCGGAGCGTGCGAGAGCAGCTCCATGACGGCGACGTTGACGCCGCGGCGTTCCTCGTCGTCGGTGGTGACGAACAGCCGGTCGCAGGCCTCGCGGAGTCGGCTCTCGGGGTCCGTCGCGTCGAGGTCGTCGAGTTCGGCGGCGAGCCAGCCGGTCGACCACGCCAGGAAGGCGGCCACCATCTCGTCTTTCGAGTCGTAGTGGTAGTACAGTCCCGCCTCGCTCTTGTCGCTCTCGGCGGCGACGTTCTTCGTCGTCAACCGCGCGTAGCCGTGTTTGGCGAGCGCGCGTCGGACGGCGTGGACGACCTCCTCGTCGGCCGACACGGCGGGGTCACTCATACCCGAGTGGAGCGGCGTGGCTCGTTTGACTCTTGTGTTCTCGGGGACGCGTCGACGGTCTCAGTCGTCGTTTCCATCCGGTGAGAAGAAAGACGAGTCGTCCCACATCGTCCGTGTAATCTCGTCGAGGTGGACGTCGCCGCATCGCTGGCACCGTTCCTCCTCCGGGAGGGCGTAGACGGTCTCACAGCGCGGACAGACGAAGAACCGGAGGCCGAGCACGGACGACCGTTGGGAGTCTGAACGCATAAGTCGACCTCCCGGCGGCTCCGTCGGCCGCCACGAAACCGTCACCTTCCCGAACCGTCTTGTCGCAGCCGTGAGTGTGTGAACACATGGCAGACGATTCCACGGAGACGGACAGAGCGTCCGGTTCGACCGTCGCATCGCTCGGCCGCGTCCTGTTCGGTCTCGGTCTCGCCCTGCAAGCCTCGGAAGACTTCCGCGACATGGAAGACAACGTCGAGTACGCCGAATCCGCAGGCGTCCCGCTGCCCGAGTTGGCGGCCCCGCTCGGGTCGGGGACGATGCTTCTCGGCGGTCTCGGCGTCGCGCTGTGGCGGTTCCCGCGGCTCGCAACGGGCGCAGTCGTCACGTTTCTCGCGATCGTGACGCCGACGATGCACGACTTCTGGAACGAGGAGGACGCGAGCGGCGAACGGCTGGCCTTCTTCGGCAACCTCACGATGTTCGGGGCCGCGCTGGCGTTCTTCCGGAAGGCGTACCGCTGACACACCGCCAGTAGGTGTGTCGCCGAGAGCGACGGCTGGTTCTCGGGGAGTGCTTCGGCGAGAAAGCGGTGTGACGTGAGTGCCGCGCCTACATCGGGAGGACCGTCACGCCGACGAGGATAATCGCGCCAGTGCCGAGCAGCACCATCACGCAGTAGCCCATGATGTCGCGGACGGAGAGGCCGCTGATGGCGAGCAGCGGAATCGCCCAGAAGGGCTGAATCATGTTCGTCCAGGCGTCACCCCACGCGGCGGCCATCGCGACCCGCGGGATACTCGTCCCGCTGGCTTCGGCCGCCGTGACGAGCGTCTCACCGATGACGGCCCACTCGCCCCCGCCGCTGGGGACGAAGACGTTGACGATGCCTGCCGTGAGGAAGGCGATGGCGGGGAGCGCGCCCTCCGGCGAGACCTGCACCATGCCCTGGGCGATCTGCGTCGCGAGACTGGTCGAGCCCTCCGGGGCGTAGGCCATGATGCCCATGATGCCCGCGTAGAAGGGGAACTGGATGATGATGCCCCAGACGTTCTCGACGGCCTCTTTCATCACGTCGATGTAGGCCGCGGCCGACCCGTGGAGCGTCAGGCCGAGAAAGAGGAAGCCGAAGTTGACGATATTGAGGTTGAGGTTGTTCCACGGCATGACGCCGTTGGCGACGCCGTTTGCGAAGTAGAGACCGACCGCGGCGATGCCGACGAGCCCGGTCCCGACGGCGAGCGGTGTCGAGTGTTCGATGCGGTCGGCGAGCGTCATGTCGTCGGCCGCGTGGACCGTCGCGCCCGAGACCGTCTCACCGCCGTCGGTGGCGACCGTCTCGGGGTCGATGGGCGTCTTCTTGTCGTCGTCCTCGGGGTACATCAGCGCGAACAGTCCCGGCAGGAAGACGAACGCGATGACCGCGAAGAGCACGAGGTTCATCGGCGTGAAGATCGTCGCGGCCGTCCCGATGGTCGCTTCGAGCGTCCCGTTGGCAAGCAGGAAGTTGCCGGCGTCGCCCGTGGAGTTGAGCGTCAGCGGAATCGACCCGGCAAGCCCGCCGTGCCAGACGACGAAGCCGGCGTACGCGCCGGCGACGATGACCGGGAAGTCGATGCCCCGCACCTCCTGGGCGACCTTCCGGGCGAACAGACCGCCGACGACGAGACCGAGTCCCCAGTGGACGAAGGAGGCGACGGCGGCGACGACGGGGACGAGCGCGGCCGCACTCCGCTCACTCGACGGAATGCGGGCGAGCCGTGCCAGCAGCGCGTCGACGACGTCGGTCTGCGCCAGCGCGTAGCCGGTCATCAGGATGAGCGTCATCTGCATCGCAAAGGAGAGCAGATTCCAGAAGCCACCGTACCAGCCGGTCGTGAGAATCGCCTCGGCGTGGGCGACCGCACTTCCAGCCGGTTCGACGAAGGCGAACGCCAGTCCGTAGGCGACGAACGTCAAGAGCACCGCGAATAGGAAGGCCTCCGGCAAGTAGCGTTCGACGAGCTTCGAACTCCCCTCTGCCATCCGACGGACGATGTTTGCCATCTGTATTCGGGACTGTCCGTTTATGTATGATAAATAGTGCGGATTGGTAGCAGCCGACTCGTGTGGTTCGCCGGGGTCACACGTCGGTTACGAGAAGAGCGCGTCCGCCAGCGACGGCGTCGCCTGTCTGAGCCGTATCTCGAAGTCGGCCTCGACCGAGTCCGTCTGGATCTCGTTGCCGACGCTCGTGTCGATCCGGTATTCGACGCGGATCTCGACGGTCTCACCGGCACCGACACTCCCGAAGTCGAGTTCGGCCACGCCGTCAAGCGACGAGGCGGGGACGAAGGTGGCCACGTCGCCGACGGCGAAGAGCCGCTGGCCCGAGTCGCGGACGGCGTAGACCCGAACCGTGGCCGCGTCGGCGAGTTCACCTTCGCCCACGCCGGGGTCGTCGCCCGTGATGTCGACCGCCCGCTCGGGGTCCGTCCGTCCGTTCTCGTCGCTTCGGACCGACAGGTTCGACAGGGAGAGGACCCCGGCGTCGCTGCCGTCGTTTCGGACGACGATGCTCGACCGTCGCTGCGCGCCGGGCGCGAGACCGTCGCCGGTGAAGAGGTCGGTCGGTGCCCCGGAGACCAGCGTCAGACGCACCGCGGGCGGCTCGGACGGGGTGGCCGTGGGAGTCGCGGTCGGCGTCGATGGCGTCGACGTTGATGGCGTCGTGGTCGGCGTCGACGTGGACGGCGTGGGGGTCGGCGGCGTCGGGTCCCCACCGCCACCCGTCGACCGCCGGGTGTTCTCGACGACGAGCCGGTACGAGACGGTCTGTTGGGCCTGTGCGACCGCGGTGTCGCCGCGGGAGGCGACGGCTCGAACCGAGACGAACGAGGTGTGCGTCGCTTCGGTCCCGTCGAGGGAGTTGTCGTACACCGCAGACCGCGTGGCGTCGAGGTAGACGAGGTCGGTCGTCCCGAAGGCCTCCGCGAGGGTGAGCGTGGAGCTGTCGGCCGCGACGGTTCGCGCACGGGCGAGTGCCCAGCCGTCGGCTTCGCTCCACGTATGCACCTCGACCGTGACGGTGTCGACGCTCCCGGTCCAGCGGAGGTCGCCGTCGAGGCTGCCGTCGACCCGACCGACGGTACCCATGGCGGACTGGACGGAGACCGGGTCGGCGACGACGGCGTCGACCGTCAGCGTCACCGGGTCGTCGGGCATCGGCGTGGTCGTCCTCGCGTTCGTCCCGGTCGGGTCGTCGGCCGAGGGGTCGGTGGGGTCGTCGGTCGGAGGGTCGCTCCCGTCGGTCGTCGACTGGGACGTCGTGCCCCCGGGTGGCTCCGGCGTCGACGACGGCGACGTCACGACGTCCAGCCCGCCGCCAGCCGACTGCTGGGTCGGGCCGTCCGAGGGCGCGGCCACGTTCGAGTCGCCGAACAGCGTGCCGACGAAGCCGATTCCGGTCCCCGCGAGGACGACGACGGCGACGAGCACCACGAGGACGTTCCGGCGGGTCACGAACGGCACGACGGCCGCGGCGAGAGCGGCAGCGAGGGCCGCGACGCCACCGAAGAACCACGCGACGAGCGCGCGACGGGGGCGGACTTCGACCAAGAGGGCACCCGCGACGACGACGGTTCCTGCCGGGAGGCGGTCACCCGTGTCGGTCTCCCGTTCGGTGTCACCGCTGCTGACGACGGCGATGCCGCTGTGGACGATGCCATCGACCGGAAGTCGCTCGCCGACACCGACCGAGACGACGTCGCCCGAGCGGAGTTCGTCGGCGGCGACGGTCTCGAACGCGCCCCCCTCCGTGCGGCGACGGACGTCGCCGGTCACAGGTCGCTCCAGGCTCGGGTTCGACCCGAGGGCGTGGTCGGGATGGCCACTCCTACGGGTCGGCAGTCACGTCGTGAGACGTCGTATCGTGAGACGGCTATCGGAACCGGGAGGGAGACAGAGGCGGCGTCCGAAGGCGGTCGTCCGGTCGAGCGGCTGGGTCGGAGATACATAGTTCTGAGTCGAGAGTTGTGGAGACAGCGACCGTGATGGTGTGTCTGTTCTCCTCCTCGAACCCGGACTACGTATTCATCCGCCCCATGCGTTCACGTAATGGGTCACAGAACGAGCACAATCACTCGTTAAACCGGCTCTCAGGCCCAGGTGACACGGTTTACTACCGTTTTCACCAGCCGTCGATGAACGAGATAAACGATTCGACGAGACCGAGTACCGTACAATGGTGGTATCGGGTTTATGTTGACTGCTGAACTGTATCTCAGACGTCAATGTCTCTCCAAACAGAACAACGGGCGGCGGGGGAGGGGGCGGCGGATGCGGAGAGTGACGGTTCGGGGGACGAGGAGCTCTCGACTGACGAGCTGTTTCACATCCTGAGTAACCGGCGACGGCGGTACGTGCTGCACTACCTCTTTCAGCGCGACGAACCGGTCGAGCTGCGGGAGCTTTCGGCACAGCTGACGGCCTGGGAGAACGACGTGGAGCTACAGGGCGTCACCCACAAGATGCGCCGCAGCGTCTACAACTCGCTGCAACAGACGCATCTCCCGCGGATGGCGAAGTCGGGCATCATCTCCTTCGACGACCGGAGCGGGACGGTCGAGTTGACCTCGCGGGCGGTCGACTTCGACATCTACGTCGACATCGTTCCCGGCCGCGAGATCCCCTGGAGCGTCTACTACCTCATCCTCGGGGCGTTCTGGCTGTCGGTGCTCCTCGCGACGCAGTTGCTGCCCGTGGCTCCCTTCACGACCTTCGACCAGGTCACCTGGTCGCTGTTCATGGCGGTGAGCTTCACCGTCTCGGGGGCAGTCCACGTCTACGTCAGCCGGAAGCGCCGACTGGGAAGCAGCGGGAAGCCGCCGGAGCTGCGCGTCGAGGAGTGAACGCTGTGAAGGCGTGAGTCAGTGGCTGTGCATGACACACACGATGTTCTCGGCCACCAAACAGCCTCGCCCTGAACAGTTTGGGTTCGGTGCTATCGACGGCTAAGTCGGCCGCAAACGGCTCGGACGCCGGTTTTGTAACGGGTCGCTCTCACTCCCGCGGGCAGTCGTACGTGTCGCGGACGGTGTTCGCCAGCATCCCGTCGGCGGCGAAGACGATGTAGACCACGACGAACGGGTCGTCGGCGGGGCGCATCACGAACACCTCGCGTTGGTCGTCGTCGTCTCTGTTCTCGTTTACCCGGTCGATGAGCGGCTCCAGCGGCAGGACGCCGCTCTTGAACTCCTCGAAGATGTCGCGCGCGCCGGGCTGTTCGGCGAAGACGTAGAGGACGCCGTTGGCCGCGCCGTCGGTGTCGTACGTCACGCGGGAGTTCATGCCCTCGTTGTCGGCCTCGGCGTTCTGCCACGTCTCGCGGGCGGCCTCGAACAGCCCCGTCACGTCGTCGACGAACTCGATTCGCGTGCGCTCGTCGACCGAGAGCGACGAGAACCGTGGGGTTCCCTCCTCGGTCCACGCCAAGGTCGCCTCGACGACGAAACCGGGGCGCAGTCCGGCGACGATGTCATCGAGAACACTGTCGTAGCCGTCGGTCCGGACGTACGTCGGGTCGAGGCTCTCGAGGTCGATGAGGAGGAGTTCCGGTCGCTCGCGAGGGCTGTCGAGGACGCGGAACCGGCCGCTCGTCGTCAGTTCCATGGATTCGGGTTGCGGTGGAACGTTCTTAAGCCGGTTGGTCTCGTGGGTCGCCCCGACTTCTCGGTCGGTCTCACGAGCGTTCGCGCAGTCACTCCAGTCAATACGCTCGCTGGGACCGGCTGGGCCGACGACGCAGCCACCCGCCTGCCACGCGGACTGTCCCACCGCGTACCAAGGTTCTATGTCCCGGTCGGTGAATGGGGAAACATGGTACAGGTCGTTGACGCGTCGACACTCGTCGGCGCGGGAGCTGTCGTCGTCTTACTCGTGTGCAGTGCCTTCTTCTCGGGGAGCGAGATCGCCATCTTCTCGCTGGAACGCCACCGGCTGAACGCGCTGTTCCAGCGTGGCCCGGAGAAACTCGTCGCCCCGCTGCGTCGCCTCCGCGAGGACCCCCACCGGCTGCTCGTGACCATCCTCGTCGGTAACACCATCGTCAACATCGCGATGGCCTCTATCGCCACCGCGGTCCTCGCCCGACTGTTCAACCCGACGACGGGCGCGGTCGTCTCCACCGTCTTGATGAGCGGACTCGTCCTCGTCTTCGGCGAAATCTCGCCGAAGTCCTACGGGGTCGCCAACAGCGAGTCCCTGGCACTGCGAGTCGCTCGCCCGCTCGAACTTATCCAGAAAGCACTCTATCCCATCGTGGGCTTCTTCGACATCGTCTCCCGTGGCATCAACCGCGTCACCGGCGGCGGCCAGGACATCGAGCGACCCTACGTCACCCGCGAGGAGATCGAGTCGCTCCTGACGACGGGCGAGCGCGTCGGTGCCATCGACGAGGCCGAGCGCGACATGGTCCAGGGCGTCTTCGACCTCAGTTCGACCACCGCCCGCGAGGTGATGGTGCCCCGCGTCAACGTCGTCGGCGTCGACGTCGACACCCCGCTCGACGAGGTCATCGAAATCTGCTCGGCCAACCGCATGACGCGCCTCCCGGTCTACGAGAAGGCTCTCGACCGGATGCTCGGCATCGCCGACATCCGCGACGTCGAGCGCGCCGCCCGCGAGGGATTGGACCTCCGCGACGTGCTCCTGCCGACGCTCCAGGTGCCCGAGAGCCGCGAGATCGACAGCCTGCTCACCGAGATGCAGGAGAAACGCGTCCCGATGGTCATCGTCCTCGACGAGTTCGGCGAGATGGAGGGCATCATCACCATCGAGGACATCCTCGAAGAGATCGTCGGCGAGATATTCGAAGTCGGCGAGGAACGGCTCATCCGCCCGACGTCCGACGGCCTGCTCGTCAAGGGCGAGGTGACCGTCGGCGAAATCAACGACTTCCTCGACGTCGGTCTGCCCCGTGAGGGCGACTTCGAGACGGTCGCGGGACTCATCAACACCAAGTTGGGCCGCATCGGCGACGTGGGCGACACCGTCGAAGTCGCGGGCGTCTCGCTCACGGTCGACGGCGCCGAGGGCAACCGTATCAGCCGCGTCCGGGTGAAGCGGCTGCCCGAAGAAGACGTGCCGGGCACGGGCAGCGAGTAACTCCTCACTCGACGGTCGCCGGGCGCGCGTGGACGGTCAGGACCGGCCGCTCGGCCGCCCGCAGGACTCGCTCTGTCGTACTGCCGAGCAGCAGCGACTCCAGGCCGCTGGCACCGTGCGTGCCCATCGTGATGAGGTCGGCGTCGATTTCCGCCGCGTAGTCCAGTACCGTCCGCGCGGGGCGGCCACGGCGGACCGCCGTCACCGTCTCGATGTCTGCGGTCTCGAAGCGGCTGCCGACCTCGCTCGTGACCCGCGCGCCCATCCGTTCGTAGCCGCCGATGAGGTCCACCACGACGTCGGGGTCGAACACGCTCACGTCGACGACGTAGAGGACGTGGACCGTCGCGTCGAACGCCGTCGCCAACGCCTCGGCGTGGCGGACGGCCGCGTCCGCACCCGTACTGCCGTCGGTCGGCAGCAGAATCGTCTCGTAGTCGGGCTGTTTCGTCCGCGGACCCCCGGCCACGAGAACCGGCGCGGTCGCGCCCGTGACGACGCGGGCGGCCGTACTGCCGAACAGCGTCTCGGCCAGCCCGCTCCGACCGTGGCTGCCGACGAGCACGAGGTCGGCATCGTTGCTCTCCGCGTAGTCGAGAACCGTGCGGTGGACGACGCCCGAGCCGACGGCACTCACCACGTCGACACCGCGGCCGCGAGCGCGGTTGGCGACCGTCTCGACGAACGCCTCGGCGCGGCGGCGTCGCGACGAGTGGACGTGGTCGCGCGTCTCTCCGTTATCCGGGCCTTCGTACGGCGGGACGACGCCGAGGACGTGGAGCGTCGCATCGAATGCCCCCGCGAGGGAGACGGCGTGGTCGGCCGCGAGCGTCGCGCCATCGCTACCGTCGGTGGCGAGGACGAGCGTGTCGAAAGAGCGGGTCATGGGGGAACTACGCGCTCATCCATCATGCTGTTTGCGCCGAACGACGGGCGATGGGCTGGGAGCGTCGCTCACGCGATTCCCTTCAACAACGTGCCGACGACGAACGCGACGGTCGCCGCGAGCATCCCGACGGCGAACATCTCGCCGCCGTTGACGACCCAGCTACGCCGCGTGACGAAACTCCGGCTCGCGCCGACGACGAAGAAGGCGATGCCGGTAAAGAGGATCGAGACGCGAAACAGCGGTTCGATGACGAGGACGTAGGGGACGAGCGGGAGTGCCCCGGCGACGACGAACGCGAGGAAGGTGACGAGTGCGGTCCGCCCCGGCGTCTTGCCGTCGTGGTCGACCTCGTTGCCACGTGCGGCCTCGTAGTCGGCCTCCGACCGTCGGCTGAGGAAGTTGCTCATCCCCATCGAGAAGCCGTCCGCAAAGAGGTTTGCCGCCCCGAGGATGAGGACGATGGTGGGGTCGAGTGCCGCGCCCGCGACACCGGCGACGACCGCGAAGGTCGTCACGATGCCGTCGTTCGCGCCGTAGATGACTTCGGCGATATACTTACCCGAGGGATGGACCTCGTCACCGAGCAGCGTCTCCAACATAGCCCCCTCTACGCCCCCGGTCGACAACGGTGTTTTCCCCTACCGGGTGAGTTCTGCCGCCGCCCGGAACAAACCATCCAGGATCTCCGGTGTCGTCGGATGGTACGCCCGGTCGGGCAGCTCGTGGACGTCCAGCCCCAGCTCCACGGCGACCTGCATCGTCTTGGCCATCACGTCGGCGTGGTAGTGCAGCCCCTGATACCCCAACACCGTACCGTCGTCGGCGTCGACGACGAGCGTCGCCCGCCCCCGCGGCGTCGCCTTCGTCTTGAACACGCCATCGTCGCTGGCGTCGCGGGAGACGGCGACGAAGTCCAGCCCCGCCGCCTCGGCGGAGGCCCGCGAGTGGCCGACGCGGGCGTAGGGGTAGACCGACGCCGCCGAGAAGACGACGTGGTGGTGGACGTTCTCGTAGTCGACCATCTCGGACGCGTCGCCCCGAGCGTGGGCCAGCAGGTTGTCGGCGGCGAGATAGCCCTGCTCCTTTGCGACGTGCAGGATGGGTTCCTTGCCGTTGACGTCGCCGACGACGAAGACGGTCTCCGCATCTCTAGCCTGCATCGTGTCGTCGACCCAGTCCGCTCCGACCGACAGCGGCGTGTTCTCCAGCCCGAGTCCGTCGACGGTGGGACGGCGGCCGGTGAAGAGAAAGAGCTGCTCGGCCTCGACGACCTCGCGCTCGCCGTCTTTCTCGACGCGGAGCCGGACGCCGCCGTCGTCCATCTCCTCGACCGACTGCTCGGCGGCGTTGGTCAGAATCTCGACGCCGAACTCCTCGCGGTAGATGGCGAGTGCCTCGTCACCGAAGGCAGGGTCGGCCTCGTCCAGCGGCCGGTCGTCGTGTTCGATGACAGTGAGATCAGACACGCCCGCCTCTTTCAGGTAGGGGACGAGTTCCATGCCGACGTAGCCGAAGCCCATCACGACGCCCGAGTCGGGCAACTCGGTCGCGTCGAGCACGTCCGCGCTCGTCATGTAGTCGACGTCGTCGATGCCGGGCAAGTCGGGGACGTGGACGGACGAGCCGGTGGCGACGACGACGTAGTCGGCGTCGAGTTCCCGCTCGCCCGCCTCGCCGTCGATGTCGCGCACGCGGACGGTGTGGTCGTCGACGAACGTTGCCGTTCCGTGGAGGAACTCGACGCCCTCCGTCTCCGCCATCCGGTGGACGGCCGCCCGGCGGTGTTCGGCGAAGCCGAGGACGTGGTCGTCTTTCGTCGCCACCGTCGCTTCGAGGTCGATCGTGGGTGGCTCGCCGTCCAGCCGGTGGTCGTGGCGGGCCTGATACCGGTGGGCCGCCGCCGAGAGGACCTCTTTCGAGGGCATACAGCCTTTGAGAATACAGAGCCCGCCGCCGGGCTCGCCGTTGTCGACGAGGGTCAGCCGGTCGATCTCGCGACCGACGTGGTCGGTGAGCGACTCGGCGACGGCGACGCCCGCGCTCCCGTAGGCACCGATGATGACGACGTGCATTGTCGGAGCCTCGGAGCCGAGCGGATTAGGTGTTGTGTCGGGTGGGCGTCGAGGGCACAGAAAACCGGAAGACGCTGCGGGGTTTCTTGGTGAGGGACCGTGGTCGCGTCGGGCCGACTACCGCGAGATGGCGTCGCCCTCGTCGGTGACGACTCGCTCGACTTCCTCGCGCGTGACGAGTGCCACGTCGCCGCCGATGGTCCGCTTGAGCGACGCGGTGGCCGCGCCGTAGGCCAGACAGTCCTTGAGGTCTGCGCCCGCGACGCGCTGGGCGAGGAAGCCGCCGACGAAGGCGTCGCCGGTGCCGATGGCGTCGAAGGTGTCAGCCTCGAAGACGCCCTGTTCGGCGACCTCGCCGTCGTGGAGCGCGAGCGAGCCGCTGTCGCCGCGGGTGACGACGACCGTATCGAAGTCGTACGTCGAGGCAAGATGGTTGGCGACTTCGACGGCGTCGCCGTCGAGGTCGAGGCAGGTCCGGACGTCGCTGATGGGGGCGACGAGCACGTCGACGTAGGGGAACAGCTCGCGGTAGCCCGCGGCGGCCTCGGCGGGCGACCAGAGCTTCGTCCGGTAGTTCAGGTCGAACGCCGTCTCCGTCCCGTTCGCCTGGGCGTGGTGCAGCAGCGTCTTCGTCGTCTCGGCGGCCGTCTCGGAGAGCGCGGGCGTGATGCCGCTCGTGTAGAACACCTCGGCGTCGGCGATGGCGTCGGTCGGGAGTTCCTCGGCCGTCGCGGTCGTGATGGCGGCGTCCGCGCGGTCGTAGACGACGTTGGTGCCCCGGGGCGAGCCACCGTATTCGAGATAGTAGGTGCCGACGCGGCTCTCGGGGCGTTCGTCCCACGCGACGGCGGCGTCGATGCCGTAGCTCTCTAGTTCCGATGTGACCCGACGGCCGAGCGACGAGTCCGGCAGCTTCGACAGCCACGTCGTCTCACAGCCGAGGTTCGAGGCCGCGACGGCGACGTTGCTCTCCGCGCCGCCGGCCTGCACGTCAAACTCGCGGGCGCGCTCCAGTCGGTCGCCGCGGGGCGGCGACAGGCGAAGCATCGTCTCTCCGAAGGTGACGATATCTGTCATACGCGGGGGGTCGGGAGGGGAGCTAATAAGTCCCAGTCGTTCGGCGGAGCCGCGGCGGTTACTCCTCGCGACGCCGCCCGGCGTGGCCCGGATAGTCGCGCTCGAAGCGGTCTTCGATCTCGCCGCGGTCGAACTCGATGATGACGGGACGGCCGTGCGGGCAGGCGTAGGGGTTCTCGCAGGCGTCGAGCGCTTCGAGGAGGTCGACGACGGACCCCTCCGTCAGCGACGTGTTGCCCGTGATGGAGGGGTAACAGGCGAGGTCCGCGAGCAGGTCGTCGGCGACGGCGTCGACGGTCTTCTGTCCGCCTTCCTCCGTGACGAACGCCGTCAGCGCGTCCCGCAGGAGTTCGGGGTCCAGCGTGGCGTCGAAGACCGCGGGCACCGAGCGGACCGCGACCGTCCGGTCGTCGACCCGCTCGGCGTCGAAGCCGAGTTCGGCGAGTGCCTCGGCGTACTCCTCGAAGAGCGCGGCCTCCCGCGCCGTGAGTTCGAGCGAGACCGGGTCGGCCAGCCCCTGCGCCGACGCGCCGTCGCGGAACTCCCGTTGGAGGCGTTCGTAGTTCACCCGCTCGTCGGCGGCGTGCTGGTCGATGAGGACGAGCCCACTGCTCGTCTCGGCGACGAGGTAGGTGTCGAACAGTTGGCCGAGCACCCGCAGCGAGGGGAGACTGTCGTAGTCGCCGCCGACAGTGGCCTCCTCGCCGTCGAGGGCGCGCTGGCTGGTCGGCCCGGCGACGCTGAACTCGGGCGTCGCGTCCGTCGTACCGCTTTCGTCGTCCGAAGCGTCGTCGCCGAGCGAACGCTGTTCGGACGCCTGCCACGACCGGGGCGAGGGACGCGTGCCGTCCGGGTCGTCCTCGCGTTCGTGCTGCTCGGGGAACTCCCACTCGTCGGTGGCCGCACCGAAGTCCGGTGTCACGTCGGTGTCGCCCTCGGTCTGGCTCGCTGCTGACGACGACTCGGCCGAGCGGGCGTTGTCGACGACCCACGCGTCCCCGTCGCCGTCGTCTGCGTGGTCCCGCACCGCTGCACCGCCCGACGTGGCCGGTTCACGCTCCCCGCTGGTGACTGGCTCCGTGCTGGTCTCCGTGGCCGCGGTGTCGGCAGTGTCGGCGGTATTGGCAGTCTCGGTAGTATCGGCAGTATCAGTGGTGTGGGTGTCAGTACCGCCCGTCGCCGCCGTATCACCGGACGATTCGACACCGTCGTCACCGACGGGTCGCTCGGTGTCCGTCGCTGGCGACGGCTCCGACTCTTCGGATCGCTCCGGCGCGACCGCGGTCTCGTCGGGCGCAGACCGCCCCCGCGGGGCCGACGACCGGACCAGCCCGCCTTCCAAGAGCGCGGATTCGACGGCCGACTCGACGGCCGCCTTCACGCCGGATTCGTCGTCAAAACGGACCTCCATTTTTCGCGGGTGAACGTTGACGTCGACCGAATTGGGAGGAACGTCCAAGAAGAGCACCGCGAAGGGGTAGCGGTCGGGGGCGAGTTGGCCGCCGTAGGCGTCGAGGACGGCCTCTCGGAGGACGCCAGCGGTGACGTACCGGCCGTTGACGAACGTCGAGAGATACTCTCGCCCCGACCGCGTCGTCTCGGGGTGGCTCACGAGCCCCGACACGGCCGCGACGGCGTCGCTATCGGGGTCGGCGTCGACGGGCGTCATCGCCTCGGCGACCTCGCGGCCGTAGACCGACAGGACCGTCGATTCGAGACTGCCCTGGCCCTCGGTGGCGAAGACCTCGCGGTCGTTGTGTTCGAGCGAGACGGCGACGTCCGGGTTCGCCAGTGCGTACTGCGTGACGACGGTGTTGACGTGGTCGAACTCCGTCGCGTCCGTCTTGAGGAACTTCTTGCGAGCAGGCGTATTGAAAAACAGGTCCTCGACCTCGATGGTCGTCCCCGCCGGACAGCCCGCCGGTCGGACCTCGCCGACGTCGCCGCCCTCGACGGTGACTTCCGCACCCGCGCTGGCGACGTCGCGGGGTTTCGAGCGGATGGTCGTCCGCGAGACGGCACTGATGGTGTGAAGTGCTTCGCCGCGGAAGCCGAGCGTCCCGACGCCGGTTTCGAGGTCGTCGATGTCGGAGATCTTGCTCGTCGTGTGCTCTTGGACGGCGAGTTCGAGTTCCTCGGCGGTCATGCCGACGCCGTCGTCGCGGACGCGGACGCCGTCCTTGCCGCCGTTGTGGACGGCGACCGAGACGCGCGAGGCGTCGGCGTCGAGACTGTTCTCGACGAGTTCCTTGACGACGCTGGCGGGGCGTTCGACCACCTCGCCCGCGGCGATGCGCTGGATCGTCGTCTGGTCGAGTGCCCGGATGGTCGGCCGGTCCGTGGCTTCCTCGCGGTCGGTCATTCGAGTCCTCCCTCCCGGAGTCGCTGTGCCCGCTCGACGGCGGTCGCCTGCGTGTCGCTCAGACGGTCGGCCGCCGCCGACGGCGCGAGCCAGTCGTACGCGGTGTGCTCGTGGCTGAGCGTGACGGCCGTCGTCTCGGCGACACAGAGATAGTAGACGCCGTACCGCCCCTCGCCGCGGTCGTTGCGCCACGAGATGGTGTAGATGGGGCGGCGAATGACGACGTCGAGACCCGTCTCCTCGCGGACCTCGCGGCGGAGTCCGTCGACCGTCGACTCACCGACGTCGAGGCGGCCGCCGGGGAGCTCCCAGCCGCCGTCGCTCGCGCGGCGGACGACGAGCATTTCTTCGCCGTCGAACAGTACCGCCCGCTGGCTCACCGTCGCTCTCAGTGGTTCCTCCGTCATCGCCGCACCGTCTGCCGTGTCACTGCGCGTTCGAGTGCCACGCGGAGGTCCGAGGCCGCAGGGACCGTCTCGACGGCTGCCTCGGGGTCGGCCCACTGCCAGTCGTGGTGTTCCTCGCCGAGTTCGACTCGCCGCTCGTCGGTCGCACAGCGGTAGACGACCGCGTAGCGACCGTCGCCCGCGTCGGTCTCCCACGCCTCGGTGTAGACCGGGCCTTCGACGTCGATGTCGAGACCCGTCTCCTCGCGGACCTCGCGACGCAGTCCCGAGACGACGTCCTCGGACGCACCGAGACGGCCACCGGGGATGTCCCACGCGTCGTTCGACTCCCGGCGCAGGAGGAGGAGGTCTCCGCTCGGTCCGAACAGCGCTGCCTTCTGGCTGACCGTCACCTGCAGATGTTCGTCACTCATCGTTCGTCTCCCAATCGGTCCTGCCACTGTTGAACCTTTGCCATCAACTCGAGTGGCGAGGTCGCCTCGACGTCGGTCCCGCGCAACTCGTCGAGAATCGCTTCGGTTTCGGGGTCGAGCGCGGGGCCGGTCTCCGTTGTCGACTCGGCCGAGTCGGTTGTCTCGGCAGCGGCGTGGCCGTTCGTCGCCGCGACTGCAGCCTGCGTCGCTTCCTCGTCGTCCCCAGCGGCTTCGCTCGCGTTCGCGCTGTTTCCGGCCGCGAACTCCCCCGAGCCGAGGTCGAAGACGGCCTGGACGGGTTTGCCGCTCCCGCCACCCTTCGCCTCGATGGCTTTCTCGTTGCGCAGACGGTCGAGCACGTCGGTCGCGCGGTCGACCACGGGCTTCGGCACGCCCGCGAGGTCGGCGACGTGAATCCCGTAAGAGCGGTCGGTCGGGCCGTCGACGACGGTTCGGAGGAAGGTGACGTCGCCGTCGCGCTCGTCCGCCGCGACGTGGACGTTCTGAACCCGCGGGAGATGGTCGGCGAGACCGGTCAGCTCGTGGTAGTGCGTCGCGAAGAGCGTCTTCGCCCGCACCTCGTTGTGCAGATACTCCGTCGCGGCCCACGCGATGGAGATACCGTCGTACGTGGCGGTCCCTCTCCCCACCTCGTCGAGGATGACGAGCGAGTCCTCGGTCGCCGAGTGCAGAATATTGCTCAACTCTTGCATCTCGACCATGAACGTCGAGCGACCCTGTGCCAACTCGTCGAGCGCGCCGACACGGGTGTAGATGCCGTCGACGACGCCGACCGTGGCACTGCGGGCCGGGACGAAACTCCCCACCTGTGCGAGGAGCGTGATGAGCGCCGCCTGTCGCATATAGGTCGACTTGCCGGACATATTCGGCCCGGTGACGATGAGGAAGCCGCGCTCGCGGTCGAGTCGGAGGTCGTTCGGCACGAAGTCGGTCGTCTGCTCGACGACCGGGTGGCGGCCCGCTTCGATGTCGAGTGCGTCGCCCTCGTCCAACTCGGGACGGACCCAGTCGTTGCCGGCGGCGTGCGTCGCCAGCGAGGCGAGCGTGTCGACCTCGGCGAGTGCCCGACCGACGTCCTGCAAGAGTTCGGCCTCACTCGCGACCCGCTCGCGGAGCTCCTGGAACAGTTCGTATTCGAGGTCGCCGCGGACTTCTTCGAGCCGCAGGATGTCGCGCTCTTTCTCCTCCAGTTCGTCGGTGACGTACCGCTTCGAGTTCTTGAGCGTCTTGATTTCGCGGTAATGTTCGGGGACCTTGTCGGTGTTCGACTTGCCGACCTGGATGTAATATCCATCAGTTTTGTTCCGGTCGACCTGGAGATGCTGGATGCCGTGTTCGCGCTTCTCGCGGGGACCGAGGTCGTCGAGCCAGTTTTTGGCAGCTTCGTGCCGCTCGATGAGGTCGTCCAGTTCGTCGTCGTAGCCGCGCTGGAACAGTTCGCCCTGCGTAACCGTCTTCGGCGGCTCCTCGGCGAGCGCGTCGTCGAGTTCGTCGTGCAGGGCCTTCGCCGCCTCGCGGTCCGGCCGGTCGACGACCTCGGACAGCGGTGAGTCGGCCAGCCGACTGCCCGCGATGGCGTCGGCGAGCGCGGGGAGGATTTCCAGCGTGTCACGGACGGAGAGCAGTTCGCGCGCGCCGGCACTTCCGCTGGCCGACCGGCTGGCGAGCCGTTCGAGGTCGTACGCGCCGTCGAGCGTGTCGCGGACGCGCTCGCGGGCCAGCGCCTCCGAGGCGAGTGCCTCGACAGCGGCCTGTCGGCGCTCCAGTTCGTCCGGGTCGCGTCGCGGGCGGGTCAGCCACTCCCGCAACATCCGGCCGCCCGGACTCGTGACGGTGTGGTCGAGCGTATCCAAGAGAGAGCCGTCGCGCTTGCCCTGCATCGTCTCCGTGAGTTCGAGGTTGCGCTGGGTCGTCGCGTCGAGTTCGAGATGGTCCCGGGCGTGGTAGGCCTGCAGCCGCGTCATCGACTGCAGCACGCCGGCACCCGTCTCGTCGACGTAGGCGAGGACGGCTCCCGCAGCCCGGACGGCGCGTTCGGAGTCCAGCCCGACGCTGGCGAGTGCCTCGTCGCCGAACTGCTGGCCGACGCGGTGACGGGCGCGGCCGGGCGCGAACGCCTCGGCCTCGTGCAGCGACAGGGAGGCGTCGGTGCCGTCGCGGATGGCCGAGAGGAAGTCGTCGTCGCCGCGGAGAGTGGGTCCAGGAAGGATTTCGGCGGGGGCGAAGCGGTACAGTTCGGCGTGGGCGTCGGCCGCGTCGTCGACCTCCGTGACGAGGAAACGGCCCGTCGTGATGTCGGCGAAGGCGAGACCGAAGCCGTCCGCATCCTTCACGACGGCGGCGAGATACTGGGCGTCGGCGTCCGTCGTCTCCAAGAGCGTGCCGGGCGTGACGACGCGAGTGATCTCGCGGGCGTGGCCCGACTCGGTCTCGTACTGGTCGGCGACGGCGACGCGGTAGCCGCGTTCGACGAGTGCCTTGAGGTAGGGCGTGAGGTCGTTGAGGGGGACTCCCGCCATCGGGTAGGAGGAGCCGTGCGAGGACTTCTGAGACACCTTGAGATCGAGTTCCTTCGCGACCAACTCGGCGTCGTCGGCGAAGAACTCGTAGAAGTCGCCGCACTGCATCGCCAGAATATCGGCGTCCGTCTCCTCCTTGAGGGCGAGGAACTCCCCGACGATTCCCGTTGCAGTCATACACGGTTCTGCGGGAGACGGCGGCTAAAACACTGTGGGTTCGCGGGATATGGCTCCGGCACTCACTCCGACCGACGCCGCGCGAGGACCGCACCCGCAAGCGACAGCAGTACCGCCGCGACGACCGCGGGGGCGACGCCGAAGCCCGGACTCAGGACGCCCGTCGGCGCGTCGCTCTCGACCTCGACGCGCGTGTTCGAGTAGGCGTTCTGTCCGCTGGACTCGTAGGTCGCCGTCGAGCCGTTCACCGAATCTGCGCCCTCGGCGCGTTGGATGTCGCCGGGCATATTCACCGTGTAGCGCAGCCGGAAGTCCGCGAGGCTGACGCCGCCCGCCGCGCTGTCGGCGACGGAGGCGTTGAAGAACGTCGTGTCGGTGTAGACGACGCTCCCGTCCGTCCGGGTGACGTTCAGCCGGTCGTTGTCGACGGGGTTCCACTCGGTGACGACGAGCGTGACGGAGGCGTTCTCGCCGTCGAGCGACTCGTCGACGGACACGTTGGCGGCGTTCGAGACGTTGACGTTCGCGCGGAGCTGCTGGCCGAGGGAGTCGAAACCGTCGTCGACGGCGGCGTCGTTGAGCAGGCCGTAGACGGTCGTCGAGGTGGTCAAGTCGAGTTCGTAGCGGTCGATGCTACCGTCGGCGGCGACGTCGGAGTCGACGGTCACCGTCGCACAGCCCGAGAGAGCGACGAGGAGGGCGAGCGCGAGCACTGCGGGGAATCGTCTGTCCATGGCTGGCGCACGACCGGCTGTCGCAAAGTCGTTCCGGCCTGGTCGGCGGGGGTCCGGTCGGAGACGAGTCGTTGGTGCTCCGTTCGGGCCGCCTACGCGTACGCCTCGAACTCCTCGCCGAAGACGAGGAAGTAGCCGGTGCCGACCACCCCGACGACGGTCGCGACGCCGAAGGCGACCTCCGGCGACTGCGAGTAGAGCCAGCCGCCGAGTGCCGCGCTCGGGATGACCACGACGTTCCGCAGGAGGTAGTAGGTCCCGACGACCCGACCGCCGGCATTCTCCTCGGCGGGACCGACGATGAGTGCCTTGTGCGCGGGCAGCCCTGCGAACCGCAGCCCAGAGAAGGCGAAGAGCAGCGCGAGGACGAGTGCGTTCGGCGGCGCGGAGACGAGCAGGGCGGGGAAGACCGCGTAGACGGCGAAGCCGAGTGCGACGACGGGCTTGAGTCCCACGCGACGCGCGAGCACCGCGACGGGAGCCATCACGAGCAGCGCGACGGCCATCTCGATGGCGAGTAGGACGCCGAAGTAGGCGTCGGGGTTCAGCCCGCCAACCACCGGGAGCGTCGCGCCGACCGCCAGAAACTCGACGACGACGATGACGAAGAAGGTGTAGACCATCCCGTTGGCGAACCGGACGAGCGTGTCGGCGACCAGGAGGGGTCGCAGCGGGTCGGGCATCGCCCGCACGTCGTCGACGACGGCCGAGAATCCCGCGAAGGACTTCCCCAGCGAATCCTCGGCCGCATCGTAGAGCCAGTGTTGGAGGGCGGTGGCGACGAGACCGAAGCCAGCAGCCACGAGGAGGACGTACCGGAACCCCACCTCGAAGGTTGCCGTCGCGAGCAGGCCAGCGGCGAGCAGCGGGCCGAGCAGGAAGGCCGTCCGGCGGAAGGTCTCGGTGCTCGCGAAGCCGCTCGCGAGGCGGTCCGGCGGGACGCTCTGCTTGACGATGGCGAACGTCGCGCCGAGACCGAAGGACTTCCAGGCCTGCGAGAGCACGAGTCCGAGGAAGATACCGACGGGGAGGGTGACGGCCTCGACGGAGAGCGCGCCGAGATCGAGCGGCGGGAGCGTGAGAAAGCCGAAGGCGGGCGCGAACAGCCAGACGCCGAAGCCGAGCGTCGAGGCCAGCCCGAACAGCGTCAGCGCGACCCGAGAGCCGATGCGGTCCGAGAGCGCGCCGCCGGGGTAGGGGTAGACGGCACTGATGAGGTTGCCGAAGCTCCCGTAGAGACCGATGGCGACGCTCCCCGCGCCGAGGACGCTCATGTACCGCGGCATATACCGGCCGGTCATCTGGAAGCCGAGGCTGAAGGCGAACATGGCGACCGAGAGGACGAGCACGTCGCCCTGCAACGCGAAGAACTGCCGGAACGTGTCCAGCGGATTCACGTCCTCGTTGTCCATATCTCCGTCTCTGCGGGCACCGACAAAACGACACTGGAGCGAGGCGGTCTCCGGAGGGATGGGGAGGGCTCTCGTGCGGTACATAGCAGTGAATTGGATTTTGGTTCATAGTTTACGTGACATATTTCTTTAGATAATTTCAATTCAAACAACGTGATACAAAGAAGTGCGATGAAGCAAGAAATGGCAACCTACCTGAAGCAGAACCCACGACTGACCGGCGTCCTGTTCACGACGCTCCTCCTGTTATCGCAGGCAGGCAGTGTCGTGGCGAACAATGCAGGCAGTATCCGCGGTCCTTAGTCGAGTTCAGAGAGTTCCAGTTCGGAACTCCAACGGAGACCCGACGAGGTCCAGACGGGAGTCGTCTCCAGTTCCAGAAACTCACGGAAGTCGGAGAGACGCAAACACTTGCGTTCGCTCTTACCAGTAGCGAGGTAGTATTTCGATTGATTCGGTAGATACGGAATGACGAGTGAGCCAACTTCGTGCTGCCTCGATGGGAAGAAGTCAAATTGTACAGAGAGATAGCCGTCTTCACTACACGGCTCAACCGTTGGCACGACTAGCACACCGCTCTCCGCCTGACACAACGACATCCCGCCGTCACCCAACACGGTGTACCGGTAGCCGACGACGTGCGCCTCCTGCGCCACCGACAACGCCGACCGGAAGGTGAACCCGCAGTTCAACAGCCGGGCGATGGTCTGGCCGAAGGCCGTCGCCGAGGCGTTCGCCACATCCGAGAGCGTCACGACGCCCGCGTAGCTCCCGCGGTCCAGGAGTGCCTCGCCTTGCTCGTGTGACTGGCAGGCGTTCAGGAGAAAGGAGTCGACTGCAACGTCGCACTCCAGGGTCGTCACGTCGAGATAGCCGTCGGCGCACTGCAGTCCGCGCTCGTCGACGTGGCCGATGTAGTGGAGGAAGTTCGTCGGCGTCTCCAAGACCTGTACCAGCTGGTCTCGCGTCAGGTCGTAGTGGACTTCGACCTCGAAATCCAGCAGCTCACGGCAGCCGTAGAGGTCGGCGACGACGTCCTCGTCGCGCATCTGCGGGTCGTTGCAGACGACGGTGATCTCGATGCTCGTGCGGTCGGTCGCCTCGCGGTCGAGACGCCGACGGTAGCTCTCGGGCGTCGACTTGCTCGCGCCGAGCGGGTATCCGTCGCCGACCCACGCGTGTTCGACCGTCTCCGTCGGCTCGGGCGTGACGATGTCGACGGGGGGCCGCTCGGTTCCTCGGGACGCCTCCGAGGAGTCGTCGCTCGACGTGCCACCGCGGGCCAGCCCGTCCTCCGGCACGGCCGCCCGGAAGAAGTCGCTCACCGCCTTCGGCTCGGCGCGAAGCGAGTCGCTCGACCGCTCGCTCGGACACCGGACGAGCGAGAGGTCTTTCGCGAGGAACGGCAGCATCTCGACGTTGTCGGCCGTGGGCCAGACGTCCGTCGTGAGGTTCCACTCGGGGAGCAACGGCTCGACGTCGGCGAACGGGACGTCGAGATACGCGCCGACCTGGTCGGCCATCGGTCGGCCGTAGAGGTCGCCGAAGTCGAGCGGGAGCGTCGCCTCGACCGCCTCCCGTTCGTGGAGGTCGACCGGATAGTAGCCCTCGGTCCGGGTGAGGCAGTCGAGGAAGAAGGTCTGTCTGAGCGTCCGCGCGAGGCCGGTTTCGAGGTCGGTGTCGGCCGTCAGCTGATGTGACCAGCCGGGCCCGTCGAGCCGTGGCGTCTCGCCCGGCACCACGTCGGCACCGAGATAGTACGCCACCGGCGTCGCCGCGAAGACGGCCGCCGGGTCGCGCGGGAGGACGAGCGTCAGCTCCGTGTCGGGGCGCTCGATACCGTCGGGGACGTCGAACTCGTCGCCGACCCGGAGCAACGGCGGATGGCCCCGAAGCGTCGGAAACGACCGTTCGGGCGAGATGGTCTGCAGCGACGACCCCAGCGTCGCGACCGCCCGCATCAACGTCTCCGGCTCCATCGTCGTCGTCACCGTCCCGGCGGGCTGTTCGTGGAACGACCGCGCGCCGAGTGCGACCGCAGCAGATCTGTCGAACCTGATGTCCGTAGAGCCGGTCCCGTAGGTGACTCTGAGCGGTGCGTCGACGGCGATGTAGAGCTTCATCGGTGCGGTGTTGACTTCGAGCGTGTAGCGTCCACGGGGGAGGACCACCGGTTCTCGGTTCGACGACTGGGCGACCGTCTCCCCGTCGCCGTTGCGGACGACGACGCCCATCAGCTTCGGGAGTTGGAGCCCGGAGGTTTCGACCCCGACGGCCGCGTCGACCGGCAGTCGGAACCGCTCTCCGGCCGTCGTCTCCGGCCGGGTCTCCTCGAACGTCCCGACCTCGAACGAGGTGTGTTCGATGTCGTCGACGACGCGGAGACGGGTGGCACTCACCTGCTCGAACCGGACCGTCACGCCGACCACCTCATAATCTCACCCACGGGGTCGTACCGTACTCCGGGAGATGCCACCGCTGTTCGGGGGCGAGACCGTCGCGGTGGCGCAGTTCGATGCGTGCGTCGAACCAGTGGCCCAGCGCGTCGATGCGCGGACTGTCGTCGGCGACGGGGAGATGAAAGTGGCCCATGCCGGTCGCGTCGCGGACGAGTGCCGTCGCGACACGCAGAAACCGGGCACTCGCCTCGTCGTCCCGTCCGAGCAGGGGACACAGCGGGTCGAAGGCGACACGGAGTTCCGACGGGTCGAGGTCGCCGTCGTCGAGCGCGTCGACCGCGTCGGTGAACACCTGCAACACCTCGATGGCGGACGGGCCGGACGCGTCGGACGGCGCGCCTCGGGGGGTGTCGACGGCGGTCGAGCGGTCCGTCGCCGTCACGTCGACGACGCGGACGTCGGGGTCGGAGGCGGCGACGCCCGGTGGGAGTCTGGTCGCGACGCGGTCGGCGTCGGCACCCGAGAGAACGAGCAGTCGGCGGCGCTGTTCGGCCGGGCTGCCGAGGAGCCGTCGGGTCAGCCGTGCGGACACGTCGTCGCCCACACAGCCGGTCACCAAGAGCGCGCAGCCGCGGCGTTTCAGCCGTGAGAGCACGTCGTCGAGGGTGCGTGCTTCGTCACCACGACACACGTCTCTTGTTCGCATTGGACTTTTCGTACCCGGCAGGTGGGGTTAAATGTTTCGCGGCTGGCACGGGTCCGAAGTCGGGACGGCACGGAGACGGCGTCGGCCCGCTTCGGTGGACCGAACACCTAAAGTCGGGTGCGTCCATCTCGTTCACAATGACTACGCTCGGAACCGCGAGCGCGGCCCCCGGTGAGATCGACACCGGACGGCTCGACGTCGGCGAGAGCCGCGACGGCAGCCCCATCGGCCTGCCCGTCGCCGTAATCAACGGTGCACGGGACGGGAAGACGCTCTATATCCAGGCAGCCAGCGACGGCGACGAACTCAACGGTGTCGGTGTCGTCCGCGAAGTCGTCCCGCAGCTCGACCCGACCGAACTCGCCGGGACGGTGCTCGTCGTCGGCATCGTCAACTACCACGCGTTCCAGGTCGCCGAACACCGCAACCCCATCGACGACACGAAGATGAACCGGGCGTATCCCGGCGACAAGAACGGCACCTCCAGCGAGCGCATCGCCGCCGCCACCTTCGAGGCGGCCCGGCGAGCCGACCTCGTCCTCGACCTCCACCAGGGGTCGACGAGCCGGATGATAAACGAGGTCCGCGTCCGTTGCGGCCGTCGCCACCGGATGCACCGCGAATGTCTCCAGCTCGCGAAGGTCTTCGGCTGCGGCCACGTCATCGACCAGAAGGGACCCGACGGCCAACTCGCCCGTGTCGCCCCGAGCGAGGGCATCCCGACCATCGACCCCGAACTCGGCGGCTCTGTCGGCTGGGACGACGAGAGCATCCGTCTCGGCGTCCAGGGCGTGTTCAACGTCCTCACCTACTACGGCTTCCTCGACGGGGACGTCCAGCCGGAAGAACAGACCCGTGCGAAGAGCTTCGACCAGTACGGCTCGCCCGCCGGGGGACTCGTCGACTTCCAGAAGGAACTCGGCGAGTCGGTCTCGTCGGGTGACACGCTGTTCGAGGTGACAGACGTCTTCGGGACGCTCAAAGCCCGCGTCACCGCCGACAACGAGGGCATCTTCTGGCGGTCGCGTCGGCTCCCGCAGGTCGCAAGCGGCGAGTACGTCTGCTCGGTCGGCAAGAACGTCGACACGTACTGAGCCACCCTTTTTCCTCCGCTGTCCCAATCACTACGGAGTGAAAACCCATCTCTCGCTGCCCACCAGGCGGTCCGACGCCCTCCCGGACCACGTCGATAACGACGTCCGGACCCCAGCGGTGCTCGTCGAGCAGCTCGTCGAGGCGTTCACCGACCCGGGTGAGACCGTGTTGGACCCCTTCGCCGGCTTCGGCACGACGCTCACCGTCGCCGAGAGACTGGGTCGCGTTGCCTACGGCGTCGAGGTCGACGCCGACCGTGCGACGTTCGTCCGCGAGCGCATCGCCGACCCCGAGAACCTCGTCCACGGCGACGTCTTCGACCTCGACGCCGCCTTCCCACCCGCCGACTGCTGTCTCACCTCGCCGCCGTACATCGGGTGGGCCGAGGGTGTCGATCCCTTCCGCAACTACGACCCCGACAGCGAGACGACGTACGAGGACTACCTCAACGACATCGTTCGGGCGTTCGAGCACGTCGCCGGATGGATGGCTGCCGACGCGACGCTCGTGGTCGACATCGCGAATCTGAAGACCGAGGACGGGGTGGTCACCCTCGCGTGGGACGTCGGGAAGTGCCTCGCCGAGACGGACGCGTTCGACTTTCGTGGCGAGATCGTCGTCACGTGGGACGGCAGGGAAAGTGACGGACGTGGGGGCGACGACAGCAACGGAGCCTACGGCTACGGCTACGACCACAGCTACTGTCTCGTCTACGATGTCGAAGGAGGTGCACGGTGAGGAACGCGTCCCGCTACGACAGTACAAGCATCTCGGTCGCTCCCGGCTGGAACTCGTAGTCGACCGGCCGGAACTCGGTCTCGATATCCTGCTCGCGTAACCGGCCGACCACCCTGTCGACGAATACCGACCGTTCGCGGTCCAGCGACGCCAGCGGGAACAGCCGCACCTCGCCGCGCGTGACGCGGAGCAGTTCGTCGACGGCCGCGTGGTGGAACTCGCTGGAGAGGCGGTCGTCGTAGAGAAAGAGGAGATTCGCGGAGAGCGTCAGGTCGAACGAATCGTCGGGGAAGGGCAGGTCGGGAAGTGCGGCCTCGACGTAGCGGTTCGGGTGACGCTCGTAGTCGGTCAGGAAACGCTCGTAGGCCGCCCGGAGATACCGCCCACGCGTCTCCACGTCGCCGTAGAAGTCCCAGACGAACAGGTCGCGCTTCTCGTGGAGCTGTGTCACTGTCTCGGTGACCGCCTGGTCGCAGACCGGGCCGAGGTCGCTTGCCGGTGGGCCGTACGCAGGATCGACGGCGGTCACGTCGGCACCGACGGCCGAGGCGACGGCGGTGAACGCACCCGGGCCGCCCGGACAGTCGAGGACTCGCGTGTCGACGAGTTCGGTCGCGTCGAGACCGAACATCGCACGATACTCCTCGAACGTCCGGCCGATGAGCCGAAACTCCTCGTCGACCGTGAACGTCGTCTCGTCGGGCACCGTTGCGGACCAAGTGTCCCGTTGACTGATAAACGTGTCCGCCACGTCGGCGAACAGTCGCCGGGGCGAGAGACGGAACCGTCACCTACTGGTCGCCTCTCCACGTCTCTCCGGCCATGCCGACCTCTCTTCACTGCCCCGCCTGCGACGCGACCTACGCCGACCGTTGGCGGTGCGAGTGCGGCCAGCCGCTCGACTTCGCCGAGACGCCCCTCCCCGAGGGACCGGCACCCGACGCAGGGGCGTTCGACACGCGCCGCGGCCTCTGGTCGTTCGACGAGTTCCTGCCCGTGAGCCGGGAGGTGACGCTCGGCGAGGGGACCACGCCGCTCGTCGACGCCCCGGAATGGAACGCCGAGTTCAAACTGGAGTACGTCTTCCCGACGGGGAGTTTCAAGGACCGCGGCGCGACGACGACGCTGTCGCGGGCGGCCGCGTTGGGTGTCGAGAAGGTCGTCGATGACTCCTCGGGTAACGCGGGTGCGGCCATCGCGACCTACGCCGCCCGCGCCGGCATCGACGCCGACATCTACGTTCCGGCGTCGGTCAAGGCCTCGAAGCTCCGCGCCATCGAGCGGGCGGGGGCGACGCCGGTCCGTGTCGAAGGGAGTCGCGAGGCCGTCACCGACGCCTGTCTGGAGGCAGTCGCGTCGGGCGAAGGCTGGTACGCCAGCCACGCGTGGAACCCCGCGTTCTTCGCCGGAACAGCCACGGTCGCCTACGAGATCGCCCTCCAGCGCGACTGGGACGTGCCGGACGCCGTCGTCCTCCCCCTGGGTCACGGGACGCTCTTTCTCGGCGCGTACCGGGGCTTCCGCGCGCTGCTCGAAGCGGGCTGGACCGACCGAATGCCGCGGCTACTCGGCGCGCAGGCCGCGGGCTACGCGCCCATCGCCGACGAGATTCACGGCGAAAGCGAGGGCGTCAACGACGTCGCCGACGGGATACAGATCCGCGACCCCGTCCGCCGCGGGGAGATTCTGGGAGCCATCGCCGAGACCGACGGCGACGCCATCGCGCTCGGCGAGGCGGCCGTCGAAACGGAACTGGAACGGCTGCACGCTGCGGGATTCTACACCGAGCCGACGTGTGCGACCGCCCCGGCCGCGCTCCGCGCCTATCGCGAGCGGGGCGTCCTCGAAGCGGACGCGGACGTGGTCGTGCCGCTGACGGGCAGCGGGCTGAAGAACTAGGTCGCGCTCACCGGAGCGACTCGACGGCAACGAACGAGCCGACGCTCGCGGCGATCCACTGCCCGCGGAGTTCCTCGCCGAGGTCACGCGGATAGAGCGTACACTGGTCGCCGTCGTCTGTCGAATCGATGGCGTAGTCCATCTCGAAGACGGGCCACGAATCGAGGTCGGTGGCTGGGGTGGGCAAGTCGGTCGACGGCTCGGGGTCGGGGTCGGGACGGGTCATTGGTGGCTCCTGGCGACGCGGTCGGGACGGCCGCGCCGTCGCTCGGAGAGACGTCAAGCGGGGCCTTGGGTATGGGGACGGTAAACGGACGAACGCCCTGTCGGTCGCCGCGGTATGGCGACGTTTCTCAGCGGAATCGGCGTTAGGATGGTCGTAACGACGAGAGAACCGGCTCCGTTCGAGTGATTCGTCACGCCCGGCAGCGGCTCACCGCTCGGGATGTGTCGGTGCGTCGAAGCCGCCGCGGACGAGCGGCTTCGCGACGTGTCGCCGCGCACACGGTGGGACCTCGTACCAGCCGGGTTCGAGGTCGCGGTCGACCGACACCTCGACCTTGCCCGGCCGACTCGTCTTGCAGTCGCGACACCGGTAACCCTGGTTCCGCCCCGCGCTCTCCATCGACCGACCGCACTCGGGACAGGTCGGCGTCGCCAGTGCGACGCGGTTCAACTCGCGGACGGCGAACTTCTCCAGTTTGAGCGTTCGCTCGCTCACCTCGCCGCAGAGGGTGAGACGGTCGCCGGGGCGGAGTGCCCGCACTCGGTCGCGGAAGCGTTTCGTCGGCTCGAAGGCGACGCAGGTGAGGTCGGCGTCGCTGCTGTCGCTGCCGTCGCTCCGCTCGCTTACGCCGACAGGTGACTCGTCGGCTCCGCCGTCGCCGACAGCGTCCGCGAGGGAAACGTCGAGGAAGACGTGGCCACCTTCCCGCGTCTCGGGGGCGGACACGACCGTTCCCGAGAGTCGGTAGGCCGCGCCGTCGGCGAGGTCGGCGGGCCGAGTCGCCGCCACGTCCTGCAGATGGGCGTCGGTGCCCTGGTTCGTCCGGAACAGGCTCGTGCGGTCGACGCGCTCGCCGTCGATGGCGGCGGCGACCGCAGCGACGCTCTCGGGGTCGTCGCCGCGGATGCCGTAGAGGATTGGACCGGGCGCGTGCGGGACGCAGACCGCCTGCCCTTCAACGTGGTCGACGGTATCCCAGACCGCGGGATAGCCCGCGTCGGCGGCGGCGAAGACCGAGTCGTAGTCGACGTCGCGGGGCGTCCCACAGCGGTCGAACGCGCGGTAGGAGACGTGTTCGTAGGTCCAGTCGTCGAAGGCGGCGTCGGCTCCGATGGCCGCGAGCGCGCCGATGCGGCCGCGACCGACCCCCCAGCCCGCGTGGCGGTAGCCTGCCTCATCGGCGAGGGCGACGGCGTCGGCGATGCTGTGGTGGGCACGGAGCGCGTCGCGGGCGAAGTCGGCGACGCGGTCGGGGACGTCAGCTGGGTCGCCGGGGCCGACGACGAGACCGGGGCTGGTTCGGGGGTCGTCGGTGACCGCGAGGTCGGTCAGTCGGTCGCGTGCGAGAGAGAACGCCTCGTCGACGGCGAGGTCGGTGTGGAGGGCGAGCGCGGCGTTCCCGCGGGTCTTGTGTTCGACGGCGGGGTTGAGCCGGACGAGCAGCCGGTCGGAGACGGTGCCACCCGCGGCCTCGACGGCCTCGGCGACGAGCGTCGCGAGATAGGTCGTACACATCCCCTGCTCGCGGGAGTCGGTGTCGTCGAGGCCGATGACGGTCATCGCGGAGGCCTACTCTACGGTGCGTAAAGCCGCTTTCGCGTTCGGAGAGACTATATAATTCTGTCGCCGAAATGCGGAGAAAATCGGGAGACGTGGCGTGGGTGTGGGGCACAACGGTTATATGTCGGGAATCGCCTATTACCCCCTATGTCTCGGGCAGCACTGGTCGACAATCTCAGTGCGATGTTGCACGACGCGGGGTTCGCCGTGAGCGACCGCTGTGCGATTCGGCCGAAGAGTTTCGACCTCGCCGCCCGCAGAGACGACGACCTCATCCTCGTCAAGATTCTGGGGAACATCGACGCGTTCGACGGTGCGACCGGCGCGGAGATGCGCCGACTCGGCACCTACCTGGACGCGACGCCGATGGTTATCGGTCTGCGGACCCGCGACGAGGATCTCAAGCCCGGCGTGGTCTACTTCCGTCACGGTGTTCCCGTTCTGAACCCCGACACCGCGATGGACATGTTCGTCGAAGAGGTCCCGCCGCTCATCTACGCCGCACCCGGCGGTCTCTACGTCAACATCGACGGCAGCATCATCGCCGACGAGCGCGAGGAGCGCGGCTGGAGTCTCGGTCGACTCGCCACCGAACTCGGCGTCTCGCGGCGGACCGTCTCGAAGTACGAAGACGGCATGAACGCGAGCGTCGAAGTCGCCATCCAGCTCGAAGAGCTGTTCGGGCGGCCCTTCAGTAGCCCCGTCAACGTGATGGAGGGTGCGGAGGAGGTTCGGGACGCCGAGCCGACGCCCGCGGACCCACAGGTCGACCCCGACGACGAGCACGTCCTGTCGGTACTGACTCGCGCGGGCTTCACCGTCCATCCGACGGCACGCGCGCCGTTCAAGGCCGTCAGTGAGGACAGCAACCGCGAGGGCAACGTGCTCACCGGCCACTCGGCGTTCACCCGCAGTGCCGAGAAGCGCGCCCGCATCATGTCCTCGCTCGGCGAGGTCACGCGGACGCGGTCGGTCTACTTCACCGAGGAGCAGTCCAAACGTGAATCGGTCGAGGGGACCGCCATCGTCAGCTGTGAGGAACTCGCGGGTATCGACGACCCTGACGTCATTCGCGACCTGATCCGCGAGCGGGCGAGCGACCCCGTCGAAGGGTAGGCCAGCCGACACACCCAAAGAGTTTGGCGGCGTGGTTATCCTGGTTGCCAGCCTAGTGAGCCTGTGCAGTATTTTACCGACGCGTCGGCCGGACTTCGTGAGGCGTTCGAGCGTGAAGTCCTCTCGTGGCCGGACGTCTCCGTCCAGACGACGTTCGGCTGTCCGTCCTACCGCGTCGCAGACGCGCGTTTCGCCGTCTTGAGCGACCAGGGCGTCTCACTCACGTGCCTGCCGGACGACGAACGGCGGTCGTTGGCGGCGACCCACCAGCTCCGCCCGTTCGTCGCCGACGGCCGAGCGGTCGCCTCGTGGACGACGGTGTCGGTGACGCCGGAGACGGTCGACTCGCTGCTCCCGGCGGTCAGACAGGGGTACGAGGCGGCGCGAAGCGTCTAAACGTCCGAAAAACGAAGTCCGCAGTTAGCTGGCCGAGCCGTAGGTCTCTTCGAGATACTCGACGATATCGTCGCTCTCGGCCATCCCCTCGATCCCGTGTTCCTCGTCGACGAGGACGGGGACGCCCGTCTGGCCGCTGACCTTCTCGACTTCGGTCCGCTCGGAGTGCGAACGCGGTACCATGTGGGATTCGTATTCGAGACCCAGCTCTGCGAGTTTGTTCTTGACCTTCGCGCAGTACGGACAGCCTTCCAGTTCGTAGAGTTCGAGGGTTGCCATCACTCTCCCGTTGGGAGTCGTGACTTAAGAACGCGGTGGTGGTGTGTGCCTGCCACGCCACACGACCGTCGCGCGTTTCATCGCGCGAACCGCGTCAGGCGTGGGAGTGTTGTGCCTGCCACGCCACGCGCGAAGCCGAGGTGGAAACGAATGCCAGCGATGGCAAAGAAACAGCGACCGCGTCGTCTCAGACCGCGCTGGAGAGGACGCCGCTCGTCCGGACGAAGAAGTAGACGACGAAGGCACCGGCGAGGACGAGGTGGCCCGGGCGGACGTCGTCGAACTCGCCAGCGGCGATCTTCACGAGCGGGTAGGAGATGATACCCGCGGCGATACCGTAGGCGATGGAGTAGGTGAACGGCATGACGAGGATGGTCATCCCGGCCGGGACGGTGTGGGTGATGTCGTTCCAGTCGATGTCGACGACGTTGCTGAGCATGACGACGCCGATGACGACCAGCGCGATGTGCGACGCGTAGAGCGGAATCGCCGCCGCGAGCGGGACGAGCGCGAGCGAGGCGAGGAAGAGCACGGCGACGACGAGCGCCGTCAGGCCCGTCCGGCCGCCCTCTTCGACACCCGTCGCCGACTCGATGTAGGTCGTGACCGTCGAGGTGCCGAGCATTCCGCCGACCGTGGTGCCGACGGCGTCGGCCATCAGCGGCTTGTCGACGTCCGGCAGGTTGCCGTCCTCGTCGAGGAAGTTACCGGCCTGGCCGACACCGACGAGCGTGCCCGCGGTGTCGAAGAAGTCGACGAAGAAGAACGTGAAGACGACGAGCGCGAAGGCGAAGCCCTCGATGTTGCCGAGCCCGGAGAGGAACGCGCCCGCGAGCGGCGAGATGTCGTAGGTCGCGCCCGGCCCACCGGCGACGAGACCGGCGTCGGGGGAGACGAGACCGAACTGCGTGACGGCCCAGCCGATGACCGTCGTGAGCGCGATGCCGAGGATGATCGAGCCTTTGACACCGCGGGCGTAGAGCGCGAAGGTGAGGAAGAGACCGAAGACCGAGAGGATGGCGACGGGGTTCGAGGCGACCTGGCCCATCGTGACGAGCGTCGCACCGTCGTCGACGACGATGCCCATCGCCTGCAGCCCGATGATCGTCAAGAACAGGCCGATACCGGTCCCGACGGCGAACTTGACGGGTTTCGGGAACAGCTTGATGATATACTCACGCGCCCCGACGGCGGTGAGCGCGATGAAGATGATTCCCTCCACGACGACGGCGGCGAGTGCCGTCTGCCACGGGATGCCGAGCGCGCCGACGACGGTGAACGCGAAGAAGGCGTTCAGGCCGAGACCGGGTGCTTGCGCGAACGGCCGGTTGGCGTAGAATGCCATGATGGTCGTCGCCACCGCGGCGGCGAGGATGGTGACGACGGCGAGCATCGACCGGACCTGTGCCGGTGAGTAGCCGTCGATGATGATCCCCGGTTTCGCGTCCGGAATGCCCGCCAGGATAGACGGGTTGACGACGACGATGTAACTCATCGTCAGGAACGTGGTGATACCTGCGAGTACCTCGGTCCGCACGGTCGTGTTGTGCGCGTCGAGGTCGAAATACTCTGTAAGGCCCATGATGGGCATACCTGTGATTATCGACTTAAGAATTGCCATCTCCAGTACGCACATATACACATATGTGGATAATTACTCCGAGATAACGCGCTCTACAAACTAATTGCTACACGAGCGTGTGTATAATCGTCGACAATCGGGAGAAAGAAACGGGTCATGGACGCTGGCGCGCCGGTCGACGACGCCGGACCGAGTTACTCGAACGTCGTCAGCGCGCCGACCGGCGCGTCGGTGATCTCCTTGGCGCGACCCGTGCCTTCGTCGCCGACAGCGATGAGCGCGAAGACGCCAGCGACCTCGGTGTCGGCCTGCAAGGCGATGTCGAGCAGGAGTTCCTGGGTCTCGCCCGACCGGATGAGGTCGTCGACGACGAGGACGCGCTGGCCCGACGAAAGCGCGCTCGCGGGGAGATAGTAGGTCAACTCGATGCCGGAGGCCAGCCGCTGGCGGGACTCGATGAACTCCTCGACGGCGGTCTCCTTGGACTTCTTGGCGTAGGCGAGGCGGGCGTCGAAGTAGCTCGCCATCGCCGCGCCGAGCGTGATGCCGTCGGTCGCGGCCGTCAGCACCACGTCGGGCCGTTCGAAGCCGAAGGCGTTGGCTGCGATAGGCGCGACGAGGTCGAGGAAGGACTGGTCGAAGACGACGCCGGAGTTGTCGACGTAGCCCTCGTCGTCGAACTCGACACGGGCTTCGAGCTCCGTCGAGAGCGCGTCGCGGCCGATCCCCTCCACGACCTCGCGGGCGCGGTCGGTACCGGGGAGGACGTGGCCGTTGACGTAGCGGTTGAGGTCGCCCGCAGGCAGGCCCGTCACCTCCGAGAGCTCGTCGTAGGTCCGGGTCTCTTTGAGCATCCGCAAGACGGCGACCGCCTGCAACTGGAGGGCGGCCTTCTCTGCTCTGTTCATACCGTGGACATCGCGTTTGCACAAGTATGAACACTTCGATATCCAGAGGTCGAAGAGATACGCACAGTTGTGTGACACCGGAAGGCACGGTTCGGGGGCCGAAACGAACGGCTCGGACCGTCGGCAGAGCCGAGAGTCAGCCCTCTGAAGTGGCGAAAACAGGGACGGAGAGAGGCTACTGGTCCGCGAGCAGGTCCGAGGCCGTGAGCAGCGAGTCGAGTTCCAGGTCGTGGTCGGCGAGATGCTCGGCGGCACCCTCCTGGCGGTCGACGACGACGATGACGCGGTTGACCTCCGCACCCGCCTCGCGCAGGGCTTCGGCGGCGTCGACGGCACTCTGGCCGGTCGTCGCGATGTCTTCGAGGATGACGACCTCCTCACCCTCGTCGAGTCGGCCTTCGATGCGTTTGGCCGTGCCGTACTCCTTTGCCTTCTTCCGGGCGATGACGTAGGGATTGCCCGTCTCGACCGACGTGACGGCCACGATCGGGACCGCACCGAGGGCGACGCCCGCGAGTTTGGTGTCGCCGACGCGCTCGGCGAAGGCCTCCGCGATGAGTTCGAGACAGTGGGGGTCGGTCTCGAAGAGATACTTGTCGACGTAGTATTCGCTCGTACCGCCGTGGGACAGTTCGAACTCGCCGAACTGGACGGCGTCGGCGTCGCGCAGTGCCCGAATGAGTTCCTGGTTCGCCATTACTGGTGGTGGGACGGGCGAGGGTGATAAACGGGGCGATTGGCGATTCGCGGCCGCCGTCGACGTGCGACTTCAAGCCGCTCTCGCGTCGCCGTGGGACCCGGACGACGGCCGGAGTCACCCGGAGTGCTGTCCGTACTGCATCCCGAGCCAGAACGCCGCGACGGGGACGAGGACGGCCGCAAACAGGGTGACGACCCGACTATAGACCACGACGGTCTGTGCGACCGTCCCGAACATCGGTAGCCACGTGGCCGACCCGGCGGTCACGCGCTCGAATATCGGCCGCAGTGCCGCTCGTAGGAGGAAGCCGACGGCGACGAGTCCGACGACTCCGAGAGGATACCGGAGAGGGCGGTAGTGAGTATCGGAGGACACGTCCGGGCGGTTCCGACCGAGGAGTGATAAGCCTTCTAGCGGGACACCGAACCGAAGTCACACGCCAGCGAGACGCCGTCGCCACGGAGAACGGTGTGGACCCGTAGAAATGGACTGCGAGGACGGCTCTACCAGGGTTCGTCCTTCAATCCGAGCACGTACGCGATGACGTTCGTCACGACGTGCAACACGGGCGTCATCACGACGACGACCACGAGCACGGGCAGTTTGAACGCCGCGCGGAACCACGCCGGGGCGAGCGCGGCCGTCAGGCCGAGCGAGCCGGCGACGAAGTCCAGTTGGTCGAGACCGGGGAACGCCGCCCCGCGCTCGCGGCCGCTGCGACGTTTGAGGAACGAGGCACCGATGTCGCCGAGCATCGCGCCGAACGACAGGGCGAACGCGGACTTGAGCGAGAACGCGGGGAGCGACACGCCGAGTCGTTTCTCCAGCGGGCCGCGGAGCAGGTCGAGGACGAGTGCTAGGAGGACGCCAGCGAGCGTCCCCACGGCGGTCCCGCGCCAGGTCTTGCCGTCGCCGAGGAGCCGTCGGCCGTTCCACGTACGGCCGCCGTCGATGGGTTCGCCGCCGCCAGCGAGCACCGCGACGTTGTTCGGGACGTAGGCCGGGAGCATCGTCCAGAACGCCTTGAGGACGAGTGAGCGCAACATACGCGAGACGTGTCGGGCGGAGGTTATAAGCCTCGGCGTTTCGGCCGACGGCGACGCCGGACGACGAACGGGAACGGATTTAAATAAACGACCGCAAGGATTGCCACATGATTCCCCCAATCGCCAGCCGATTCGTCGCGGGCGAGACGCCAGCCTCGGCGTTCGAGCACGTCCGCGAGACGAACGAGTCGGGCGTGAAGGTCATCCTCAACCTGCTCGGCGAGCACTACGACAACCGCGCCGAGGCCGACGGCGACACGGCGGCCTACGTCGATCTCGTCCGCGACATCGGGAGCACGGACCTCGACGCCTGCATCTCGGTCAAGCCCTCCCAGATCGGTCTCGACGCTGGCGACCGCGTGTTCGAGGAGAACTTCCGCGCCATCGTCGAGGCGGGCGACCGCCACGGGGTCTTCGTCTGGTGTGACATGGAGGACTACACGACCACGGACGTGACGCTCGACGCCTTCGAGGAGTTGGCTCGGGAGTTCGAGGGCGGCGTCGGTCTCTGCGTGCAGGCGAACCTCAAACGGACGAAGGCGGACCTCGAACGACTCGCCGACGTCCCGGGGAAGATACGGCTGGTCAAGGGCGCGTACGACGAGCCGAAGGAGGTCGCCTACAAGCAGAAGTCGAAGGTCAACGAGGCCTACCGCGAGTATCTGGAGTTCATGTTCGCGAACTTCGAGGGCGGCATCGCGGTCGGCAGCCACGACCCGAAGATGATCGAATACGCTACCGACCTCCACGAGGAGTACGGGACGGACTTCGAGGTTCAGATGCTGATGGGCGTCCGCGAGGACGCCCAACGGGAGTTAGTCGAACAGGGCTACGAAGTGTGGCAGTACGCCCCCTACGGCGGCAAGTGGTTCTCGTACTTCTACCGTCGCGTCCGCGAACGCAAGGAGAACGCGCTGTTCGCGCTCCGCGCGGTCGTCGGCGTCTAACGCGGGCGGCCGACACGTCGCCGAGGCAGTCTGTTTTATTCGAGAGACAGTACGCCCTCACAAACGGTCCCGAGTTAGAAGCGCTGATAAGGACGGCCTCTAGATACCCGACAACGAATGTCTACGTGGAAACGCGACGTCGCGAGCGGTCTCGTGGTTCTCGTCCCCCTCATCGTCCTCGCGGCCGTCGTCAGTTGGCTCTACCAGCGGATACTGGACCTCCCCGGCATGGACTTCGGCGTTCCGCCTGCGATTCCCGCGGGATACGCCAACCCGTTTCGGGTCCTCGTCGTCCTCGTCGTCTTCGCGATGCTGACGCTGGGCGTGGGCTACCTGATGCGGACGACCATCGGCCGCCTCGGAGAGGGTGTCATCGACGGCGTCATCAACCGCGTCCCGGTCGTCCGCGTCGTCTACAACGCCTCGAAACTCGCCGTCGAGACGGCACTCAGCGGCACCGAAGACCTCCAGAAGCCCGTCCGGCTCGAAGTCTGGAACGGCATCCGGATGACCGCGTTCAAGACGGGGAAGAAGACCTCGGACGGCCGTGAGGTCCTCTTCATGCCCACTGCCCCCAACATCACGACCGGCTTCGTGATGGAGGTCGAACCCCACCGCATCGAGGAGACCAACGAGAAGGTCGAGGAAGCACTCACCCGCATCCTCTCGGCCGGATTCGCCGAGACCGACGAGGGCGTCAGCATCGACGTCACCGAGGAGACGGGCATCGAAGACCTCGGCCGGATGAACTGACCAACCTGACCGCGCGACCGTCTACCGACTGTTTTCACGTCGCCGCCGACCGGTGAGCGGGGCGTTCGCAACGCTCGCCGAGTCGAGAAGGTGGGAAGTCAAGAAAGTCGAAGAATCGAAACTCGAAAATCGCAATTCGAGGATTTCAGCCGCTCAGACGTACGTGAACCACTCGTCGTGGTCGTCCGTCCGGCGCTCGACGAGGTCGAAGAACGCCTGCTGGAGTTCCTCGGTCACGGGACCGCGTTCGCCGATTTCGACGTTGTCGACCTGCCGGATGGGCGTGACCTCCGCCGCGCTGCCGGTGAAGAACAGCTCGTCGGCGGTGTTGAGTTCGCCGCGGCTGATGGAGACGTTGTCGTGGACCTCGTAGCCGCGCTCTTCGGCCAGTTCGATGACCGTGTTGCGCGTGATGCCGTCGAGGATGCTTTCGCTCAATCCGGGCGTGAAGATCTCGCCGTCGCGGACGAGGAAGATGTTCTCGCCGGGACCTTCGGCGACGTTGCCCTCCTTGTTGAGGACGATGGCCTCGCGGTAGCCGTTGCGGCGGGCTTCCTCGCCTGCGAGCATGGAGTTCACGTAGAGACCGGTCGTCTTGGCGTTGGTCGGAATCTGGCTGGAGGAGTGCTTGCGCCACGAGGAGACCATGACCTTGATGCCGTTCTCCAGGGCGTCCTCGCCGAGGTAGGTGCCCCAGGGCCAGGCGGCGATGGCGACCTGCGTCGGGCAGTCGCCGGGACTCACGCCGAGCGTGTCGTAGCCGTAGAAGGCGATGGGGCGGATGTAACAGGATTCGAGATCCTGTCGGCGGATGAGTTCCATCGTCGCCTCGGTGAGTTCCTCGCGGGAGAAGGGAATCTCCATCTCGTAGGGCTGCGTGGAGTCGTAGAGCCGTTCGAGGTGTTCTTCCCAGCGGAAGACGGCGGGGCCGTTCTCGGTGTCGTAACAGCGGACACCCTCGAAGACGCCGGTCCCGTAGTGGAGGCCGTGCGTGAGGACGTGAATCTGCGCGTCGTCCCAGTCCACGAACTCACCGTCCATCCAGATGGTGTCGACGTCCATGTCGTCAAATCCCATGTTCGGGCCATTGGCGGGCACTGCTATAAATTCATGAGGAATCGCGCGGCGAGGGTCGCCTTTTTGAGACGACAGGAGAAGACTGGACGTATGTCTCAAACAGCCACCGTCGCCGTCACCGGCGGCAACGGCCAGGTCGGCCGCGGCGTCATCCGCGAGCTGAACGCACACGGCTACCGCACGGTCAACGTCTCACGCGGCCGCCGCAGCGAAGCCGTCGCCGACGCCTACCAACAGGCGGACCTCCTCGACGCGGGCGAGGTCTACGGCGCGCTCGCAGCCTGTGCCGCCGACGCCGTCGTCCATCTCGGGATGCGGCCCCGCCCTGACGACGCGCCGGGCCACGTCACCTTCGAGAGCAACGTCATGACCACCTACCACGTCCTCGAAGCCTGCGAGAATCTCGATATCGACAGCGTCGCCATCGCCTCCAGCATGAGCGCGCTCGGTGCGGGCTTCGACCCCGACCAGGTGCGCCTCGACTATCTCCCCGTCGACGAGACCCACCCCGTCGACCCGCGGGACCCCTACGCCCTCGGGAAGCGCGTGCTGGAAGTCACCGCCGACGGCGTGGGCAGGAGAAACGACGGGCCGACGACGGTGGCGACGGTCCGGTTCCCGATGGCGATGGACGACGAGCAGATCGAAGAGGTCCTCGTCGACGGCGACCGCTCGCTGGACGCGATTCGAGAGGCACCGTTCCACCACTCGGCGCACAACACGCTGTTCGCGTACGTCCATCTCGACGACCTCGCGCGGCTCTTTCGGCTGTGTGTCGAGGCCGACTTCGACGGCCACGAGACGGTCTGGGCGGCGGCGGCGGACACGACCGTGGACCTCCCGACGAACGAGTTGGTCGCCGAAGAGTATCCCGAGGCCGACGTTCGAGTGGAACCGGAGGGGTTCGACGAGTACGGGAGTCTGGTCGACACGACGAAAGCGGGAGAACTGCTCGGCTGGACGCCCGAAAAGAGCTGGCGCGACTAACGCAGCCGCTCGACGAGCTGGTCGCCGTCGACGTAGACGAAGCCGTGGCGGGTGGCGTAGTCGCGGGCGGCGGCCTTCGGCAGCGCGTGGCCGGTCTCGTCGTCGAGCATCTCGCAGACGACGACGGCAGGCGGGAGTCCGGCTTCGGCCGCCAGCGCGAGGCCGAGTTCCGTGTGGCCCTGTCGGTCCGCGAGCAGGCCGGGGGCCGCCCGGAGGACGTTGACGTGGCCGGGTGCGCGGAAGTCGGCGGCGAACTCCTCGGGACCGTAGTCGCCCGCGAGGGCGGCCTCCGCCGCAGAGGCGAGTTCGGTGATGGTCAGCGCGCGGTCCGCGTCGGGGATGCCGGTGAAGGTGTCGCGGTGGTTAACAGGTAACGAAAACGACGAGCGGTCGTCGTATCCCAACTCATGGCTGCCCGCGCTGGGGTGGTCGATGGTGTCGTCGAGGAACGGCAGATCCATCGCGACCGCGGCGTCGTGCGAGAGCGCGGCGCAGACGAGACCGCCCGCGTCGTTGCGGAGGCGGGCGACGGCGTCGGCCGTCACGGCACCTGCGGGGTAGACGATGTCCGTCTCGCCCTCGCGGTCGTCGAAGTCGTGGACGAGGACGGGCTGGCCGTCGCGGAACGCCCGGATTGCACGGTCGACGGCGTCGTCGGCGACGGCGTCGTCGGCGAGGTCGCCAGCACGGCCGCTCATTGTGAGACCTCCACGACGCGGACGGAGACGGTGTCGCCATCGTCGAGACCGAGCGCGTCGCGCAGGCGGTCCGGGGCGATGATCTCTAGTTGGGTCTCGTCGTGGTGGGTCCGTTCGGGGACGATGATGTGGGCCGTGTCGTAGGACTCACCGTCGTACTCGACGGTCGCCTCGTAGCAGGAGGCGGGACCGAAGGTGCGCTCCTCGTCCTCCCAGCCGTCGATGGGGACGGCGTCGAGCGAGGACATCCCGGCACGGGCGCGGACGCTCTCCTCGGTCAGATCGACGTTGAGCGTGCCCGCGAACGGTTCGTAGCCGAGACGCTCTTCGAACTGCGCCATGTAGCCCGGCAGCGAGATGTAGTGGCGACCCTCGCCCATGCCGCCGGTGACGGTCCCGGTCAGGGTGACGGAGGCCTCCTCCTCGAAGACCCGCCGGTAGTCGGCGTACTCCTTGCGGAGGGCGGCCTCGCCAGCGTCGGTGATGTCGACCCACTGGCCGTCGCTGACGATGTCGCGCTCGACGTAGCCCGCCTCGTCCAGCCGCTGGAGGCGACGTGAAGCGGTCTGACTGGAGGCGTCGAGGCGGTCTGCGAGGCTCGAACACGAGACTTTGACGGGTCCGGCGAGCCCACCGTCGAGGGCGACGAGTTTCAGTGCAGCGAGTTCGTCGTGGCCGACGGCGGTCGCTGCGACCGTTTCTACCATACTCTAAACGTAGGAGCCATCGCTGATAAGCATACCGGAAGTGAGATGCGTAGCAGAAGTGAGATGGCGTGTCGGCGGAGTACCGACGCCGAGCGGGCGGAGGGTGCGACGCTTCCGTCACACCAGTGGATATCCACTCTATGGACGGTTCGCATCTAAGTCCGTCGGTTGCGGCGGTTCAGCGCGCCTCGTCGCTTCCGGGCCGGTCGGCGCGCTCGACCGCGTCGCCGACGGACTTCGGAAGACGGGCCATCACGCGCTCGAGACGGTCCTCGGGGAGCCAGACCCACAGATAGTGGCCGTCGCGACGCTCGATGACTTTGGATCCCTCGACGTCGGTGACGAGAACCTCGACGACCGGCGTCGCGTAGAGATCCGCGACGGCCGCGACGGCCTCGACCGTCGCCGGTATCTCGCCCACGAGTTCGGTGTCGGTGTGTTCGACGCCGGAGCGTGCGGCCAGGACGGCGAGCGCGTCGCTGGCGGACGGCCGACTGACGTCGAGTCCCCAGAAGTCGAGCGTCCCGAGTTCCCGCGGCGTCACGGCGGCGACGGCCTTCGTCACTCGGGCGGCTGCCTCGTCGTAGTCGCCGTCGAAGGCCTCCTCGTGGAAGCCGTAGCGGACCTCGTTGGGCGGTTCGGGTGCGGGTTCGGGCGGGTTCTCGACGACGTCGGTGAACAGGTCGGTCACGAACGACGCGACGTCGTCGTGACCGGCGTCGCGGGCGGCGGTGTCGAGGACGTCGCGAATCTCGGCGAAGTCGACGGCATCGGAAGTTCGGTCGGCCGCTGGAGGACTGTCGTCTGCAGGCATCCTCGACGGCTACGACCGGGCCACGCAAAGCCGTTCGGCTCGCTCGTCACGGCGTGACACAAGACCTCTGAGCTTAGAAACCCATTTACCCGACGCTCGTAAACGACACTCCATGTTCAGAGCGTTCCGTAACGAGGTCGAGGCGGCCCTCGCCGACGCACTCGCGGCGATGGACCTGCCGACCGACGACCTCGGCGTGGAGGAGCCACCCGAAGACGTATCCGCGACACTCGCCTCCAGCGTGGCGTTCCGCCTCGCGAGCGAGGTCGGCGCGCCGCCGCCGAAGATCGCCGTCGACATCGCCGACCACATCGAGCTCGACGGCTACGACTACATCGACCACGTCGACACCGGCGGCCCGTACGTCAACTTCCACACGACTGAGAGATACCTCGCCGATACCCTCGACGCTGCGGGCGACGAGGCGTACGGCCGTCTGGAGGATCAAGGAGAGTCCGTCGTCGTCGAACACACCAGCGCGAACCCGACAGGCCCGGTCCACGTCGGCCGCGCTCGCAACCCCATCCTCGGCGACGCCATCGCCAACGTCATCGACTTCGCCGGCTACGACGTCGAACGCCACTACTACGTCAACGACGCCGGCCGCCAGATGGCCGTCTTCACCTGGGCCTACGAGACCTTCGACGAGGACGACCTCGACGAGGAGCCCGAACGCGACCGCATCGAGTACGACCTCGTGCGCTACTACCGCAAGGGCAACCAGGTCCTCGAAGAGGGCGACCCCGCCGAAGTCGAGGCCGCCGAGGAAGAGATTTCGGAGATCCTCCAGGGTATCGAGGAGGGCGACGAGGAGACCTACGCCCGCGTCGAGGAGGTCGTCGACCAGGTCCTCTCGGGGATGAAGGAGTGTCTCGGCCGCCTGCCCGCCGAGTTCGACGAGTTCGTCAAGGAGACGCGGTTCATGTTCGACGGCTCGACGAAGGAGATCGCAAGCCGCCTGAAAGACACCGAGTACGCCGTCCTCGAAGAAGAGGCGTGGCAGCTCGACCTCGAAGACTGGGACATCGAGAAGAAGCTCGTCTTCCTGCGCTCGGACGGGACCTCGCTGTACACGACCCGCGACCTCGCGCACCACGAGTGGAAGTTCGACAACTTCGACCGCGCCGTCACGGTGCTCGGCGAGGACCACAAACTGCAGGCCGACCAGCTCAACGCCACCCTGGAGATTCTCGGTAACGACACCGACAAGCTCCAGAACGCCATCTACTCCTACGTCAACCTCCCCGAGGGGAAGATGTCGACCCGCGCCGGCACCGGTGTCGACCTCGACGACCTGCTCGACGAGGCCGTCTCCCGCGCCCGCGACGAGGTGGAGTCGCGGCTCGACTCCCGCATCCGCGACGACGAGTTGGACGAAGCGGACATCGAACGTATCGCCCACCAGGTCGGCATCGGTGCGGTTCGCTACGACATCGTCTCCAAGCAGCCGACGAAGGCCATCACCTTCGAGTGGGACCGCGCGCTCGACTTCGAGGCGCAGTCCGCACCCTACGTCCAGTACGTCCACGCGCGCTGTTGTGGTATCCTCGACGAGGCCAAGGACGCAGGAATTGAACCGACCGACGTCGACCCCGCGGTCCTCTCCACGGAGGCCGAAGAGCATCTCCTCCGGACCATCGCCCGGTTCCCGGCCGTTATCGAAACCGCCGCCGAGGACCTCGAACCCCACACGGTCGCGACCTACACCCGCGAGTTCGCAGAGGCCTTCAACGGCTTCTACCGCGAGTGTTCGGTGCTCAACGCCGACGACGAGGCGACGAAGCGCGCTCGCCTCGCGCTCGTCGACGCCTCCCGCCACACCGTCGCCAACGCGCTGGGCGTGCTCGGCGTGGAGGCACCGGACTCGATGTAGAGGTGAGAAGCGGCTCTAGAAGTGCTCTTTTTCGAAGAAACGAGTAAAACGGTGGTTACGCGATGAGCGTCCCGCCGACGGCGAAGACAGCGGCAGCACCCAGTCCGAGCGCGAGCAGCAAGAACAGTGCGACCCACCAGAACGAGACGGATTCGTTGTCAGCCATATCGGCACTCCGAGGACGAGGCTAAAAGAACTTCCCGTTTTCAGCCCAGGAGTCGGCCGAGGAAGCCCGAACTCCCCCCGTCGTCATCGTCGTCGCCGGAGTCACCGTCGGTCTCGCCGTCGGCGTCCGACGTGCCGCTCGCCTCGGCCTCCTCGACGAGCGAGGTCTCGTAGACGCCGCCGTCGTCCGCCGATTCAGACGTTTCCGCAGCCTCCGCCGCGTCACCACTCTCGGCGTCGGGGACGAGCACGTCGTCCTCGTCGGTCTCGTCAGTCTCGGTAGTATCGTCGGCGTCGACGGCTTCGGTCTCCGTGTCGGCCTCGTCGGAGTCGTCGGCGTCGACGGCTCCGGTCTCCGCCTCGGCCTCGTCGGAGTCGTCCGGCTCCTCGGCGTCGGACGCCGCATCCGCAACGTCGTCTTCGACGTCTTCGGTGTCTTCGCTGTCCGAACCGACGGTCTCTGTCTCGGGGTCGGTCTCGTCGTCTGTCTCACCCGTGTCTTCGATTTCGTCGACTGCTTCGGCTTCTTCAGCTTCTTCGGGGTCGTCTGCGTCGTCCGCGACGACCGCGTCGGGGTCTTCCTCTTCTTCTTCCGTTGCCTCGTCTTCGTCCGCGACGACCTCGGTCTCTGCCTCCGAGTCGTCGTCTGCGTCGGACTCGTCCTCGCTCTCGCTCGCTTCGTCGCCTTCGCCTGCTTCGTCGTTCTCGACAGTCGCCGTGTCTTCGTCGTCTTCGTCCGTCTCGACGTCGGGTTCGTCGATGGTCTCACCCGTCAGTTCGCGGGCGAGACCACGGTAGGCGGCGGCGACGTCGCTCGTCGGGTCGGACAGCGAAACCGGGTCACCGGCTGTCGCAGTCGCGACGAGCGGACTGGACGGAACGGTCGCGAGCAGTGGGACGTCGAGTGCCGAGGCGAAGTCCTCGTCGGCGAGCTGGTCGAGGTCGACGCAGGTGACCACCGCGCCCGCGACGGAGCTGCCGAGGCGTTCGGCCACCTCTCGGGTCTTCGCCGTGTCGCCGACGGCGTTCGGGTCGGGCGTGGTGACGAGCAGGACGTCGTCGGCAAGACCCAGCGGGAGGACACTGTCGTGGCTCAGTCCCGCGCCCGTGTCGAGCAAGACGTAGTCGTAGTCGATGAACTCGCCGAGGACGTCCCGGAGGTTCGCCGGGTCGGCGTCGGGGAACGCCGCCAGATCCGTGTCGCCGGGGACGACCGCGAGTCCCGCCGGTCCCTCGTAGGTCGCCGCCTCGACGTCGGCTCGCCCGGCGAGGACGTCGTGGAGCGTCGCATCGTCGGCGTCGATCCCGAGGGCGTCCCCGAGATTGGCCATCCCGAGGTCCGCGTCGATGGCGACGACGCGTGCGCCTGCCGCCGCGAGTGTTGTCCCGAGCGTTGCCGTCGTCGTCGTCTTGCCGACGCCACCTTTCGCGCTGGCGACCGCGATTACCCGAGCCATGGTTGAGTTATGTGTGAGTCCCGCGTTACGTATATAAAGGTAGTTTCATCCGAAATGACAGGTTCGGCGACTGTCCGGTGAAGCGAACAGGAGGCGAGGGTGAGCCGTGATGACAGCCGGGACGGACAGTCAAAGGTTACTTAGCCACTGGCCGGGCTAGTACCGACAATGAGTAGTAACGCCGAGGGGGCGAGCGAAGACCGACGGAAGTACGAGTTCCGGAAGGTCATCGAGGAGCTACAGGAGTACGAAGGCTCCGGCACCCAGCTCGTCACCATCTACATCCCCGAAGACAAGCAGATCTCCGACGTCGTCGCCCACGTCGTCCAAGAGCACAGCGAGGCGGCGAACATCAAGTCCAAGCAGACGCGGACGAACGTCCAGGACGCACTGACGAGTATCAAAGACCGACTCCGCTACTACGACACCTTCCCGCCGGAGAACGGCATCGTCCTCTTCTCCGGCGCGGTCGACAGCGGCGGCGGCCAGACCGAGATGGTCACCCGCGTCCTCGACAGCCCGCCGCAGCCCGTCGAGTCCTTCCGCTACCACTGTGATTCGGCGTTCCTGACCGAGCCGCTGGAGGAGATGCTGGCCGACAAGGGCCTGTTCGGCCTCATCGTCCTCGACCGCCGCGAGGCCAACGTCGGCTGGCTGAAGGGCAAGCGCATCGAACCCGTCAAGTCCGCCTCGTCGCTCGTCCCCGGCAAGCAGCGCAAAGGTGGTCAGTCCGCCCAGCGTTTCGCCCGCCTACGGCTCGAAGCCATCGACAACTTCTATCAGGAGGTCGCCGGGATGGCCGACGACCTGATGGTCCCGAAACGCCACGAACTCGACGGCATCCTCGTGGGCGGTCCCTCGCCGACGAAAGACGAGTTCCTCGACGGCGGCTATCTCCACCACGAACTGCAGGACAAGGTCGTCGGCAAGTTCGACGTCTCCTACACCGACGAGTCGGGTCTCGGCGACCTCGTCGACGCCGCCCAGGACGTGCTGGCCGACCAGGAGGTCATGAAGGACAAGTCCCAGATGGAGGAGTTCTTCGAGAAGCTCCACCGGGGCAACGAGGCCACCTACGGCTTCGAACCGACCCGGAAGAACCTCGTCATGGGTTCGGTCGACCGGCTCCTCCTCTCCGAGGACCTCCGTAGCGACGTCGTCGTCTACGACTGTCCGAACGGCCACGAGGAGTTCGAGGTCGTCGACAGCCGCCACAAGACGCCCGACCACGTCTGCTCGGAGTGCAAAGAGGAAGCCGAAGTGCGCGAACGCGAGGACGTCATCGAGCATCTGATGGCCATCGCCGAACAGCGCGGCACCGAGACGAAGTTCATCAGCACGGACTTCGAGAAGGGCGAACAGCTCATGGACGCCTTCGGCGGCGTCGCCGGTATCCTCCGCTACTCCACCGGCGTCTAAGCAACGACGGCTCGGAACTACTCTTCTCTTCGTCAGTTGCGATACGGACCCGAAAGGAGGCGGGCAGCCGCTCAGTGCGACCGGTCGAACCAGTCGGGCAGCAGCTGCTGTTGTCGGAGGAAGTGGTAGCTCGCAGAGACGCCGAACGCGAGGAACAGGATCGTGAACAGGGCGTGGGGGTCGACGGCACTCACCGTGGGGACATCGGCCGCGTGGGCGGCGACGAGTGCGAGCGCGAGTGCCGTGAGTCCGAGATAATACTCGGCCCACGAGATGTCGTCGCCCGGGACGACCTCCATGTAGACGCGGACGTCGTCGATCCCCTCGGCGAGCGTGACGGTCTTGGCGTCCGTGTCGTACTCGACGACCCCGTGGTCGTCCAGCTTCGGGAGATGCGTCTGGTGTAGCGAGACGTAGACGCTCTGGCGGACGTTCCGCGGCGCGGGGTCCTCGCCCGTCTCCTCCGTCGCGATGACCTCCGAGAGGTCGCGCAGCGACATCGAGCCGTCGTCTCCCCGCAACGATGTCAGCACGTGACGCCGACGGTCGTTCCGTAAGATGTCGTGGATGTCGGTTCGGTCGAGCGTCCCGGCGAGCGAGGCTGAAGATGTCGACATAGGGCCACCAACGAATCTGTGTTCAGTTGACATTACATCACCCCCTGCGTAACACTGCGAACGGCGAACACAGACATATCAATCTTTCTGATAGTGAAAATATACGACCGATCAATCGAGCAGCTGTTCGAGTTGCACGAGTCGCCTGTCGAGGTCGACGTGGGCCTCGGGAGCCACCGTTGCGAGCCGTGAGAGCACCAAGAAGAGATCGACGCCCTCCCGCTCGGCGTGTGCTGCGAGCACCTCGATGGCACTGCGGTTGAGTGCGAGCGAATCGAGGTTCCCGACGAGGAGTGCTGTCGCGACACCGCCCTCGCCGTCGGGGAAGAACGGACCGACGACACCGAAGTCGGCGTCGTCCGGCGGCTCGCTGTCGACGCTACGCACGCGCAGACACTGTGGACAGAACGAGGCCGACGCTGACGCCGACGGCACGTAGTCACGGAGCGAGGGCGGCACGGCGAAGACGGCCGTCTCGACGTCACACTGTGGACAGACCATGGAAAACAGCGGAGCCTAGTCGTCCGCGGTGACGGTCTCGACCGGTTCGGCCGCCTCGGCGGCTTCGGCTTCCTTCTCGGCCTTCTCCTCTTCTTCCTTCTTGGCCTTGATCTTCTTCAGCCGGAAGATCTCCTCACGCTCCTGTTCTTCGAGCTTCTGCTCGATATACTCCTGGTTCTCGTAGAGGTCGGGCAGCAGCTTGAACTCCAGTGCGTTGACGCGGCGTTTCGTCGTCTCGATCTCTTCGAGCATCTTCTTCATCGCCGTCTCGACCTCGGCGGCGAGGATGATGGATTCGAGCAGCTGCTCGTAGGCGTCGGCGGCCTCGTCGATGCGCGCCGAGGAGCCGAGCAGGCCGTAGCCACGCTCGTCGAGAGACTTCTTGACCTTCGAGGATTCGATCTGCGGGACGACGACGCCCATGATGTTCTTCGACTGCGTCGTGATCTCGGGATGCTCCTTGAGCGCGGCCGCGGCTCCGCGAACCGCGACGTCGCCCTCCATGGCGCGGGCCATGTTGAGCTTGCGCTGGGCGGTCTCGTAGTCCTGGGAGAGACCGGCGCGGACGTCCTGTGCCTGGTCGAGGATGTCCATGAACTCCATGATGAGCCCGTCACGCTTCTGTTCGAGCGTGTCGTGACCCCGTTCGGAGAGTTCGATCCGGTCCTCGATCTCCATGAGGTTCTTCCGGGTGGGTTTGACGTCTTCGGCCATTCGTTGTCGGGGGGTTGTGCGTCGAGGGTGTTAACCTTTTACTGTCTCGCCGGAGAGCGTCTCGACTCTCGGACGGTGCTGCCGCTCTCGGCGACGGAAACGAGAGAGTCAGGCAACACCGCGAGCTACGCGGTGGCCCCGAAAGAAGTCGCTGGTGTCAGCCGATTACGCTTCGGCTTCGACCGTCTCTTTGTCTTCGTGGTAGTACTTCTCGATGAGTTCCTCGTCGACACGGTTGAGTTCCGACTTCGGGAACATCGAGAGCAGCTCCCAGCCGATGTCGAGGGTCTCGTCGATGGTACGGTCGGTGTCGAAGCCCTGGTCGACGAACTCCTCCTCGAACCGCTCGGCGAAGTCGAGGTAGATGTTGTCACGCTCCGACAGTGCCTCGCGACCGACGATGTTCACGAGGTCGCGAAGGTCCTCACCCTCGGCGTACGCGGCGTACATCTGGTCGGAGACGTCGGCGTGGTCCTCGCGGGTCAGCCCCTCGCCGATACCGTCGTCCATCAGCCGAGACAGCGACGGCAGCGGGTTGATCGGCGGCTGGATACCCTGGCTGTTGAGGGCACGGTCGATGTAGATCTGGCCCTCGGTGATGTATCCCGTCAGGTCGGGAATCGGGTGCGTGTCGTCGTCACCGGGCATGGTGAGGATCGGAATCTGCGTGACAGACCCCTCACGACCCTCGATACGACCGGCACGCTCGTAGAGCTGTGCCAGGTCGGTGTACATGTAACCGGGGTAGCCACGTCGACCCGGGACCTCCTCACGTGCGGCACCGATCTCGCGGAGTGCCTCACAGTAGTTGGTCATGTCCGTCAGGATGACGAGCACGTGGTAGTCCTTCTCGAAGGCGAGATACTCGGCCGTGGTGAGCGCGAGTCGCGGCGTGACCGTCCGCTCGACTGCGGGGTCGTCCGCGAGGTTCATGAAGACGACCGAACGCTCCAGTGCACCGGTGCGCTCGAAGTCCTCCATGAACTCGTTTGCCTCTTCGGCCGTGATACCCATCGCGCCGAAGATGACTGCGAACTCGCTCTCTTCGCCGTCGTCGCCCTGGTTGTCCTCCGGCACCGTCGCCTGACGGGCGATCTGGAGTGCGAGGTCGTTGTGGGGCAGGCCGGACGCCGAGAAGATCGGCAGCTTCTGTCCACGGACGAGCGTGTTCATGCCGTCGATGGCCGAGACACCCGTCTGGATGAACTCCTCGGGATACTCACGGGAGTACGGGTTGATAGCGGCACCGACGATGTCGTGACGCTCTTCGGGGACGATCTCCGGGCCGCCGTCGATCGGCTGGCCGGACCCGTCCATGACCCGGCCGAGGAGGTCCTCGGTGACGGGCATCTTCAGCGTCTCGCCAAGGAACTTGACGGACGCGTTTCTGTCGATACCGGTGGTGCCCTCGAAGACCTGGATGGCCACGAGGCCGTCCGAGGATTCGAGCACCTGGCCGCGCTTGGTCTCGCCCTGCGGCGTCTCGATCTCGACGATTTCGTCGTACCCAATGGGCTCGTCGACCTCGGCGAACACCAGCGGACCGCTGATCTCGGTGATAGTCTGGTACTCTTTCATTAGTAGAGCTCCCGGAGCTGTTCGGTGATCTCGTCTTTGAGTTCCGCGACGTACTCCTCGTAGTCCTCCTGCACGCCGATACGGTTCAGGCGCGGGGCGGCCTCGATGGCGATGATCTCTTCGACAGGGACACCGGCGTCGAGGGCCTTCGCGGCCTCGTCGTTGAACGTGTGGATGGCCGTCAGCATGAGATACGTCTTCTCCGGCGGACAGAAGGTGTCCGTCGGGTGGAACGCGTTCTGCTGGAGGTACGCCTCACGGAGGTAGCGAGCCACCTCGAGGGTGAGCTGCTGGTCCTCCGGCAGGGCGTCCTTACCGACGAGCTGAACGATCTCCTGCAGCTCGCCCTCTTCGTCGAGCACGTCGACCGCCCACTGCCGCTCCTCGGGCCAGTCGTCGCGGACGTTCTCGACGAACCACGGGTCGAGCTGGTTCCGGTAGAGCGAGTAGGACTCGTTCCAGTTGATTGCCGGGAAGTGACGACGCTCTGCGAGGTCGGCGTCGAGTGCCCAGAAGGTCTTGACGATACGCAGCGTGTTCTGGGTGACCGGCTCGGAGAAGTCACCGCCGGGCGGCGAGACTGCACCGATTGCGGAGACCGAACCCTCGGTCCCGTTGATGTTCTCGAAGTAGCCGGCACGCTCGTAGAACTCGGAGAGACGCGCCGAGAGGTAGGCGGGGTAGCCCTCCTCACCGGGCATCTCTTCGAGACGCGAGGAGATCTCGCGCATGGCCTCTGCCCACCGCGAGGTGGAGTCGGCCATCAGTGCGACGTCGTAGCCCATGTCACGGTAGTACTCCGCGATGGTGATTCCCGTGTAGATACAGGACTCACGGGCTGCGACGGGCATGTTCGAGGTGTTGGCGATGAGCGACGTCCGGGCCATCAGCGGGTTGCCGGTCGTCGGGTCTTCGAGTTCCGGGAAGTCCTCGATGACTTCCGTCATCTCGTTGCCACGCTCACCACAGCCGACGTAGACGATGATGTCCGCGTCGGCGTACTTCGCGAGCTGGTGCTGCGTGACGGTCTTACCCGACCCGAACGGACCGGGAATCGCGGCCGTCCCACCCTTCGCGATGGGGAACAGGCCGTCGAGGATACGCTGCCCGGAGATGAGCGGTTCGCGGGGCGTCATCTTCGTCTCGGACGGACGCGCCTCACGCACCGGCCACTCCTGGTGCATCGTGATCTCTTCGCCGGTGTCGAGTTCCGCGATGACTTCCTCGACGGTGAACTCGCCTTCCTCGATGGAGACGACCTCGCCGCCCTCGGACGTCGGCGGGACGAGCACCTTGTGCTCGATGGTGACCGTCTCGGGGACCGTCCCGAGGACGTCACCGGAGGCGACCTCGTCGCCCTCCTCGACGGTGGGCACGAACTCCCACTTCTTGTCCATCTCGATGCCGGGTGCGTCGACACCGCGGTCGAGATACGGACTGTTCATCTTCTCTTCCAGCACGTCCAGCGGCCGCTGGACACCGTCGTAGATGGTGTCCAGCAGGCCGGGACCGAGGTCGACCGTCAGCGGCTCGCCCGTGTTCTCGACGGGTTCGCCCGGGCCGACGCCGGAAGTCTCCTCGTACACCTGAATGGTCGTGAAGTCGCCCTCGATCTCGATGACCTCACCCATCAGCCCTTCGTCACCGACGTACACGACGTCGTTCATCCGGGCGTCAAGGTCTCGGGCGGTCACGACCGGACCACTCACACTCTGAATGATACCGTCCTCACGAACGGTCTCTTGCTGTGTTGCCTGACTCATTGTTATTCGTCCATTAGGTCGATACCGATAGCTCGCTTGATCTGTTCGCGGAGGCCACCGCTGCCAGCCTCACCGCCCAGCGTGACGAGTGTCGGTTCGATGCTCGTCTCCACCGACTTGCGGACGTTCCGTGACAGATGGTCGAGGTCGTCTGCGTGCATCACGACGATGCCGACCCCGTCGTCTGCCAGTGTCCGCTCGACGGCGTCGTCGAGCTGTTCGTCTTTCTCCTCCTCGGCGACGTTCTCGCACTTCCGAACGCCAGCGAGTCGGAAACCGGTGGTGAAGTCGGGGCTGCCGACGACGGCGATCTCCTGACTCATAGTATCACCAGTTCCGCTTCGATCTCGTCCTCGTCGAGCCCGGCCTCGCGGCCCCGGGCGATCGCCCGGATGTTGTCGACCTCGCGCTCCTTGGCGAGGATGTACGAGATGATAGGCCCGATAGAGAGCGGGAAGACGGAGCCGAGTCCGTCGGAGTACTCGAGGAGCGCGGCCTCGAGGGCGCGCTCGAAGCTGATGAGGCTGTCTGCGTCCTCCAGCTCGTCGAGTGCGACGGAGAGCTCGTCACCGTACGTGCTCTCGCGGATGCGAGTCACCAGCTCGTCGGGGTTGGCCGCGAGCTGAGACAGTTCACTCTCTTTGAACAGGTTCCCGCCCTCGATGTAGTACGCCGAGGGGTCGATGTCCGCCCCACTGCGAGCGAGTCGCAGTGCGTTCCGGGCGTTTCGGAAGTCGATCTCCGCTTCGAGGAACTCACGGTACAGGTCGACGGCCTCGCCGCCGCGCAGTCCGCCGAGCAGGTTCTCGTAGAACGCGCGGTCGATGGCGTTCTCGAGGGGAACGAGGACGTTCGTCTCCTCGTAATCCTCGTAGGCCTCCTCGAGCCCGTCGGCGAAGATGGTTCCGTCGAGCGCCGTGACGACGTCCTCGATGCTGCTCGCGTCGAGCAGGCGGTCGAGGAAGCGGTCGTCGAACTCACCGGCGCGGATGAGGTCTGCGTCGATTGACTCGCGGTCGATGTCGGCGTAGACGCCACGGATGACCGTCTTGACGTTCCACGCGTCGAACTTCCGGAGATAGCGGGCGATGAGCCCGTACAGTCGGCCGTCGGCCCACTCGAGGATGTCGTTGAACTGCTTCGCGAGGTTGCGGTTCAGCGCGTACTCGATGAGGTCGACGCCGGAGTAGCGACTCCCGAGCGCGTTGATCTCGGTTTCGTACTCCGACTCCTCCATGAAGCGGGCGATCTCGGCCGGACCCATGCGGGTCAGCTTACGGTACTCCTCGTCACTAAACAGGGCACCACGTCGTGCACGGACGCGGGCGTTGACATACTCCGGATTCGAACTTCCGGTAGTACTCATTGGTCGAACAGACGGGTGCTCAGTTCCTTCAAGTTGTCCTCCCAGACGTCTTCGAGGACAGAGTCGAAGGTGTTGTTCACACGGACCCGCGAGGTCTCGCTCTCGACGACGACGCCACCGAGGCAGTCGTAGTCACCGGCGAAGCTGTAGCCGTCGTAGTCGGCGAGGATCTCGGTCAGAAGCTCCTCGTCGTCGGCGCGGCCGTGGACCCGAACCTCGTCGTCGCCGTCGAACTCCTCGGCGGCGGCGTCGAGCAGTGCTCGGGTCAGCTCTTCGCGCTTCTCGCCGCCGAGTGCGGCGAGTTCGTCTTCGACCTCGCCACGTACCTGCTGGAGTACGTCACGACGGGCTTCGAGGCGCTGCTGTTTGGCCTCGAGCTTCGCGGAGGAGAGGGTCTGCTCACGCTCTTGGGCGATCTGCTTCTCCACGGCCTCCTCGCGTTCCTCGATGATCCGCTCTGCGTCGGCCTCGGCGTCCGCGATGATCTCCTCAGCGCGGGCTTCGCCGTCGCTGCGGATCTCATCCGCGCGCGCGCGGGCTTCCTCTCGAATGTCCTCAACGACAGTATCCAAACTCATTGTGAAAGGGAGAGGAGGCGTTTAACCGACGATGAACACGACGACGAGCGCGAGAATGACGAGCGTCTCCGGCAGGACTGTCAGAATCAGGCCCTGCGTGAAGAGACTGTCGTCCTCGGCGATGGCGCCGACTGCTGCGGCACCGATGCCACGCTCTGCGTAGCCTGCACCGGCGGCGGCGAGACCCACGGCGAGAGCCGCGGCGGCGGGGCCGGAGATAGCCGGGCCGTTTGCTGCACTTTCCTGCATCACGATGTTGGCGATGTCGAGCATTGGTAGGTCCTCTGTAGTTGTGTCGGTCGTCTCCGAACGTTCGTATGTGTCCACACGGCAGTCATAAAGCTTCCCAAAGTGTTTGACGAGGTTCCAGCAAAACAGGGGTGAAACATCCGTACGGGCGGTCCGTACTCCCAACGGGGGTCGCGCCAACGGGGAGTGCTGACGGACCGTCCCGGACGGCCTCGCTACCTGTCGCCGAGCGTCACCCGAAACGGACAGCTGGACGTCGCGGTGCAGCCAGCGTTGCGAGACCGACCGGTGGAAACGGTGAGCGCGTGGTCCGGTCGGAAGCGGGAAGCGCGTGACCGCGCAGGAAGAAGAGTCCGTGGAGCCACCCACGGTGGGTGACCAGAGACCGACGGTCAGTCTTTCGTCGTGTACTGCCGGTCGTAGCCGAACGGTTCGTAGTCGCTGCCGCCGCCCTCGTAGAACTTGCCGAAGAACTCGACGTACTCGAGACGGACGGCCTGCAGGCCGGCACTCGTCACACCGAGGATGAGCACCAGCGCGTGGCCGAGCAGCAGCACGAGGATGCCCACGAGGAACAGCGCCGCGCCCCCGTTGAACAGCCCCTCGAACATGATCGCCTCGGCTCCGTACTCGTTGATGACCCACTGTGGCCCGTGTTCGAGCATGAAGTGGATCTCGCCGTCGTGCTGGTACGCACCGAAGACGAGCAGGTTGACGGCGAGCGCCATCCCGGCCTTCGCGAGCAGCACGGCACCGATCCGTGCGTACGACAGCACGTTGACGAGCACGTTGAGGAACTCGACGGCCTCCGCGGGCTCACCGACGATCAGGAGCGCGAGCCCGATGAAGAACACCACGAGCGGTACCGACAGCGAGATGCCGAGACCGGGGATGGTGAACAGCTCCATCGCCGGGAACCCGTTGAATCCGAGGTTGAAGACGGCCTCGAAATACTGCTGTTGGGACTCCGGTGCGGCACCGGTCCCGTCGAACAGCGTGAACAGGAACGCCGGCTTCGAGTCACCGTAGTGCTGGCTGAAGATCCAGTACCACAGCGAGTTCATCATGATGAGCCACGAGCCGCTCTCGTAGATGGCGTGCTTGACGTCGTGGAGTTCGGTCGTCTCGATGAAGTCGAGAATCCACCCGATGTTGAGGTGGAGAATCCCGATGAAGACGCTCACCACGAGCCAGGTAATCGCCCAGCTGATACCGGCGGGTGAGAGCCCCTTCTCGATGGGGGCGTGCGAGAGACCGACGACGCCTTCCCAGAAGTACGTCGCGATCAGGTGTAAGCCGAAGATCTCGCCGTACAGGATACCGAACAGCATCGTGAACACACCGGCGAAGAGGGTGATACCACCCATGCTCTTGAACGCCGGACGGTCCTCGAAGTTCGTGTAGAGGAAGTAGCCGATCGCGGAGTAGAGCATCCCGTAGCCGAGGTCACCGATCATCAGGCCGAAGAAGACCGGGAACGTCAGGAAGACGAACACGGAGGGGTCGAACTCCCTGTAGTTCGGCTTACTGACTGCGTTGACCAGAATCTCGAACGGTTTGACCGCGCCGGGGTTGTCCTGGACGACCGGCGGGTCGTCCTTCTGCATCACGACGTCCTGCCCGCCGTCAGCGGCGACGCCGGACCCCTGGTCGCCCACGGGTTCGCGGACGGACTCGTGACCGCTGCTGTCGAAGCTCGCACGTTCGAGCTCCTCGACTTCGACGTGGTTGCCGACGGCCGAGTTGAGACCGCTGACGAAGTCGCCGAACTTCGTCGTCGGAATCCAGCCTTCGGCGACGAAGGCGTTCTCCGTCGTCGCAAAGGAGAGCGGTGCCTCCGTCTTCTGGACGTCGATGGAGAGCTTCTCCTCGGCGGCGAGCAGGAAGCCGGCCGCCTCCAGCTTCACCGATTCGAGCTCGTCTTCGACGGTGTTCAGCTCGGAGCGGAGCTCTCGCTTCTGCTGTTCGAGTTCTTCGACGTACGCTTCGGGGGACGCGTCCGCCTCGGGGACGCTGAGTGCGGCGAAGTCCGCACCGACGAGTGCGTCGGTGAGGGCACTATCGTTCGTACTGTCCTCGGGACGGGCGAAGGCGGCGACGACGTTGCCCTCCGAGAAGACGTCGTAGACCTGGAGTTCGTTCGCGTGAGCGAGCGCGTCCTCGACGGTGTCGGGTTTGCCCTGGCCGACGGCGACCTGGATGCTGTCGTAGCCCGACAGGAGGTCGAGGTCGATACCGAGCTTCGCGAACGGCGCCATCGCGCCGATCTGTTCGTCGATGTCGCGGATCTCCGTGCGGAGCTCGTCACGACGGTCGTCGAGTTCGTTGACGCGCGCGCGAACCTCTTCGAGTTCGGCCTCGAGTTCGTCGTCGTCGACGATGCGGGTCGGTCCCGCGTCCTCGGCGTCGACGTCGAGGATGCTCTCCAGCGAGCGAACAGTGACGAGTTTGTCCGAGGCACCCTCGGCACCGTCGAGCGGGTCGCCCTGTCCGAACGACTCCCACGAGCCGTCGTACTCGGTGACGTGCAGGAGGTTGAGGTCGTGGACCGTCTCGATGACGTCGTCCATGAACCGCTTTGATCCCGTCACCGAGACCTTGCTCATCTGTTCAGGTCTGAGCATTCACCGCCTCCTCGAACTGTTCGATGGCGTATTCGACTGCCTCGTCGACGTTCGACTCGGCCTCTTCGACCAGTTCCTCGCGGGCTTCGACACCCTCTTCGAGGAGTTCCTCGCGGCGGGCTTCGATCTCTTCACGCGCCTCCGCGAGGCGGCTTTCCTCTAACTCGTCGGCCTCACGACGCGCCTTCTCGCGGATCTCGTCCGCTTCGTTGCGCGCCTCGGCGATACGCTCTTCGCGTGTCGCTTCGGCGGATTCGACTATGTCGTCGGCCTCTTCCTCGGCCGTCTTAATCCGTTCGAGAACCTCTGGTCTCGGCATACTCACTAATCACTGGGAAGTTGTGCGAGCGGCGTATAAGGTGTTTGCGGAACGCTCTCGCACGATGGCCGGAGATGGCTCCCGCGTCTGGCACTCCGGGGCCCGTCGCGGAATCCGCACCGTTATGCCTCCCCACTCCTAAGCGCGATTCAATGGGAGTCCTCGAGAACAAAGCACGGGCCCGCCTGTTCTACAAGTACCTCTCGAAGGTCTACGACCAGGTCAACCCGTTCATCTGGAACGAGGAGATGCGCGACGAGGCCCTGGGGCTGCTCGACCTCCAGGCCGACGACCACGTCCTCGACGTCGGCTGTGGGACGGGGTTCGCCACGGAGGGGCTCTTGCAGCACACAGAACACGTCTACGGTCTCGACCAGAGCATCCACCAGATGCAGAAGGCGTGGAAGAAGTTCGGCAAGAACGACCAGGTGAAGTTCCACCGCGGCGACGCCGAACGGCTGCCGTTCAAAGACGGCTCCTTCGACGCCATCTGGTCCTCGGGCTCCATCGAATACTGGCCGAACCCCGTCGACGCGCTCGAAGAGTTCCGCCGCGTCGTCAAGCCGGGCCACAAGGTGCTCGTCGTCGGCCCCGACTATCCGAAGTCGACCGTCTTCCAGAAGATGGCCGACGCCATCATGCTGTTCTACGACGAGGAGGAGGCCCAGCGGATGTTCGAGGAGGCCGGCTTCGTCGACATCGAACACCACATCCAACAGCGCAAACCGGGCAGTCCCCGCGCCATCACGACCGTCGCGCGGGCGCCCGAGAAGTAACGTTTCTTTCTCCTGTTGCGACACTGCGGTCTCTCACACCGTCGCCGACAGCCGCGCGACCGGCCTGCCGTCGGCGACGATGCGGACCGTGACGGTCGCCCCCGACGTCAACTGCGGGCTGTTCGTCGACGCGAGTTCGACGCTCGCCGTCTCGCCGACCGACCACGAGCCGTCGCTCGCGACGTTGAACGGCCCGGTCGGTCCCGCACGGAAGCCGCGCGCGGAGAAGAACGGGACCGGCGGCTGGTGGCGTAACTCGGTTCCGTCGACGGCGACAGTGACTCCCAACTCGCTGACGTCGAGCGCGCGGCCACCACGGTGTGCGAGCGTGAGTCGGTCCCCCGAGACGGACAGCGAGAGTGCGACGGGCGTCGCCGACCGCTCCTCGGGGAGCTGCGTCGTGGTCGCGAGAACGCCCGCGCCGACGACGGCCGCGAGACAGACCGTCACGACGAGGACGAGCGCGACGCCGACGACCGGTGAGACGGCGCGCTCAGTCGCAGATGGCGAAGGCACGGCTGGGGATGGCCGCGGGTTCGGATAAAAAGGTCAGCGTCGCGTGTCAGCCGAGCCGTTCGGGCGGTGCCGCGAGCCCCGTCTGGTTGTCGGTCCCGCCGTCATCGTCGTAGACCGCGTTGGGCGCGACCGGTTCGACGCGGATGTCGACGACGGACTGCGTGCCGGTCTTGATCGCCTGGATGGTGAACTCCTCGCCCGGCGAGACCGTCCAGAGATGGCCGGTCTCGTTCGTCGTCCCCAGTTCGACCGGCTGGCTGTTGCTCTGCGGCGCGGTGATGAGGCTCACGTCCGCGCGGACGGGGTCGCCGGTCTGTGCGTCCTCGACGGAGACGAGCATCGGGCCGCCGGGATACGAGGGATGGACCGTGAGCCGGAGACCGACGCGAGTCTCGTTGACCGGCTCCGACGGCGGCGTCTGGTTGAGCACCAGCGACCGCTCCTCTTTGAAGATACTACCGGGGTCGGTCTTGTCGATGTAGGCGGTCAGACCTCCTCGCCGGTGAGGAACGACTGCGACCCAGATGTCTCCTTCACGTGCAGTCTGGGCGGAGATACGGCCACGCTGGGTGAGCGACGGATAGCGTTCACTCATCAGCGGCTCGATCTCTTCGCCGGTGACGGCGTTCGTTCCGGTCAGTCGACGGGAGCCGTCGTACACTTCCCTGACGAACGTCCGCTCCTGGATGGTCGACAGGACGACGCCTTCGGGGGTGGTGTGCACGTAGACGCGAGTCGGCGAGGAGTCACCGCGGATGACTGCCGCCGCGTGTGCCCGGACGGGTCCCTGTAGCGTCCGCAGTTCGAGGCGGATCGCGTCGACGCGCGTCTGAACGCTGAACCCCTCGATGTCCTCGCCAGCGTCCGCGAGCCGTGTCGCGTTCTGTGCGAGCTGACGAGAGACCGTGTCGACGCGGGCGAGCTCGGTGACCAGCTCGGTCGTGCTGAACTCGCCGGTACTGTGGCGTCTGAACGCCTCGCGTTCGGTCTGCCGGAGTTCGTTCATCCGGATCTCGACTTCGGTGAGTGCACGGCGGATGTAGGCCTGTTTCTCGGTATCGCTCTCTACGTCGGCGAGCCGCGTCTCCGTCCGCTGGGCGTTCAGCTGTCGTGAGAGGCGGACATCCCGAAGCGAGAGGGCCGCGCTCGCGTTCGCCCCCGACTGGCTGAAGTTCGTCCGTTCGGTGTCGCTCGGGGCGAGTGTCAGGACGTTTGCCAGTGTCCGGTTCTGTGCGGCGTCGACGGACGACGACACGTCGCCGGACTGGATCGACGCGGGGGCGAGACCGGGAACACCTGCGGTAGCTGCCACCGAGGAGGTGAGGAGGAGCACTGCGAACAGCACGGGGAGTGGTCTCATCAGACGGCCGTTGTCCGCGCACGTACTAAAAGTGGTCGGGACGTGCCCTCATGGCGAATTCGGCCGTCTCGACCGTCTCTCGACGGGGAAATATCACCCGATGGAAAGCGTTTTCAGTCCGCGAAGTGACCCTGCCAGCATATGCGGCACGCCGCCCTCGCCTTCGCCCTCCTCGTCCTCGTCGCCGGTGTCGGTGCCCCCGTCGTGGCAGCCGGTGCGGCTCCGGACGACCCGACAGCCCGGACGTCACCGGGGTCGACGCCCCTCGCGCTCCAGCAGAGCCAAAGCGAGAACGCCTCGGTGGGGACGGATATCGTCATCAGGGTCGCCGCGGACACGAACGCGACGTGGGAGATCGTCACTCGCCACCCCCTCGACTCGGAGGCCGACGTCCGCGCGTTCGACCGACTCGTCGCGGAACTCCAGTCGGGAGGGGCGAACAGCAGCCTCGACGAAGGGACCTTCCGAAACTACGCCGACCTGGCGTCGGAGTCGACGGGACGTGAGATGGTCATCCGCGACGTGCAGTACGACGGCCGGATCACCGACGACAACTCGACCGGCGTCCTGACGATGCGGTTCACCTGGACCGACTTCGCCGAACGGACCGACGGCGACCGTCTGGAGGTCCGTGACGTGTTCACGACGCCGGACGGCGGCACGTGGTTCCCGTGGCTCGGCGCGGACCAGACGCTCAGAATCGAGACGCCGGACGGCTACGAAGTCCAAAGTAGCTTCCAGGCGCGAAACGAGGAAGGCTCGCTCGTCACCGACGGGCCGCGGGACTTCCGGAGTAACCCCGTCTACGTCGTCTACGGCCCGACCGGCGGGGCGGGTGGCCTGAACGGCGGCGACGGGCCGTTCGGTGCCCTCTCGCCCGAGTTCCTCGCGGGCGTCGGCATCGCCGTCCTGCTCGTCGTCGCTGGCGTGTGGTATCTCCGGCAACAGGACGACGAGATACCCGACGCCGGTGGTGCCGACGGGGGCGAGCCACGCGACGGTCCGGCAGGAGGGGCGGCGACAGCGGTGGCCGACTCCGAGTCGGACGAGACCGACGAGCCGGAGCAGGACCTCTCGTTGCTCTCGGACGAGGAGCGGGTCGAACATCTGCTCGACCGCAACGGTGGCCGGATGCGGCAGGCCGACATCGTCAAGAAGACCGGCTGGTCCGACGCGAAGGTGTCGCAGTTGCTCTCGTCGATGGCCGACGAGGACCGAGTGAACAAGCTCCGCATCGGCCGCGAGAACCTCATCTCGCTACCGGACGAGGACCCGCGGCCGACCGACGAGGCGTAGGCCGCAACGTCGACGGTAGGCGCGGTTTCGTCCGGTCGTCACGGTTCCCACCGGGAAGTTCCGAAAGCGTTTACCACCTACTGGAGATAGTGGTCAATCATGAAGGTTCTCGTGACCGTCAAGGAGGTGGCCGAAGTCGAGGACGACTTCGAGATCGAAGGAACGCAGATCGGCGAGCAGTTCCTCGAGTACGACCTCAACGAGTGGGACGACTACGCCGTCGAGGAAGCCGTCCAGATTCAGGAAGCCGGTGACGACGTGGAAGTCGTCAGCGTGACCATCGGTCCCGAACGGAGCGAGGAGACGATCCGGATGGCGCTCGCGAAGGGTGTCGACCGCGCGATTCGCGTCTGGGACGACGCCCTCGAAGACGCGGAGCTGCTCGACGTCGCCGCCAAGACCCGTATCCTCCGCGCCGTCGTCGAAGCCGAAGAGCCGGACCTCGTCCTGACCGGCGTCCAGGCGAGCGACGACAGCTTCGGCGCGACCGGCGTCTCGCTGGCCGACGCAATCGGCTCCGACTGGGCCGCCGTCGTCAACGCGCTGGACATCGACGCCCTCCACGCCGAGAACGTCGCGAACGTCCGCCGCGAACTCGAAGGCGGCGTCGAGGAGCTGACCGAGGTCGACCTCCCGGCCGTCCTCACCATCCAGACCGGGATCAACGAACCGCGCTACGCCAGCCTCCGCGGCATCCGGCAGGCGCAGTCCAAGGAAATCGCCCCCCAGACGCTCGACGACCTCGGTCTCGGTGTCGCCGACGTCGAGTCCGACCTCGTCCTGACCGAGATGTACGAACCCGAAAGCGAGTCAGAAGCGACCATCTTCGACGGCAGTGCCGAGGAGGCCGCCGGGCAACTTGCGACGGTCCTCCGTGAGAAGGGGGTGGGGGCAGAATGAGCGACTACGAGCCGGTGACGGACGGCGGCGAGGTGAGTGATGTGCTCGCCGTCGCCGAACACCGCCGCGGCGACCTCCGCGACGTCAGCTTCGAGATCATCAGCGCGGGCCGCGAACTGGCCGACGAGACCGGCGGCGACCTCCATCTCGCCGTCGTCGCCGGCGACGTCGACAGCTTCGCCGACCAGCTCAACCGCGAGGGCGTCGACCACATCCACACCGTCGCCTACGGCGAGGAGTTCAACCACGACGTCTACACGCAGGCCGTCGAGGCACTCTCCGACGAGCTGTCGCCCGCAGTCGTCCTGATGCCGAACAGCGTCAACGGGCTGGACTACGCGCCCGCCGTCGCCAACAGGCTGGGCCTGCCGCTCGTCTCCGACGCTGTCGCCTTCGAGTGGGACGGCGCGCTCACGGCGACGAGAGAGATGTACGGCTCGAAGGTCGAGACGACCCTCGAAGTCGACGCCGAGCGCGTCGCCGTCACCATCCGCGGTGGCGAGTGGCCCGCCGCCGAGGGCACGGGCGACGCCGACGTGGCCGCCTTCGACGCCGGTATCGACGAGGACGCTATCGGCTCGCGCGTCACTGGCTTCGAGGAGGTCGGTGCGGGCGACGTCGACATCTCCGAGGCAGACGTGCTCGTCTCCGTCGGTCGCGGTATCGAGGACGAGGAGAACATCGAACTCGTCGAGCGGCTCGCCGACGCGCTCGGTGCGACGCTCTCCTCCTCGCGACCCATCGTCGACGCCGGCTGGCTGCCGAAGAACCGCCAGGTCGGGCAGTCCGGCAAGGTCGTCACGCCGAAGGTCTATCTCGCAATCGGGATCTCCGGCGCGGTCCAGCACGTCGCCGGGATGAAGGGAAGCGACACCATCATCGCCATCAACACCGACCCGAACGCGCCCATCTTCGACATCGCCGACTACGGGGTCGTCGGCGACCTGTTCGACGTGGTGCCCGCGCTCATCGAAGAGTTCCAGTAGCGCGACCGGTCGACGGTCTTTTTCGCCCGAATCGACTCACGCGCCAGCGGCCGGTCGGCCGCTTTTCCCACTAATCCGGTACGTACTTCCCTACCCAACCCTACGACACCGACAATGGAGTATCTGGAGCGCCGTGTCACCCTCGTGAACGGCCGCCTCACGGACGTCATCGAGGCAGTCGAACCCGACGAGCTCTCGGACGAACTCGCACACGTCGCGCTCGCGGGTGGCAAGCGCGTCCGCCCCGCAGTGACGATTCTCGCCTGCGAAGCCGCGGGCGGGACGCCGGAGGACGCCGTCGACTTCGCGGTCGGGATCGAACTCGTCCACAACGCCTCGCTGGTCATCGACGACATCATCGACCGCTCGGACATCCGCCGCGGCTCCGAGAGTGCCTGGGCCGAGTACGGCTACGGCCCGGCCATCGTCGCCAGCGACGGCCTGCTCGGCGAAGCGTTCGCGCTCTTCTCGTCGAACGAACAGGCGATGCAGGTCGTTGCCGAGTCGATGGTCGAACTCGGCGAAGGCGAGGCCACCGAACTCGTCGCCAAACCCTCGAACGAAGAGGAGTATATGGAACTCGCGCGCCGGAAGACGGGCGCTCTCTTTCGGGCTGCGGCCGAACTCGGAGCTATCGCCGCCGGAGCAGACGCCTTCACCGTCGAGTCCTTCGGCGAGTACGCCGAGCGCGTCGGCGTCGCCTTCCAGATCCGCGACGACGTGCTCGACGCGACGTCCGACGCCGAGTCGCTGGGCAAGCCGACGGGGCAAGACGAGGAGATGGGCCGCCCCTCGCTCGTGCAGGTGACGGATCTCACGCCCGAAGAGGCCAACGAACGCGCACGGACGCAGGCCGACAAGGCACTCGCGGCACTCGACGCGGCCTCAGTCGAGGAATCGGAGGCCCAAGAGTATCTGCGCGACCTCGCGGAGTTCGTCATCGTCCGCGAGCGGTAGAAGGTCAAAGCGACTGTTTTCGAGACTTCGGACCGACGAGTGACGACACTCCTGCGGTGGCGCGCGGCCTTCCGGCGTTTTATCGCCGGAGGCCGCTCGTGCGAGGGATGAGTGAGCGACCAGCGGGAGCGAACGAATCGGTTGGGGAGGGTGTGGTTTCGTCGGGCGGGACTGAAAGGGGACGCGTTGTCGGCGAAGCACGAAGAAGCAAGCACTGGAGCGAACGGAGTGAGCGAAGGGCGCAGCGATTCGCGCGAGTCGACAACGCGTGGGCTTTCGAGACGGTCAAACAGTCAGTGTCGACTGGAGACCCCGCGCCGACGTCTCCGAGAGAAACAACGGAACGTCACACATCAAGCCGCTTCTGCGCCCGTCGGATACCGCGACTCCGCAATCGCAAAGGCCACCGTGCTGAAGACGCCCAACAGCGTCCCGACCGTCAACGCGACGGCCAGTCCCGTCAGGCCGACCGTCCGGACCGTCACCTCGCCGACCGCCGCCGAGCCGATGCCGACGACGTCCGAGAGGAAAAAGCCCGAGACGGCGTAGAGCACGAGTGCGATGGCGACGACGTAGAACGGCGCGTTGAGATAGCGCCACTTGAACCGCCCCGCGAGATACTCGTCGGTCACCTGGCCGAGGCTGCTGGTGATCCCGGCGACGGCGAACCACTGGACCGCGCCGTGGACGAGCGAGGCGAGGACGACGGCGGGTGCCAGACTCGGGCCGAAGGAGTCTTCGACGGCCCGGAGCGTCTCCAGGCCCTGCAAGCCGCCGACCGCCAGCAACGCCGCGGCGACGACGTAGGTGATGAGCGTCGCGCGACCGGCGTAGAGGAGGTTCCGGGCGCGCTCGGCGGTATCGTCGACGACGGACTCCAAGCCGAGTCCGCGAAAGAGCGTGTAGAGACCCAAGAGTGCCGAGATAAGTCCCAAGACGGTCGTTCCGGGGACGTTGAACAGGCTCGCGACGACGACGAAGGGGTAGATGAGAAGCAAGATACCGAGCGGGACGAGGATGGTCCCGCGGGTCTCGGGGTCGGCGAGCACCTGCTTCATCGTGTAGTACATCGACTCCAAGTCCTGGGCCTGCCGGACGACGACGCGGCGGACGCCGTCGATGGGCACCCGAGAGCGGATGACCGGGAGGACGGACTCGTCCTGCGCGCCGTCGGTGATGACGATGGCGCGGACGTTCTCGCCGGTCTGGAGGCTGGCGAGGACGGTGTCGACCTCCTCGCCGACGACCCGGTTCGCCTTGACGTCGCTGCCGTTGACCCCGGTGACGGCGGCCACCTCGACCTCCTCGCTCTGCTCGGCGGCCACCTCCTCGTAGACGTGAATCCCCTGGAAGAGGACGTTCACGTCCGAGTCCTCGGGGTCGGCGGTCGCCAGCGCGACCGCAGCCTCTTCGACGTCGTCTCGGCCGAGGACGGGCGTGCGCATCCCCGTCTTGCGGCCGAGGTCGTCGTCGAGGTCGACACAGAGGACCAATAGCATCGGGCGAACGTATGTCACGGGGCTATATTTGTGTTCGGGGAAGCGGCCGCGGCTGGCGGTTCCGAGCGGACGGTGTGTCGACAGCGGCCGAACCACCGTGTCGGCGGTCGAATCATCGCGGCGACGGCCGAGCCAGCGGGTCGACGACTGGGCCACCGCGTCGACGGCCGAACCACCGAGCCGACGTCACGTGGGCCGCCACGACGACCCGCGTCCGTGGGACGACACGACGTCACACGCCGGATCCGCAAGTCGCACTGCTTTTGGGTTTCGGCCGAATACTAGTGTGACAACGAATGATTTCGAAGGGCTGTGAACAGTGCGCCATGGGTGGGAAGATGGTCCTGTTCGTCTACGGCTACTGCGACCAACGGGACTGTTTCTACTGCCCCCTCGGCGAGAACCGCAAGAACGTCACCGACGTCTACGCCAACGAGCGGAAGGTCGAGTCCGACGAGGACGTCATCGCCGAGGCCAAGCGGATGGACGCCCTCGGGACGTCTATCACGGGTGGCGAACCGCAGGAAGCGATGGACAAGACCTGTCGCTACCTCTCGCTGCTCAAAGACGAGTTCGGCGAGGACCACCATACGCATCTCTACACGGGCATCACGGGCGGCCGCGAGAATATGCGCCGCCTCTCGGAGGCCGGTCTCGACGAGATCCGCTTCCACCCGCCGTACGAGCTCTGGGGCGATATGCACGGCACGGAGTGGGAGGAGATTCTCCACATCGCTCGCGAGGAGGGGCTGACGCCCGCCTTCGAGATTCCGGGCATCCGCGCCGAACAGGAGTTCCTCGACTTCCTCGACGAGGGTGCCGCGGAGTTCTGTAACATCAACGAGTTCGAGATGTCCGACGGGAATTACAGGAGAATGCAGGAGGAGGGCTACGAACTGCAGGAGGGCCACATGAGTGCCGTCGACGGCTCGAAAGAAGCCATCCTCGACGAGATGGGCGACCACGAACGCGTCTACTTCTGTACGAGCGTCTTCAAGGACGCCGCCCAGCACCGTAACCGCCTGAAGCGCATGGCGAAGAACATCCGTCGGGAGTTCGACGACATCACCGACGACGGCACTATCGTCTACGGCAAGACCTGGGTGACCGAACAGCGGCTTCAGGACCTCGGCGTGCCGGAAGACTTCTACACCGTCAAGTCCGAACACGTCGAACTCGCGTGGTGGCTCCTCGAAGAGATGGTCACCGAGGGCGACGTCGAGAAGGGTGAGATTGTCGAGCAGTATCCGACGGTCAACGGAACAGTCGTCGAGCGGACACCGCTGGCCTGAGTCGGACCGCGAGCGACCGACGGGAGCGAGCGGGCCAAGGAGACCCCAGAGGGGTCGACGCGGGCTTTTGGCCGAGCTTTTACCGAGCGAGCGGGAGCGAGCGCAGCGTAAAAGGTCGCGTCCGAACAGTATCCGACAGTCAACGGAACGGTCGTCGAGCGGACGCCGCTGGCCTGAGTTCTGTCTGTATTCCCTGAAACTCTCGAATTTCGGGGTTTCAGGGCGAGAATTATGTTCTTTGGCGTCGTTCTCTCATGCGGTGAACTAACATGGCAAAACAGTTCGAGTGTACGATGGAAGACTGCGACTTCATGATTCGGGCGAACGAGGAGGGTGAGGTCATCCACATCGTCCGCGAACACGCCCAGGACAAACACGGGATGTCCATGAGCGACAAGGACGTCCGCAAGGGGATGGCGAACGCCTGACCGGACGCACACCGTCACGTCCGAACCGCAGTCGAACCCCGGCTTTTTCCAGATAACGTCGTAGAGAGTTTCACTTTCACTCCGCGTGTGGCAAACGGTTAAGTAGTCACCGAGGCGTGGTGAAAGTGATGCCAGACGACCCCGAGGAGGGGATGCTGTCGTGGGACGAGTCGGTGTTCCGTGACGAGCACGTCTTCGAGATCGACTACGTTCCGGAGTCGTTCAAACACCGCGAGAGCCAGATGCAGAGCCTGAAGTACGCTCTGCGTCCGGCGGTTCGCGGTTCCCGTCCCCTCAACACCATCGTCAGCGGACCGCCCGGCACCGGCAAGACGACGGCGGTCCAGAAGCTCTTCGGGGAACTCAGTGCCGAGACCGACGTGCGGAACGTCCGCGTCAACTGCCAAGTGGATTCGACACGCTACGCCGTCTTCTCGCGTATCTTCGAGGCCATCTTCGACTACGAACCCCCCTCCTCGGGTATCTCGTTCAAGAAGCTCTTCGGCCAGATCACCGACCGTCTCGTCGAGGACGACGAGGTGCTCGTGGTCGCACTCGACGACGTCAACTACCTCTTCTACGAGAACGAGGCCTCAGACACCCTCTACTCGCTGCTCCGCGCCCACGAGGCCCACTCCGGGGCGCGCATCGGCGTCATCATCATCTCCTCGGACCTCTCGCTCGACGTCATCGAGGAACTCGACACGCGCGTCCAGAGCGTCTTCCGGCCCGAGGAGGTCTACTTCCCGGTCTACGACGAGCGGGACATCGTCGACATCCTCAGAGAACGTGCCAAGCGCGGCTTCCACGAGGGCGTCGTCGGGACGCCGGAACTCGACCGCGTCGCCGAGTTGACCGCCGAGAAGGGCGACCTCCGGGTCGGTATCGACCTCCTGCGTCGTGCCGGTCTCAACGCCGAGATGCGCGCCAGTCGGACGGTCAACGTCGGCGACGTCGAGGAAGCCTACGAGAAGTCGAAGTATATCCATCTCTCGCGGAGCCTCCGCGGTCTCTCAGAATCCGAAACTGCGCTCGTCCGCGTCATCGCCGAACACGACGGCGAGCAGGCCGGCGAGGTCTACGACGCCTTCCACGAGGACACCGGACTCGGCTACACCCGCTACTCGGAGATCACCAACAAACTCGACCAGCTCGGAATCATCGAAGCGGCCTACACCGACGTCGGCGGCCGCGGCCGGTCTCGCGCGCTCTCGCTCGCCTACGACCCCGAGGCCGTGTTGGACCGGCTGTAAGCTGCCTTCCTGCGGTGGCCGTCACGGCGGCCACCGACGCTCAGAATCAGAACTCCTCGACGTGTGGCCGCAGGTCCAGTTCCAAGGTCCACGCGCTCTCGTCCTGTTCGACCAGCTGCCAGTAGCTCTCGGCGATGGCGTCGGGGTCGAGATACTCCTCCGGGTTCGCTACCTCGCGGTCGGGCGGCAGAATCCCGCCGTCTAACACGACGTGGGCGACGTGGATGCCCTCGGGACCCAGCTCCCGCGCCATCGACTCGGCCATCCCGCGGACCGCGAACTTCGCGCTGGAGAAGCCGAGCGCGCCGTCACGGCCTCGAACCGAGGACGTCGCCCCGGTGAAGATCACCGTCCCGCCGTCGCCGGCGAGCATATCCGAGAGCGCCTCCTGCGAGCAGACGAAGCCGCCGCGAGCGGCGACTTCCCAGACGCCCTGGAACTCGTCGACCGAGAGGTCCTGCAGGCCCTTCCACGCCGAGCCGCTGGCGTGGTTGACAAGGATGTCGACCGCGCCGAGTTCGTCGCGGACGGTCGCGAAGGCGTCGCGAACCTCCGCAGGCTCCGCGAGGTCCGCCGGGACGGCGAGCGCGCCCTCGCCCAATTCGTCGGCGAGTTCCTGGAGATAGTCGACAGACCGCGCGAGCAGCGCGACCTGACAGTCCTCGCTGGCGAGTTTGCGGGCGATAGACGCGCCGAGTCCGGGACCGACACCGGCGACGACGGCAGTTCGTGGCATACGCGGATGTCGGGCGACAAGCGGATAACCGTTCAGGCGGCGGAAGCCGACTCACTCGCTCGGCCCGGTCGGCGAGTCCGGGACGGTCGACGCCGTCGACGACAGCATGTCGGTGACGACGCGGAGCGCGAGCAGGTCGAGAGCGGCTTGCACCACACCCACGAGCGCGCCGACGACGAACGCGACGAGCGTGGCAAGCCCGACGAACGTGAGCAGGAAGAGCACCGCCGTCGGCTCCGGCGTCCCGACCTCACCGGTTGCGAGGGCCTCCAAAACGATGACGCCGACCAGTTCGAGGAAGAACAGACTCCCCGTCACGCCGCCCCACTTCACCGACGCTTTCAACACCGGCCACTCGGCTCCGCGGGTGAAGGGTGTCTCCGCGAGGAGCCGGCGGTTCGTCCACCACGTCGTCGCCCAGAGCAGCGCGTAGAGCGCGAGTCCGACCGTCGTCGACAGCCCGCCAAGGAGGTCGCCGAGCGCGTCCGTCCAGTGCAGGAGCGTGACCGGGACGAGCGTGAACAGCGCGGTGTGGAACGTCGCGAGGACAAAGGCGAGCAGCGGGTCGGCGGAGTCAGCCGAGCCAGTGACGTCAGGGGGAGCGGACGCAGCATCAGCCATGGGCGAGCACCTCCGCGAGAACGACCACCGCGGCGAGTGCGAGCGTCGTAGCCGCGTAACTTCGTCTGAGGCTGTCGGCTGCGACGGTCTCGGCTCGCTCGCGGCGGGCTTCGACGACGAGCAGGCTGCGGACGAGCGAGCCGAGGACGACGGCGGCGACCAAGAGGAGTTTGGCCGTCAGCGTCGCCGACCACTCGCCGCCGGGAATTCCCGGGGCGAGACTGCCGAGGTTGCCGACGCCGGTCATCACGAGCAACCCCATCGCGGCCCAGAAGAGCCGTTCGTAGCCCGTCGCGGCCGTCAGTGCGGTCGAGGAGAGGGCGGTGTCACCGTCCGTCTCGCGGAGCAGGAACCAGACGAACGTCGCGCCGCCGAGGGCGACCGCCATGCCGACGACGTGCGCCCAGCGGACGGCGAGCGACGAGAGTGCCAGTGGGAGGGGGACCATACGGAGCCTCGACGCCGAAGTGACAAATATCTGTGGTGCGCTCGTGGGCAGCCAGACGGGTGAGTCGGCGGGAGCCGTGTAGAGACGGTCTCCCCGCTCACCGGGCGGTTTTTGGGTGCCGACCGGGAGATGGAGATATGAAGACGACAGGCGGCAGCGACGCCGCGAAGCGCGACGCCGGGGAGAGTGCAGCGGACCTCGTGACCGACGGGACCGTCGTCGGTCTCGGCACCGGCAGCACCGCCGCACACGCCATCCGCGCGCTCGGCCGGGCGGTCGACTCGGGGCTGGACATCCGGGGCGTTCCGACCTCCTTCGCCTCGCGCGAACTGGCTCGCGAGGCCGGAATTCCGCTCGTCGACCTCGACGAGGTCGACGGCGTCGACATCGCTATCGACGGAGCCGACCAGGTCGCCGGTGGCGACCTCATCAAGGGTGGCGGTGCCGCGCACGCACGGGAGAAGATCGTCGACGCGGCAGCGGACCGCTTCGTCGTCGTCGCCGACCCCTCGAAAGAGGTCGAGACACTGGACCATCTGGTCCCGGTCGAGGTGCTCCCGGCCGCGCGGACGACCGTCGCGTCGGCCGTCGAGTCCGCGGGCGGCGACCCCGTGCTGCGGGACGCCGAACACAAGGACGGCCCCGTCGTCACCGACAACGGCAACCTCGTACTCGACTGTGACTTCGGTGCCATCGAGGCAGCCGCGGCATTGGCACGGACGCTCTCGGAGACGCCGGGCGTCGTCGAACACGGGCTGTTCGTCGGGCTGGCCGACGAGGTCCACGTCGGCACCGGCGAGGGCGTCACGGTTCACGAACTGTAGCGGAAGAAGCGAGAGAGCGTCAGAGGTGAGAGACCGGGAGCGAGAGGCCGGGAGCGAGAAAGATCGGGAGCGCGGGAGAGACCGACGAACGGGGTTCGGAGGATACAGCCGTCACTCGTCGGGTTAGTCGGCGATAAAAGTGAAGAAGCGTTGCGAGCCGAGTTTACAGGTCGCGCGGCTGGACCGTCTTGCGGTCGTTGTCTTCTGCGCGACGTGCTGCGTCGTCGAGCAGTTCCTTCACTTCCTCGTCGAGTGCGTCGTAGAAGTCCGACGCAACGTTCTTGTCATCGAGGTACTCCTTGACGGCTGCTTTGACAATGAGGTCTGCCATGCAGCCTCGTCTACCGAGGCCTTATATATAAGATTTCCTGAAACAGCCCGTCAGACGCTGTGGAGCCACAATACCGGCTTTGACAGTCAACGGATTTATACGCGACCCGGATGTAGGCTCCGAACCTTACGATTACTGGGGCGTCGGGCCGCGGGTCACGCCACGGTTTCTCACCATCCGGCACGTCCGGCGGACGAGCGGGCGAGCGGACGAAACGACAGCTACGAGTAGGTATAGTGCCGACAGCGGCGTATGCGCGATATTCTGGACGCCGTCGCCGCTGGCGACCTCTCACCGGCGGACGCCGAAGTACAGCTACGTGGCTACGCGACGACCGACAACGGCCGGTTCGACGCCGCTCGCGAGCAACGACGCGGAGTTCCGGAGGCCATCCTCGGGGAGGGAAAGACTCCGGCAGAGATCAGTGACCTCGCGGCGACGGCCGTCGAGACCACGGGCAGAGCCATCGTCACCCGCACCGACGAGGACGACGTGACCGCCCTCCACGACCGCTTCGACGGTGAGGACGTCTCGGTCGACCACGACCACCGCGCGAAGACGGTCGTCGTCCACGAGGAGGGCTACGAGGGGCCGACGCTGGCCGCGACGGTCGGCATCGTCACCGGCGGGACATCCGACGCTGCGGTCGCTGGCGAGGCCGCAGTCATCGCCCGCGAGATGGGCGCGACCGTGGAGTTCGTCGAAGACGTCGGGGTCGCCCATCTCGGCCGCGTGCTCGACCATCTCGACACGCTCCGCGAGTCGGACGTGCTCATCGTCGCCGCCGGGCGGGAGGGCGCGCTGCCGACGGTCGTCGCCGGGCTGGTCGACACGCCAGTCATCGGCCTGCCGGTGCCAACGGGCTACGGCGCGGGCGGCGAAGGGCGGGCGGCACTCGACGGGATGCTCCAGTCGTGTACCATCATCTCGGTCGTCAACATCGGCGCGGGCTTCGTCGCCGGAGCACAGGCCGGACTGGTCGCACGCGCCGTCGACGGCGCGCGCGACGCCTGAGCGTCGCCGGTCGGGGGAGAAACGGGCATCGCCTGCCGACGTCCGAACGGTGAGGTCGGCACTCGTCAACTGCTGACGTGGTAATCCGGCACACGTTGCCGGTTCCGCGCGCACACGCGCGCACACACGGGGAACCTATTTGGGTATGCGACTCATAGGGACGGACACCGGCAACGGTGGATGCCGGACAACTATGCCAAGTTGCGACCACTGCGGGTCGCACGTGTCGGAACGCTTCGCACGCGTGTTCGCCGACGAGACGGGCCAGGTCTTCGCCTGCCCGAACTGCTCGGCAAACGCGGGTATCGCGGAAGTCGCACGACAGCGTGCACGCGCATAATCAACTGAGCCAGGTAACGCAACGGACACAACCACCACGCGAAGCCAATACCTGATCCACCGCAGTCACGGCCGGGGGTTCCGGGTGCCTTATCGGCCCCGGACCCGTTGTCCGGCCGTGCACTACGTCTACATCGTCGAGTGTCACGACGGCACCTACTACACCGGCTACACTACGGACGTCGAGCGACGCGTCGACGAGCACAACGACGGGACGGGCGCGAAGTACACCCGCGGGCGGACGCCGGTCGAACTGGTCCACACCGAGTCGTTCGACTCGAAGTCGGGGGCGATGAGCCGCGAGTACGAGATCAAACAGCTGACGCGCCGGGAGAAAGAGCAGCTGGTTGCGTCGTCGGCCGTCGCCGACCGCTGACGCGTCTGCGACGGGTGGTCTTCAGTCGTCGGCAGCGACGAGTGGCGTTCGGTCGTCGGCAACGACGAGTAATCCTCAGTCGTCGACAGCGAGAGGCGATTTCCCCTGACTGACTGCGGCGGCGTGTTTGGCGACCAGTAGTCCGAGTTCTTCGGTTCGTTTGCGGAGGCCCTCGTCGACGAATTCACCGTCCTCGAACTGACGGGAGGCGTGAGGGATACCCACCTGCTGGGGAATCGTCCAGCCGTGGACGTTGCGGACGGTCGAGCGCATATGTTCGAGCGTCGCCCCATGGGACGCGCCACCGGCGGTCACGAGCAGGCCGACGACGGTATCCTCGTAGTCGTCGCCCGAACAGTAGTCGTGGAAGTTCTTCAGCGTCGAGGAGAGCGTCCCGTGGTAGACGGGTGAGCCGAGAATCACGCCGTCGGCTTCCCGGACTCGGCGGACGAGCGCGGCGGAGTCGCCCTGGACGTCCTCGTCGGGGTGGTAGAGCGGGAGGTCGACGGCACCGAGGTCGAGGAGGTCGACCTCGGCACCGGCCTGCTCGGCGGCGGCGAGTGCGTGTTCGAGTGCGATCTTCGTGTAGCTGCCTGCCCGACGGCTGCCACAGACGGCGACGACTGTCGTCATTGGCGTTTATCCGTGACGACCGGGTTAAAACTCGTCGCCTCTCCGTAGAAATCAACAGTCAGCTGGCACGAAGCCCGTCGGGGAGGCTTACGCCGGGAGATGGTTTTTTGGCCGGGCGGCGGGAGTGACTCGTATGGACGAGATCTCTTTCGGTACCGACGGCTGGCGTGCCACACTGGACACCTTCACCGACGACCGTGTCCGCATCGTCGGACAGGCGGTCGCCGACTATCTCCGCGACGAGGGCCACGACGAGCCGGTCGTCGTCGGCTACGACGCCCGCGAGACCTCGCCCGGCTTCGCCGAGAGTCTCGCCGAGGTGCTTTCCGGAAACGGCTTCGACGTGATTCTCCCCGAGCGCGACTCGCCGACGCCCGTGACGGCGTGGGCCATCGTCTCCCGTGAGTGCGCCGGCGCACTGATGGTCACGGCCTCGCACAACCCGCCCGAGTACAACGGCGTGAAGTTCATCCCCGAGGACGGCGCGCCCGCACTGCCCGAGGTGACCGAACAGATCGAGGCGAACCTCCGCGAACCCGACTTCCTGCCCGAAGACGAACACGGCTCTATCGACCGCGTCGACCTCGTCGCCGACCACGCCGAGCACGCTCGGGACCTCGCCGACGCGGACCTCTCGGGGCTCACCGTCGTCTACGACGCGATGCACGGCAGCGGCCGCGGCGTGACCGACGAACTCCTCGAATCCGCCGGTGCGGAAGTCATCACGCTCCGCACCGACGAGGACCCGACGTTCGGCGGAAACTCGCCGGAACCGAGCGCGGAGAACCTCGAAGGGCTGGTCGAGGCCGTCCGCGAACACGACGCGGACTTCGGGGTCGCCAACGACGGCGACGCCGACCGCCTCGCGCTGGCGACGCCCGAGCGCGGCTTCCTCGACGAGAACCTCTTCTTCGCCGCAGTCTACGACTATCTCCTCGAATCGGATTCCGGGCCAGCAGTCCGCACGGTCTCGACGACGTTCCTCATCGACCGCATCGCCGAGGCGCACGGCGAGGAGGTCTACGAGACCCCCGTCGGCTTCAAGTGGGTCGCGCAGGCGATGGGCGAACACGACGTGCTGATGGGCGGCGAGGAGTCCGGCGGCTTCTCGGTCCGCGGCCACATCCGCGAGAAGGACGGCGTCCTGATGTCGCTCGTCGCCGGCGCGGCAGCCAGCGAGGAGTCCATCGACAGCCGCGTCGACCGCCTGCTGGAGGAACACGGCGACATCGTCGCCGACAAGGTCAGCCTGGAGTGCCCCGACGACGAGAAAGAGCGCGTCCTCTCGGACCTCGAAAGCGAGATTCCGGAGTCGGTCGCCGGGCGCGAGGTGGCGAAGGTCGTCACGCTCGACGGCTTCAAGCTCCTGCTCGACGACGGCTCGTGGCTCCTCGTCCGCCCGAGCGGGACGGAGCCGGCGATGCGTATCTACGCCGAAGCCGGGAGCGAGGAGCGCGTGGAAGCACTGCTCGCCGACGGCCGCGAGCTGGTCAGCGCGCTGCTCTGAGCACTCACTGACCCGGCGGCGGGCGGTGAGCCTGCATACTCCGCACGCCGAGCGCGACGACGATGACGGCGGCCACGCCGAGCGCGAAGAACTCGAGACCGGGAACGGTTCCCTGCTGGAGCCAGGTGTAGGCGTCGTCGACGACGACCACGACGAGGATGGTTGCGACGAGCAGCCAGCCGAGCACACCGAGGCCGTACTTCTCGTTCATACTGGCCACTCCTCGACCGAGACCTATAGCTCTGTTTCCGCCACCTACAGCCGACCCCACAGCCGACCGTCCCGCCGTTCGACCTCGAAACCGAGCGCGTCGTAGAAGGGCCGCACGCTGTCGTCGAAGTCAGCGGTGAGCGCGCCGTCGACGGCGTCGGCCGCTGCCTCGACCAGCCGCCTCCCGATACCGCGGCCACGACGCTCTTTCTGGACGGCGACGGCGTCGACGTGGCTCCCGTCGAGCGCGAGCGCGCCGACGACGCGGCCGTCGGCGTCGGCGACGAGGACGCTCCCGTCACTGATTCGGTCCCCGACCTCGCCTGCGTCGGCTTCGAGGACCGCGGCGTCGAACAGTCGCATGACGGCGACGAGGTCGTCGGCCGTCGCAGCCCTGATGCGGACGGTCTCTCTACCCTCGGCCATCACTCGACAGTGTCCTCGTGCGGGCACGGCGCGCCGCCCTTGATGAGTCGGAGCACCTTCACGTGGTCCGTCTCCACGGGCTGGTCCTCGGGGACGGGACGGCCGTCGACGAGGACCGACACCTCGTGCGGCGAGAGGTCGAGGGCCGAGAGGAGGTCGGCGTAGGTGCCGTCAGGGGGGACAGAAACCTCGTGGGTCTCCTCACCGACGACTTCGACGGTGACGTTCATACGTCCGCTCGGTCGTGCGGCCGTTTCAGCGTTGCCGTCTGTGGCTCGCTCGCCCCCGGTTCACCGCTGGCCGCGCGTCTCGGCGACGAGCGCGCCGAGTCCGGTCAGGAGCGCGATAGTCGGGACGGCCACGCCGACGACCGGAACCTGCCACGCGAGGGTGACCGCGGCGGCACCGACGAGCGGGGCTACCTGTCCACCGTCGCGGTCGACGACAGCGAGAAGCCGGGAGCCGAGTGCGACCTGTCCGGCCGCGAGACCGGCGAGCGCGAGGGTGACACCGAGCGTCAGGACGACGGCCGCGACGGGCAGTCCGACGAGCGAGGCGGCGAGGAGGACGGCGACGACGACGAGCGTCAGGACCGCGACGAGACCGGTCAGGAGGCTGTCGAGCAGCCGCCCGTGGTGTCGACGAGTCACGCTCGCGACGGACATCCCGAGCCACTGCATTCCGGCGAGACCGACGAGCGCGGCGAGACCGGGGACCAGCACTGGGGCGAACCGAGTCAGTCGCAGGAGCGTCCCGAGGGGACCGAGGAACCGACTGGTCGGGTCGAGCGTGCCGACGACGGTTCCCCCTTCGTCGGCGAGGCGGGCGTCGTAGACGAGGTCCCCGGAGACCCGGCCTCCCTCGGCGAGGACGACACGGTCGCCGAGGACCTGCACGTCGTCGGCGACGGTGCCAGCGAGCCGGACGCTCCCGCCGCCGGCGTTGAGCGGTCCCGAGAGCGTGGCGTTCTCGGCGACGACGACCCGGCCGCCGTAGGCGACGGTGCTGCCGCCGACGTCGCCCGCGAGGCGGACGGTGCCGCCGAACGCCTGCACGTCGCCCGTGACCTCGCCCCTGACGACGACGGTCACGCCGTAGGCTCGGAGGTCACCCTCGACGGTCCCGGCGACGACCACGGTCTCGCCGCTCGCGACCTGGCCGCCTCGGACGGTCTCGCCTCCGCCTCCGACGACGGTGGGGGGTGTCGCGACGGCGAGCGCGCCCGCACCGACGACGAGCGCGACGAGGAGGGCAGCGACGAGCGTCGTGGGGCGGGGACGGCGCATGGTTCGTCCGAGTCGTCGGCCGGGGGTGAGATAAGTCGGGCGACTACTCTCGGGGAGTTTATCAGGCGACCCGCACCTACAACGGGTATGAGCGAGGCCGAGAGTTCGTCGCCGGGCCGCGAGATCTGGATCGAGAAGTACCGACCGCAGACGCTCGACGACGTGTACGGACAGGAGGACATCGTCGACCGCCTGGAGAGCTACATCGCCCAGCACGACCTGCCGCATCTCCTCTTTGCCGGTCCCGCGGGCATCGGCAAGACGACCTGCGCGACCGCCATCGCCCGCGAGGTCTACGGCGACGACTGGCGCGGCAACTTCCTCGAACTCAACGCCTCCGACGAACGCGGTATCGACGTCGTCCGCGACCGCATCAAGAACTTCGCCCGCGCCTCCTTCGGCGGCCACGATTACCGTATCATCTTCCTCGACGAGGCCGACTCGCTGACCTCGGACGCCCAGTCCGCGCTCCGCCGGACGATGGAGCAGTTCTCGGACAACACCCGCTTTATCCTCTCGTGTAACTACTCCTCGAAGATCATCGACCCCATCCAGTCGCGGTGTGCGGTCTTCCGGTTCTCGCCGCTCTCGGACGACGCCGTCGCGGGCCAGATTCGGAAGATCGCGAACCGCGAAGGCATCGAGATGACCGACGAGGGGCTGGACGCGCTGGTCTACGCCGCCGACGGCGACATGCGCCGCGCCATCAACTCCCTGCAGGCGGCGGCGACGACGGGCGACGTCGTCGACGAGGAAGCCGTCTACATGATTACGAGTACCGCCCGCCCCGAGGAGATCGAGTCGATGGTGACCGCCGCAATCGATGGCGACTTCGCCCGCGCGCGCTCGACACTCGATACGCTCCTCACCGAGACGGGGATGGCCGGCGGCGACATCATCGACCAACTGCACCGCGGCGCGTGGGACTTCGGGCTCAGCCAGCGCGAGACGGTCCGGCTGATGGAACGCATCGGCGAGGCCGACTACCGCATCACTGAAGGGGCGAACGAGCAGGTGCAGTTAGAGGCACTGCTCGCGTCGCTCGCGCTGGACGAATAGGCCGGGACGAAACAGAGGCCATCTACCGCTGACGACGGTTTTTACGACTCTTCGACGCGGACTATTCGGTGAAATCCTCGTGCGCTCGACGTTCCCCCTCCAGGCGCACCGTCACGCACTCAGTGCCCGTGAACTGACCAGCAGGTATGGCACGTGGTCGTCGGGCCGAACCGCTTCGTCGACAGCGAGTCGAAGCACACTCTCGCTCGCGTCATCCCGCTCGGATACCGAGCACGAACAGTCCTGTTCCGAAGATTCCGAGTACGAAACCGACCAACGGGAGCGGGAACACACTCTCGAAGAACGTCACGAAGAGTACGCCGAGGAGGGTCGCCTGCACACCGGCGAGCGTGGTTTTGAGCGCGAATCGGTCGGACACAGGACACACGTGTGTGTCAACAGACAAGAAAGCTTGCTGCGTGTCGTCGACGGCTTCCGACTCACACCTCGGGTTCGATGTAGATCATCTTCACCCGACTGTCCGCGTTCTTCAACTTCCCCTCGATCTGTTCGATGTCCTCGTCGATAGCACCCGTCACCAGGTCGTCGTTGAAACTCACTTCTGCCGCCACCAGTACCTTCGCCGGGCCGACGAACATCGTCCGGAAGCTGTCGATGTGCGTGACGCCCTGGTGGTCGTTGATTACTGCGCGGAGCCGTTCTTCGACGCTGGAGTCGAGACTCTCGCCAAGCAGGAGTCGCTTGTTCTCCCACGCCAGCGCGACGGCGAATCCCATGAGCATGAGACCGATGAGGAGCGCGGAGACGGCGTCGAAGAGCGGGTTGCCCGTGAACTGCGTGAGCAGGATGCCGACGAGGGCGATGGCGGCCCCCGCGAGCGCGATGGTGTCCTCGGTGAACGCCGTGAGCGTCGTCACGTCGCTGGTCTTGCGGAACGCCTCGGGGATGCCCGACCAGCCGTACTCCGTGATCTGCCGCTGGAGTTCGTCGTTGGCCTTGACGAACGCGTAGGTCTCGAACGCGATGGCACCGAGGAGGACGACGACCGAGACGTACCACGGCGGGAACGGCCCGATGCCGAGGATGGTCACCGGGTCGAGGCTCGCGCTGTGGGGATGCATGATCGCGTCGTAGCCGTGTTTGACCGACTCCCAGCCCGCGATACCGAAGAGCAACACGGAGACGAGGAAGCTGTAGAAGAACTGTGCCTTGCCGTAGCCGAAGGGATGCTCCTGGTCCGGCTCCTTCCCGCTGTAGCGGATACCCACGAGGAGGAACACCTGATTGCCCGTATCGGAGATGGAGTGGTAGACCTCCGAGAGCATCGAGGGACTGCCGGTCAGGAGGAAGGCGAAGAACTTGAGAATCGCAATCGCCCCGTTGGCGAAGAGGGCGGCGATGACGACCGATTTGCTGCCTGCCATACGCGACGACTCACGAGGGTCGGGGTTAACGGTTCCGACCGTTCGGCCGAGTGAGAGGTCCGGACGGCGTGGCCGCCTCCGTCGAACGCGACGACGACGGCAGCTTTCAGTAGCCCGCCGTCCTACGACTCCTCATGCTCGTCGTCGTCTCCGATACCCACAGCACCGACAGCCACCGACTGACCGGCCGGACGCTCGACGCCGTCCGCGAGGCCGACCTCGTCGTCCACGCCGGCGACTTTATCACCGAGAGCGTGCTGGACGCCTTCTACGACGAGGCCGACGTCTTGCGAGCGGTCTACGGCAACAACGACGACGCCGGGATTCGGAGCCGTATCCCCGAATCACGCACCGTCGAGTACGGCGACGTCCGCTTCGCCGTCACCCACACCCGTCGCGGCGGGGCGACCGAACTCACGCTGTTCGGCCGCGAACGCGACGCCGACGCCGTGATCTTCGGCCACAGCCACCGGCCGGGCTTCGACGCGACGGGGCCGCTCCCCCTCCTGAATCCGGGGAGCCACGCCCAGCCACGAGGAAACCGGCTGGCCCACGCGGAGCTAGAGGAGATGTCAGGTGGGCTGCGCGGCCGACTCGTCACGCCGGACGGCGACGTCTTCGAGGAGTTCAGGATTCTCGCGGAGTAATGAGATTGTGATCCGGCAGACGAGATGAGGGAGGACCGAAGCAGCGGGAGTCGGGCAGTGGGAGAGGGGTGGGGACGCGCCGCCCGCCTCGTCGTGACGGGACCGGTTCACACACTGGCCGTCGGATGGCTGTCATCCACGTGGAGACGTGGGGGCGTTCTCCACGGAGTGGAGGGCCGAAGCGGGCGTGCGCACCTCTTGCTATGCGGTGTTATCTCAAATACACTTGGTAAGCACAAACAGCCGTTTTACCTACGCGCTCGGAGGAGCAGAATCCCCACCAAGAGCACCGTCAGCCCGCCGAGAAAGAAGAGTACGCCGGGCGACGTCGCGAGGCTGTCGAGTAGCGTCGGGTCGGCCGCCCTGACCGCCGAGTCGGTCACCCGCGCCGCCGTCTCGGTCGCCGTCTGCGTCGCCTCCGGAGCGGCCGTCGCCGTCGGCTCGGCGGTCGCCTGCGGTGTCTCGGTCGCCGCCTGCGTCGTCTCCTCGGCGATGGAGATGCCCGGCTCCGAGGTCGTGCTCGTCGGCTCGGGCGTCGCCGTCTCCACGTCCGTCGATTCCACTGAGACCGACGTGTCCGTCGTCGTCGACTCCGCGCCACCTGCCGCGCCGTCGTCTGCGGAGCCGGAGCCACCGCTCGTCGACTGTGCACCGCCAGCGTCGCCACCACCCCCGGCACCGGCACCACCACTCGTGAACAGTCGGCTCGTCGGCCCGCCGGCGAGACGGTCGACGACGAGGCTCGCAGCCCCGAGGACGCCGACGCCGCCGAGCAGTCGGCCGAGGGTCGTCTGGAGACCGGTGGTGTCCTCCTCGCGGCCCGCGACGACGACGAGCGCGCGGTCGACCGGGACGTAGACCTTCATCTCGCGGCCCTTCTCGGAGTAGACCGTGTCGCCGACCTCGATGAGGTCCGCCGATTCGAGTTTCTCGAGGTGGTACTGGGCGTTCTGCAGAGAGGTGTCGACGCGGTCGGCGAGGTCGCTCGCGGAGCCAGGCTCCTCGTGAAGCTCAGAGAGCAGTCGACGGGCGGTCCGCGAGGAGAGCGCGGCCAGGAGGTCGTCCGCGGCGTCGCTGTCGACGCCGATGACTCGGGGGTCGTCACTCTCCGGCCCGTCGAGGTCGGACGTGGAGGGCAAAATGTCCGCCATCGGAGACGGCTACCGAGTCCGGGGGCATGAGTCTTCTCCTCGTGTCGCCCGAAGGCGTGCTCGCCAGCGACCCACGAGTCGGCGACCGTGAACCTGTGACCACGAGTCGGCGACAGCCACGCCGAAACGGCTTTGGAGCCGCCGACGGAAGGGTGCCGTATGTCTCTCGTCGCGCTCCAGGGTGGAGGAATCGTCGACTTCCTTCTCTCCAACCCCGTCTTTACCGGGCTTCTTATTGTGATGCTCCTGTTCGTCTTCTTCAGCTATCTATTCATCAGACGGACGCTCACCGGACTCCGCGAAGGGTACGACCAGGGCCGTCGTGGGAACTGAGATGACCACACCACCCGACTCGTTCGCACACGAACACACCGCGCGCGAACGGAGCGACCGCTGATGGTCGCCACCGCGGTCGTCGCGACCTTCGCCGTCGCCGCGCTCGCCAGCCTCTTTATGGCGTGGGCCATCGGTGCCGGCTCCTCCGGGTCGACGCCCTTTGCCCCCGCCGTCGGCGCAAACGCCATCTCGGTCATGCGCGCCGGGTTCATCGTCGGCCTGCTCGGCTTCTTGGGGGCTGTCCTCCAGGGCCAGAACGTCTCGAACGCCATCGGGACGGAGCTGATCGTCGGCCAGACGCTGACCGCGACGGCGGCGGTCGTCGGTCTCCTGACGGCGGCAGGTCTCGTCGCCATCGGCGTCTTCACGGGCTACCCCATCGCGACGGCGTTCACCGTCACCGGCGCGGTCGTCGGCGTCGGTCTCGCGCTCGGCGGCGACCCCGCGTGGGCGAAATACCAACAGATCGTCACGCTGTGGGTGCTCGTCCCCTTCGTCGGCGGCGGCGTCGCCTACGCGACCGCACGGACCCTCCGCAGTGAGCGCGTCAAAGAACGAATCGCCGTCCCGATCTTGGGTGGCATCGTCGGCGCGCTCGTCGCGACCATCCAGTTCGCGCTCCTCGGCGACGGCGACGGCCCGCGCTCCATCGCGCAGGTCGCGAGCGACCTGCTCGCACTGCCGCCCGTGCTCGGTGTCGACAGCGGCGTCATCGTCGCGACACTCCTCGCCGCGCTGCTCGCGGGCGGCCTCCTCTACCAGGATATGGCAGCCGACGAGGCCCGCGGCCAACGGCGGTTCCTGCTCGCGCTCGGCGGTCTCGTCGCCTTCTCCGCTGGCGGCAGTCAGGTCGGGCTGGCCATCGGCCCGCTCGTCCCGCTGCTCGACGACGTGACCGTCCCCCTCATCGCCCTGCTCGTCGGCGGCGGTCTCGGTCTCTTGGCCGGGTCGTGGACGGGCGCGCCCCGGATGATCAAGGCACTCGCACGCGACTACTCCTCGCTCGGACCGCGCCGCTCTATCGCCGCGCTCATCCCCTCCTTCGCCATCGCACAGGCCGCCGTCGCGCTCGGCGTTCCCGTCTCGTTCAACGAGATCATCGTCTCGGCCATCGTCGGCAGCGGCTACGCGGCTGGCGGTGCGGGCGTCAGCCGACAGAAGATGGTCTATACGGTGTTGGCGTGGATCGGCTCGCTCGCACTCGCACTCGGCGTGAGCTACACGGTGTTTCTCGGCGTCGACGCGCTCTTTTAAGGGTCGGTATCCGCATCTGCATCTGTCTCGGAGTTTTCATCCGACGTGCGGTGTTCGACCCGCTGCCCCGCGGTTACGTACGTTCGACCGTGAGCAGTCCGCTCGTCCGACAGGCCGACCCGCGTCGTCACGTCGTCGAACGCGACCGGCAGCCCCATCCCCCGGAAGAACCCCGGCCGGTCCTGCACGTGAGCGTGGAGATGCGGCTCCGTCGAGTTCCCCGAGTGGCCACAGCGACCGACCTGCTGGCCTCGTTCGACGCGGTCGCCCGCGGAGACTGCGACGCTCCCCTGCTGGAGATGTGCGAGGACGCTGTACTCGCCGCCGTCGTGTTCGATGGTGAGCCAGTTCCCCCGGATGTCCCGCTGGGTCGGGTCGAGCCAGCCGCCTGCGCGGTGGTAGTCGCGGTGGCCGTCGCTGGCGGCGACGACGACGCCGTCGGCGGGGGCGACGACCGGCTCGCCGAAGCAGTAGTAGTCCTCGGGCGACGAGCCGTCGCCCGTGTGAGTTCGTCCCGCTTCGTCGGTTATCACGAAGTCGTAGGCGTACCGCTGGGTGAGGATGTCCCACGAGTGCGACTGGGCGCGCTCGGTGCTGCCGCCGATGACGGTCCACTCGCCGTCGAAGGGGAGACGAAACGAGGTCGACTGCTCGTAGCGGTCGGGACGCGGGAGTCGGCCGCGGTACCGCAGGAGGATGGGAACGTGACCTGCCAGCTGGCGGAGCCCCTGCAGTTGCACGAACGGATTGAGCTGTTGGTACGCGATGGAGACGTAGACTGGCCACATCGAGGGAGTCCCGCCCTCGACCCAGTCGGTCGGACTCCCGTCGTCGGGCGTGGGGAGTGCCGTCCGCACGAGCGGCCAGAGCGCGAAGAGGAAACAGAGCGCGAACACGCGGAGCGGCGACAGCGAGTCGGAGAGATAGCCCGGCACCGAGAGGAAGCCGAGAACCGCGAACAGCGACGGGTCGGGGAAGCGGTCGCGGAGGCTGGGCCGGTGGCCGTCGGCGGCGTCGCCAGCGTCGCCAGCGTCGGCGTCTGCCGATGGAGGAGTTTCGGTCATGACAGAAAGAGCGGCGGCGACGGGGTTCAACGTTTGGCGAAGGAATTTTCTATTGAATATCTGATATTAGTGCATTCACTCGACGGCCGTCGAGACGACGCGTGCGGTCTCGTCGAGGTCGACACGGAGCGTCTCGCCGCCGAGCGTGACGGCGACACGGACGCGAGCGTCCGTCGCCCCCGGTGGTTCCTCGGACCCGTCGCCAGCGAGTTCGGTCGCCGCGTCGCGCTGGACGACGGGGAGTTCCCACAGATACCGCTCGCTCGGAGCGACGCCGTGGTGGTGGGAGAAGCCGACCACGTCCGGCTGCGTGAGGAGACAGAACCCGACCGGGCCGACGACCCGCAGCCCGCACGTGTCACAGGTCGCCCGAAAGCCAGGTGAGACCTCCTCGCTCTCGTCGCCGAGACCGGTCAGGCGAGTCGTCGCCGTCCCCCAACAGCCCGGACACGCGCCAGCGAGCAACAGCTCGACCGTATGCGAGAGGTTGAGTCGGGCGACGGCAACGAGCTCCGGAATCGACCGACCGGTCGCCGCGTTCGGCGGGAGACTCCAGACGAACAGTGGGTGGCCGTCCGCGCAGGCGACCCGGAGGACGCCGTCGGCGTAGCGGCCGGAGACGCCGGCGTCACACAGGGGACAGTCGCTGTCGAGTTCGGTGGGTCCGACCGACTCGCGACGGGTGTAGGTCCCGGCGAGGATGGCGGCGACCACCGCGTGCCCGGCCTCGGTCAGGCGGTAGCCGCCCTCGACCTTCGCCACGAACGTCCCGAGCAGCTGCTTCAGATGGTAGAGAAAGCGTCCCGAGTCGGCGACATCGACGCCTTTGCGGAGCGTCGAGAAGGAGAGCACCGCGTCGTCGGGCTGTTCGCGGTAACGGTCGGCGAGGACGCGCACGATGTCGACGCGGACCGGGTCGCTCAACGCACCGAACGCGGCGTCGGGGTCCGTGTGCGTTCGGCCCTCGGTGTCGGCGTCGCCGTCGGATGTGGAAGATGGGAGAGTCACGGTGACCAGTCACGCAGAGAGGGGACGCGCGCGACGAAAAAGCTGTGCGGCGACTAGTTGCCGCTCTCGACTTCGGCTTCCTGCTCGTCGGTCTCTTCGTCGTCCTCGTCGGGCTCGTCGACGTCCTGTTTCGTGATGCGCGCCTTCATGATGCGAGTGTTGTCGACCTGCTCGATGCGGATGACGACGCTGCCGTAGGCGATCTCCTCGCCCTCCTCGACGAGGCGACCGGCGCGGTTGAAGATGAAGCCAGCAAGCGTCTCGAACTCCTCGCCCTCGGGCAGTTCGAGTTCAAGCACCTCGTTGACCTCGTCGATGTTGACCTCGCCGCGGACGAGCGTCGTGTCCTCGTCGAGGAACTCGAACGGTTCCTCCTCGTCGCCTTCGAGGATGTCGCCGACGATCTCCTCGACCATGTCTTCGAGGGTGATGATGCCCTCGGTCGTCCCGAACTCGTCGATGACGATGACCATCTGCATCCGGTTCTCCTGGATCTCTTGGAGCAGTTCGTCGATGTTCTTCGACTCGGGGACGTGCAGCGTGGGCTGGACCGTGTCGATGAGCGTGCCCTCGCCCTCGCCGTAGTACTTCTGGCGGACGAGGTTCCGGACGTTGACGATGCCGATGATGTTGTCGAGATTGCCGTCGTAGACCGGGATGCGCTCGTGGTCCGACTGGACACAGGTCTCGATGGCCTCGTCGAGCGTCGCGTCCTTCGGGACGGCCGTGACGTCGAGTCGCGGCGTCATGACCTCCTTGGCGATGGTGGAGTTGAAGCGGAAGATGCGCTGGAGCATCTCGCGTTCCTCTTCCTCGATGACGCCCTCGCGTTCGCCGGTCTGGATCATGTCCTGGATCTCGTCGCGAGTGACGTACGAGGTCTCGATGGACGAGCGGCCGCCCGTGACGCGGTTGACGACACGGGTCAGGTAGTCGAAGAGGATCACCAGCGGCATGAGGACGTACTCCGAGAGCTTCAGCGGCCGGGCGATGCGCAGTGCCCACGATTCGGTGTTCTCGACGGCGTACGACTTCGGCGCGCTCTCCCCGAACAGCAGGACGAGCGTCGTGATGCCGAAGGTGGCCGCGAGCACCGCCTGCCCCTGCGAGAGGTAGATGGCAAACAGCCCCGTGGCGATGGACGACATCGCGATGTTGACGATGTTGTTCCCGACGAGGATGGTCACCAGCAGTCGGTGTGGGTCGTCTTTCAGGTCTTTGACCGCCTCAGCACCCGGAACACCGTCGTTGACGAGCGAGTCGACGCGGTGCTTCGCGAGCGAGAACATCGCGATCTCCGACGAGGAGAAGAACGCCGACAGTCCGGTGAGGACGACGATTGCGACGATGCCGGCAATCGTCACTGACGTGTCGTCAATCGGTAGCAACTGCAACAGTTGCGTGACTTGTCCGGGAACGGCGAGAGGAGTAACTGACAGCGGCAAACCCATGTAACACCTGACCTTGACGGGGGCGAGAATTAAGGGTTACCCTCCGGGAGCGCGAGAAGCCGGTCCGAGGGTCGCCGAGCGGGCTGAAAGAGTCGGGGAACCGAGTGGACCGGCGTCGGCGTCCCACGCGGATGCCCGCGAGCGAAGGGCTTAGGCGACTCACGGACGAAGAGACATCCATGTCAGACGACGAGCCAACCATCACGCTGTACCGGCTGCAAGCGTGCCCGTACTGCGAACGTGTCGTCCGCAAGCTCCAAGAGTGCGACGTCGACTATCGGTCGCGGTTCGTCGAGCCGATGCACTCGGACCGCAACGTCGTCAAGCGGATCAGTGGCAAGCGGTCGGTTCCGGCCATCGAGGACCACAGCACCGGCGTGACGATGTCCGAATCCGCCAACATCGTCGACTATCTCGAGAAGACCTACGGGGGTGCCGCATAATGGTCGACTTCGACGTCGTCGAGCTGGGCGCAGCCGACCACGTCGACGTCGGCGAACAGGCACCGGACTTCACCCGCCCGCTCGTCAACACCGAATACTGGGAGAGCCGCTCGCTCTCCTCGTTGACCGACGAGGGACCGGTCCTGCTCGTCTTCTACCCGATGGACGGCGCGTTCCCCGCGACGTACATCTGGAACGAACTCCGCGACCGCGAGCTCGGCGAGCACGTCACGGTCGTCGGCTGCTCCATCTCCGACCCCTACGCCCACAAACAGCTCATCGCGGAGCGAGGGATGGACTACCGGCTGTTCTCGGACCCGAGCGCCGACGTCGCCCGTGAGTACGGCATCGACCACGAACTCGACGGCATGGCCGGTATCCGCGAGCCGCGGCCGGCGGTCTTCCTCCTCGACGAGGAGCGGACAGTCCAGTACGCGTGGGTCGCCGAGGAGTGGCCCTCGTTCCCCGACTACGACGAGGTCGAGGACGCAGTCCGGTCGCACACGTAGGCCAAGTCAGCAGCTTTTCGAGCGGCCGCCGCCAACGGAGAGCCATGCGAGCGGACGTACGCGACGCTGTCGCCGCCGTCGAACGCGGCGAGGCGGTCGTCTACCCGACGGAGACGGTGTACGGACTCGGAGCGGACGCACTCGACGCCGAGGCAGTCGAAGGCGTCTTCGAGCTGAAGGGACGCAGCCGCGACAAGCCGCTGTCGTTCGGCGTCGCTGACGTCGACACCGCACTGGAGTACACCCGACCGACCGAGCGGGAGGAGGCGTTCATGCGCGAGTTCCTCCCCGGTCCCGTCACGGTCGTCGTCGAACGCCGCGAGACCGTGCCGGACGTCCTCGTCTCGGGGAAGGAGCGCGTCGGGGTTCGGATTCCCGACCACGAGACTGCACTGGAACTGCTCCGTGAGACCGGCCCGCTGACGGCGACGAGTGCCAACGTCAGCGGCTCGCCGAGCGTCCTTCGCGTAGCGGACCTCGACGACCGCATCCGCGACGGGGCCGGTGCCGTCGTCGACGGCGGCGAGACGCCCGGCACCGAGAGCACCGTGGTCGACCCCGGCTCGGGGACGGTCCACCGACGCGGCGCGAACGCCGACGCCATCGAGGCGTGGCTGGCCGAGCACTAAAGCCCGAGTAACGACCGCAACGACCGCGTTTTGACGCCGCACTGACTCCGGTAGTCACAGCTGTCACACTTGTCGCTGCCGCGGAGCCGCGGCGGCGGCCCGTCCAGCCCCCGGACCGTCCGGAGTGCCGTTCGGTAGACGGCCTTCTTGCGCGTCGTCAGCCGAACAGTGCGGACGACGCCGTGGGTCGGATACTCAACGAGCGCGGTCGGGATTTCACGCTCGCGCTCCCACGACAGGGCCTTCGCGGCTGCGACGGCCTTGACGGTCTGTGGCTCCCAGACGCCCCGTTCAGGGGGCGTGCCGGGCGAGACGAGCACCGGCACAGGCGGGTCGTCGGCTCCGGAAGGATCGAGCAGTTTGTGTGCGACACCGCGGCAGTCCTTCCCCGTCAGGAGGGTGTCGCGCCGGGTCGGGTCCGTCAGCGCGTCCCAGTCGTCGCGGGCGGCGAGACGGCCGAGTGCCGCACGGTAGCTCTCGGGGGCGACGGCGACAGGGAGGTCGCGGAGTTTCGCGTCGCTGGCGTCGCGAAGCTCCGGATACTGGAAGGCGAGTTCTTTTGCCTCGTCGACGGCGGGCGGTGGTGCTCGGTCGTCGTCGCGGCGGGCGTAGTAGAGCTGTCGCGGGCAGTACGTCGCGCGAGCGAGGTCGCCGAAGGAGACGAGGTCGGACACGACGTGAGGTGGCCGCGTCCTCGTATTTGAACGTGGAGGTGGACGTGGGCCGTCGAGGGGAGAGAAAGAGGGAGAGAGATGCGCACGGCTGGGGCGAACGGCCGTCGCAAAAACCCCGGTTAGAACGAGACGTCGGTCTCGATGTCCTCGGTCGCGTCGTGAAGCCCGTCCTCGCGGGCGTCCCGCGCCATCCGGTTCGTCAGCGCCGAGTCCGTCAGCAGTTCCTCGAACTCGTCGCGGAAGCGGTCGTTCGCGCGGGTCGATTCGAGGTCCGCCTCGACGACCTCGGTGTAGTGGGTGACGACCGACTCGTCGGCACCGAGCACCTCGGCGCGCTCGTCGAGCGGTGCCTCCTCGACCAGGAGCGCGCGGAGGTCGTCCAACGGGAAGGGTGCCTCGCGGTCGTCCGCGCGGACGAGATGGAGGTCCATCCGGGCGTTGAACACGGTCTCCTCGTCGGTGCCGAGCGCGTCAGCGATGTCGGCGTCCGTCTCGCCGTCGTAGAACCGTTCGACGACCTCCTGGAGGTCGTCGTCGTCGAGTTCCGAGACGAAGCTGTACTTGTCGCGCATCGTGCCGATGATCTCCGCGAGCCGTTCCCCTGCGCCAGTGCCATCCTCGGTGAGCGAGCCACGAGTCTCCTCTTGACTCTCCGTCACCGTGTCCGACCCCGTCGCGTCGATGAAGATATCACGGAGCTCAGCAGTCTTCTCGTCCATTGGTACAGACTACAACGCGGGAACGACCAAAAGGCTGTTCCCAAAAGAGTTGGGGACACTGGACGAGTTGCTGTCAACCGATGGTTTCAAACTGGTTTACGAGAGAGAGGAGATATGGCAACATCCACCGACTCCGTCGACCTCGTCGGCGACGAGGCCGTCGTCAACCTCGCCCGAGCGGCACTGTTCGCCGCGTTGATGGGCGCGTTCGCCTTCGTCTCGTTCCCGAACCCACTCTCGCCCGCACCCATCACCCTGCAGGTGCTCGGCGTCTTCCTCGCGGGCATCATGCTCGGACCCGTCTGGGGTGCCGCCGCGATGTTCCTCTATCTCGCGGCGGGCGCGGTCGGCGCGCCGGTCTTCGCCGGTGGCTCGGCGGGACTCGGCGTCCTGCTGGCCGAACCGACGCTCGGCTATCTCTGGTCGTATCCGGTCGCCGCCGCGGTCGTCGGTCTCGTCGTCCACCGCGGCCCGGCACTCCGTGACTACCGCGAGGCGAGCCTCCCGACGCTCGTCGGCGCGATGGTCCTCGGCGTCGTCGTCATCTACACCCTCGGTATCGCCGGGCTGATGGCGGTGCTCGGCCTGAGCGTGACGGAGGCCTTCGTCGGCGGCGCGGCCGCCTTCATCCCCGCCGAGGCCTTCAAGATCGCCGCCGCGGTCGGCATCGTCCGGTCTGACGCTATCGCCGCCGACTGAGGTCGAGCGACGATGATCGAGACCCGCGGCCTGACCCACCGCTACGGCGACACCGTCGCCGTCGACGACGTCTCCCTCTCCGTCCCTGACGGCGAGTTCCTCCTGCTCGTCGGGGCCAACGGCTCCGGCAAGAGCACGCTCGTCCGCCACTTCAACGGCCTCTTGGAACCGGACGAAGGGGAGGTGTTGGTCAACGGAACGGCCGTCCGAGACGACCTCGTCGCCGCCCGGACCGCCGTCGGCATGGTGTTTCAGGAGCCGCGCGACCAGCTCGTCGCCGCCACTGTCGGCGCGGACGTCGCCTTCGGCCCGGAGAATTTGGGCCTTTCCCGAGAAGAAATCGACCGCCGCGTTGCCGAGGCACTCGCCGCGGTCAACCTCGACGAGAGAGCAGGAGAGAGCGTCCACGAACTCTCCGGCGGCGAGCGCGAGCGGGTCGCCATCGCGGGCGCGCTGGCGATGGAGCCGGACCATCTCGTCCTCGACGAACCCTTCACCGGCTTGGACGAACCGGCCCGCCGGTCGGTCGTCGCCCGCTTACGGGAACTCCACGCCGACGGGACGGGCGTCGTCGTCGTCACCCACGACCTGCGGGACGTGCTCGGACTCGCCGACCGGGTCGTCGCGATGGCCGACGGCCGAGTCGTCCTCGACGACGACCCCCAGGGCGCGCTCGCGGACCTCGCGGGCCTGAACGTCCGGGTACCCACCGCAGCCGGAGCCGACGACGACCCCGGCGGCGTCGGCGACGTCGCCGACACCGGGACCGACTGACTGATCATGCTCACCTACAGCCCCGGCGACTCGCTCGCCCACCGCCTCGACCCGCGGACGAAGCTCTTGTTGCAGATCACGTTCGTCGCGTCGGCGGTGGCCCACACGACACCGCGGGGGCTGGCGGTCCTCACCGGTCTCACGGCCGTGCTGCTCGGTCTCTCTCGCCTGTCGCCGACGACGGCACTCTGGGAGTTCCGGTACGCACTGCCCCTCCTCGTCGTCGGCCCGCTCGTCGCGGGCGCGACGCTCGGCGCGCCGTGGTTCGTCGTGAGCGAAGCCCGCGAGACGTCACTCGCGAGCTACCGGGTGCTCCTCGTACTTCTCGTCAGTGCCGCCTACGTGCGGACGACCGCGCCGCGCGACTCGCGGGCGGCCATCCAGCGGAGTGTGCCGGGAAAGCCCGGCCAGTTCCTCGGCATGGGCGTTGGGCTCGTCTTCCGGTTTCTCCCCCTCTTGCAGTCGGACCTCGCGCGGACGCGAGAGGCCATCGCAGCCCGTCTCGGCGAGGAGCGGCCGGTCCACGAACGAATGGAACTCGTCGCGACGGCGGGGCTGAACCGCGCGTTTCAGCGGGCGGACACACTCGGTCTCGCGATGCAGGCACGGTGTCTGTCGTGGAACCCGACGCTCCCCCCGCTTCGGTTCACCCGCCTCGACGCGCCCGCGGTTGCGCTCGCGGCAGTGCTTGCTGTCAGCGTACTGTTCTGAACCCCGGGGCGGCGGCGGGATACCGGGAGACACGACCCACATCCGGTGGCAAGATTTAACCGTTCACTATCCGGGTGATTGAGTATGATATTCCTGCAATCGACCGTGACGCGGGAAACGTTCTGGACCATCGGTCCGGTCGGGAAGGCCCTGTTCTACGGTCTCGCGGCCATGGCGGTCTTGGTCTTCCTCTACGGAGTCTACGAACGGTTCGCCCGCTACACGAAGGGAACCGACGACTGGTTCGACCGGCTCGACAACCTCGGCGAGCGCGTGGCCTGGTCGGCGAAGGTCGTCCTCTCGAACGAGAAGCAGTTCGACCGCGACCTCTACGGAGGCATCATGCACGCCTTCATCCTCTGGGGCTTTCTCACCCTCCTCATCGGAACGACCATCCTCGCCATCGACATCGACGGCTACCGACTCCTCACCGCCCTCTTGACCGGGCAAGAACAGTCCTTCTTCGTCGGCGACTTCTACCTCTCGTACTCGCTGGTGATGGACGCGATGGGACTGCTCTTCGTCGTCGGCGTCGGCATGGCCATCTACCGCCGCTACGTCGTCCGCAACCACCGCCTGTGGGGGAAACACACCTCCCTTGAGGACGACGCGTTCATCTGGACGCTCTTTCTCCTCGGAGTGGGCGGCTACGTCATCGAGGCGTTCCGCATCGTCGGCACCGGCTTCCCCGAGTTCGAGACGGTGAGCTTCGTCGGCTACTTCGGCGCGCTCGTCTTCGACGCCGCCGGGATGACCCCCGCGATGGCCGAGAGCCTCTACTGGTGGGGCTGGTGGTCTCACGCCCTGCTCGCACTGGGCTTCGTCGCGCTCATCCCCTACGCCAAGCCGTTCCACATGCTCTCCTCGTTCGCCAACGTCGTCACCCGCGACGAGAAGGCCGGCAAACGCCTCCCGGGCGTCCCGGCGGACCTCGCGCCCGACGACATCGGCTACACCTCCGCCGACGACTTCTCGTGGAAACAGATGCTCGACATGGACGCCTGCACGAAATGTGGCCGGTGTTCGTCGGTCTGTCCGGCGAAGGCGTCGGGACGAAACCTCGACCCACGGGACGTCATCCTCGACCTGAAACAGTACCGTGACGACCTCGACGCCGGGCGCACGGAATCCGTCGACATCGTCGCCGACGGCGGTACCTCTGTGATTGCCTCCGAGTCGATGGAATCCTGCATGGCCTGTATGGCCTGCATGGACGCCTGCCCGGTCGAGATCGAACATCTCAGCCACTTCACCGAGATGAACCGCCGGCTGACCGAGACGGGCCAGATGCAGGAGACCGTCCAGGAGTCGATGATGAACGTCTTCCAGAACGGCAACACGTTCGGCGAACCCGAGCGCAAGCGCGGCGACTGGACCGACGAGCTGGACTTCGAGGTTCCCGACGCCCGCGAGGAGGACGTCGAGTTCCTCTGGTACGTCGGCGAGTATCCCTCCTACGACGAGCGGAACCAGCGGGTCGCCCGGTCGCTCGCGCGACTGTTCCACGAGTCGGGCGTCTCCTACGGCATCCTCTACGAGGACGAACGGCACGACGGCAACGACGTCCGCCGCGTCGGCGAGGAAGGGCTCTACGAGATGCTCGTCGAGGACAACGTCGCGGCCTTCGCTGACTGCGAGTTCGAGAAGATCGTCTGTACGGACCCCCACTCCTACAACACGTTCAAAAACGAATATCCCGAGATGGCCGCGGAGATGGACACCGAGTTCGACTATCCGGTCTACCACTACACGCAGGTCGTCGAAACGCTCGTGAACGAGGGACGGCTCGGTCTCGACGGCACCGAGTTGAACTACAGCGTCACCTACCACGACCCGTGTCACCTCGGCCGGTACAACGGCGAGTACGAGGCTCCCCGCGAAGTCATCAAAGCGACCGGCGTCGACCTCGCGGAGATGCCGCGGAACCGCAACAACTCCTTCTGTTGTGGCGGCGGCGGCGGCGGTCTCTGGATGGACCTCGAAGAGGAGTCGAAGCCGAGCGAGGAGCGGCTCCGCGAGGCACTCGAAGACACGGAGGCCGGTGCAGCGGTCGAGAAGTTCGTCGTCGCCTGCCCGATGTGCGGGACGATGTACGAGGACGGCCGGAAGACCGGCGACTTCGAAGACGACATCGAGATCGTCGACATCACCGAACTCATCGTCGAGGCACTCGACACGGGAGCCGCTCGCGAGGGCGCGATGAGCACGGACGAACTCGGCGGCGGCCCGGCGACGGCCGACGACTGAGGCTACGACGCTCCGTTTCGCCACTCAGATTCGAGCAACCCGTAGAGCACGCGGTCGACGTACTCCCCGTCGACGAAATACTGGTCGCGCTGGCGACCCTCTTCGACGAAGCCGAGCGTTTCCAGTCCGGCCCGTGACGGTTCGTTCGTCGCGAGTGCTCCGGCGACGAGTCTGTGGAGCCGACGCTCCGCGAAGGCGTACTCGACGAGGAGTTCGGCCGCCTCGGTCCCGTATCCCGCTCCCTGCGCGTCGGGGGTGACCCACGCCGCGAGCTCCGCACGGCCCGAATCGTGGTTCACGTCGAACAGCGAGCAGAAGCCGACGGCGTCGCCGTCGACACAGGCGAGCAGGTTCACGCCGCCGGTGTCGGACATGTAGCCCTCGAAGTCCGCTTCGAGCTGCTCGCGGTTCTCAGGCTGGACCCGCGGCATCCACCGCCGGACGGCCGGATGGTTTCGGTTCCGTTGGAGGAAGTCGAGGTCGTCGCGTTCGACGGTTCTCAACGTCACGTCGTCGCCAGTGAGAAAGACGGGACCGGGCATGGCGACACGGACAGCCGGGGTCGCCAAAGCCCTTCGGGTGGGGCGTTAGTTGTTGTCGTACTCTTTCTTGAAGCCGCGGAACTCCGTGCGGTGGGCCTCCTCGTCGGCGAGCACCGTCACGGCGAGGTCCTCTGTCACGGGGTCGTCGGCTTCTTCGGCGGCGTTGATGAGCGCGCGGTATGTCGAGATGGCGTCCTCCTCGGCGTCGAGGACGCCGTTGATGACCGAGAGGACGTCCGTGCTGTCCTCCGGCGGCTGGAGGCTGTGCTGGTTCGCGGTGAACTCGGCGGAGCCGGGCGGACGCTCGTCGAGCTGTTTCAGCCGCTGGCCGAGCAGTTCGGCGTGGTTGAGTTCCTCTTGGATGTCGGTCTGGAGGGACTCTTTGATCTCCTCGGCGCGGACACCGTCGAGGATGATGGAGTTCGTCAGATAGTTCATGACGGTCTCGATCTCGTCGGCGTACGCTTTCTTCAGCAGGTCGGTGACTTCCTGAGAGGTCATTACGTCCAAAGCGTCACACGCGAGAGACAAATAGGTATCCGCCGGGGAAGTTCAGACGCGACTCGCGAGGACGTCGGGAGCGTCGACCGGACGGACGCCGTCGGCGAGACCGACGTCGGTGGCGACGGTGCCCTGCGAGGCGTGTGAAGCGGAGCGCGGGGCAGCTACGGGACAGCCACCGAAGACTCAACTGTGCACTGAGTGACATGGGAGCTATGGAGCCGACGAACGAGGCCGACCTGGAGTGGACCGAGACGCACCACGGCGAGACAGAGTTCCGGCGGAAGAGGCTCGCCGCGGCCGCGGGTGGCGACCGACTCGGCTGTAGCCTCTACGAACTCCCGGCGGGAGCGAAGTCGTGGCCCTTCCACTACCACACCGGTAACGAGGAGGCACTGTACGTCCTCGCCGGAGCGGGGACGCTCCGCCTCGGCGACGGAAGCCACCCGCTCCGCGCTGGCGACTACGTCGCGCTTCCCGCGGGAGAGACCGGCGGCCATCGCGTAATCAACGACGGCGACGACCCACTGCGGTATCTCGCCGTGTCGACGATGGGCGACCCGGACGTGACGGTCTACCCCGACTCGGGGAAGGTCGGCGTCTTCGCGGGGTCGCCACCCGGCGGCGACGGGGAGCGGACCGTCCACGGCTACTTCCGCGAGGACGACGCCGTCTCCTACTGGGAGGGCGAGGAGTAGGACCAATAGAGCGGACGGGCTTTTGTCCGTCCGGTGCCAAGTGGGAGTATGGACTGTCGACCCGCGGACGGAGGGTGGATGCGATGACGAGACCCCGGATCGTCTACGACGACGACTGTGGGTTCTGTACGTGGTCGGCGGCGTTCGCCGACCGCCACGGCGACTTCGAGCTGGTCGGCTTCTCCGATCTCGGCCGCGAGGAGCTGGTCCGGCTGCCAGCGAACTACGAGCGGTGTGTCCATCTCCTGACCGACGACGCCGTCTACTCCTGTGGCGAGGCGACGGAACAGATTCTCGCCCGGCTCGACCCGGCGGCACAGGAGGTCTTCGGCGCGCTGCGCGGCGTGCCGGGCTACGCGGGGACGAGAGAGAAAGCGTACCGCTGGGCGGCCGACCGGCGGGCGTGGTGGGGCAAACTCGTCAGTCGGGACTCGGTGTGAGGGCTGGCGGGGTCGGCGGGGACCGGCGAGTTACGCGAGGGCGGCGTCGAGCGTGTCGAGGAGTGACTCGACGACCTCGCGGTCGCGCGGCGGCGCGTCGACCAGATATCTCGTGAGGGCTGTCCGGAGCGCGCGGAGTTCGGCAGGCATGAACTCGTCGCTCCGTTCGACCGTCTCGAGGAGGCTCACGTCACACCAGTCGCTGCCGCCCTCCGCACCTTCGAGTGCCCTGAGGACGGCCGCGTGCGCGACCCACCGCTCTTCGAGCGTCAGGTCGAGCGGGACCGGCTGGCCGTGGGCCGATTCAGTCATCTATGGTTCCTCCATCTAAGTGTACGAGACGTTCTGACAAAAGTATGCGTAGTGTTGGCAAAGCTCACGCACAACAGCGGAACGCGTCGGCAAGTCACTCGAACGGTGAGAGACAGAACTACTCGAACGCCGAAATACCAGTCGGCTCACGGGGATTTCAGGTGTTCTCGTGATACAGTCACTCGAACGCTGAAATCCCCGTGAGATCCTGCCCCAACACCAACGTGTGGATGTCGTGGGTGCCCTCGTAGGTGTAGACCGTCTCCATGTTCGAGAGATGTCGCATCGGCGGATAGTCGGTCGTGATGCCGTTGCCGCCGAGCATCTCGCGGGCGATCCGCGCCTGGTCGCGGGCCATCCGGACGTTGTTGCGCTTGGCCATCGAGACCTGCTGCGGGCGGAGGTCGCCGCGCTCTTTCAACTCCGCGAGGCGGTAGGCGAGCAGCTGGGCCGTCGTAATCTGCGTCGCCATCTCGGCGAGTTTGTCCTGCTGGAGCTGGAAGCGAGCGATAGGACCGCCGAACTGCTCGCGGTCTTTGGCGTACTCGCGGGCCGTCTCGAAGCAGTTGCGGGCAGCACCCACTGCACCCCACGCGATACCGAAGCGCGCCTGCGTGAGACACGACAGCGGGCCTTTCATCCCCGCGACGCCCGGCAGGACGTTCTCCTCGGGCACGCGAACGTCGTCGAGGGCGATCTCGCCCGTGATGGAGGCCCGCAGCGAGAGCTTCTCGTGAATCTCGTCCGTCGAGACGCCGTCGCGGTCGGTCTCGACGAGGAAGCCGCGGACGGGCGTGTCGTCGGCAGAGGTGTCGCGCGCCCAGACGACGGCGACGTCAGCGATGGGTGAGTTCGTGATCCACGTCTTCGCGCCGTTGAGGACGTAGCCGTCGCCGTCCTTCTCCGCTCTCGTCTCCATCGCCGACGGATCCGAGCCGTGTTCGGGTTCCGTGAGACCGAAACAGCCGACAGCCTCGCCGGTGCCGAGTTTCGGGAGCCACCGCTCTTTCTGTTCCTCGCTCCCGTAGGCGTGGATGGGATACATAACCAGCGCGCCCTGCACGCTGGCCATCGAGCGCAGGCCGGAGTCGCAGGCTTCCAGTTCCTGCATCAAGAGTCCGTAGGCCGTCTCGCTGACGTTCGGCAGGCCGTAGCCGTCGAGGTTCGGCGCGTAGAAGCCGAGTTCGCCCATCTCCGGGATGAGTTCGGTCGGAAACGTCCCCTCCAGATAGTGCTCGCCGATGTCCGGCCGGACCTCTTGCTCCACGAACTCCCGCGCCGTGTCGCGAATCATCCGCTCTTCGGCGTCGAGGTCCTGCTCCAAATCCACGTAATCGAGCATGAAGGTTCTTCGGCACCGTCCGGTGAAAAGTATTCGCAAGTGTTGCCTCGTCGAACGGACGGCAGGGCGACGGAGAGAACGACAGCCGAGCTACGCCGCCGCCGTCGACGCTTTGCGCACGTCTTCGGCGTAGCGGACGAAGTTGTCGAAGAGCCGCTTTGCCTCACACGCGGCGTCGTAGTTCTCGGGGGTGATGCCAGCGAGGACCGACTGGACCCGTTCCTCGCCGAGGAACTCCTCCTTGCTCTTGGCGATCTTCTCGGCAGTCGCGGTGTCGTACTCCGGGTGGAACTGGACGCCGAAGGCGTGGCCCTTGCGGAAGCCGTGGTTGCCGTACTCGTTCGTGGCGATGGCGGTCGCGCCCGGCGGAAGTTCGGTCACGGCGTCGCCGTGGCTGGTGAAGACGGTGAACTGCTCGCCGACACCCTCCAAGAGCGGGTCGTTCTCGGTCCGCTCGATCTCGTTGTAGCCGAGTTCGAACGCACCCATGTCCTCGACGCTGCCACCGAGGGCCGCCGCGACGACCTGGTGGCCGAAACAGACGCCGAGCAGCGGGATGTCGCGCTCGTCGGCGTTGGCGACGTAGCCGACGAGGTTGCCGATCCACTCCTCGTCCCAGTAGACGGAGGAGCGCGAGCCGGTGACGACGACGGCGTCGTAGTCGAAGTGGTCGGGAATCTGGCCGCCACTGGCGTCGAACTCGACGAGGTCGGCGTCGAGTTCCCGCCGGAAGTTACGTTTCGTACTCTCGTCGTTGTGTGAGGCGTCGAGGAGGGCGACGCGCAATCGGGTCATTGTAACACGGAACACGACCAGCGGGAAAATGCCTTGGGTTCGGAGGGGCTTCTGCCGGTCCTCGTGACACGCGGTCAGTCGTCGCTCTCTGAACCACGGCGGTCGGCGGTGCGACCCCGCGGCAGGAGCCGCTTCGCCAACGCGCCCAGCCGTTTGTAGGTCAGATTGACGTAGAGTCCCGAGAGGAAGACGATGCCCGCGAGCAGCACCCTCGCTTGTTGGTTGTCAGCCGTCGCGGCGTCGGGGACGATGACGGCCGAGAGGAGATAGACGCCAGCACCGAGCGGGAGTGCGGCGACGACGGTCAGTCCCGCGCGGACGAGCGAGGCCGTCTCCTCCTCGAAGTTCCTGACGAGCCGCGTGAAGACGTAGCCGAGACCGCCGAGGACGGCGAAGACGTAGACGTGGAGGGGGACGACGACGGCGAACCCCGTCCCCAGCAGATACGACTGCGGTGACGACTCCCCTGGGACGCCGACCGTCACTGCGACGAACGCGAGCGTCCCGAGGAGGTAGCCGAGGACGAGCAGGCGGCCCGTGCTGTCGTCGTACCACGGCCGCCCGTCCGCGTCCCGCCCGGTTGCGGTCTCGTCCGGACCGTCCGGGCCGTCCGGGCCATCAGGGTCGTCGGCTTCGTCGGCACCATCGGCTCCGTCGGCTGGCCGTGGAGACATACGTTCACAACACTCGTGGTCGGTGATAACTCTTTAGCCGCGGACGGTCGCACTCACTCGGCGTCGTCTGCCTGCTCGGCGAGGAAGTCGAGCAGCCGGTCGTTGACGACGCGGGAGTGTTCGACGTGCGCGAGATGGCCCGCGCCGTCGACGGCGGAGAAGTCACCGCGCGGCAGCCCCTCCGCCAGCTTGCGGCCGCGCTCGGCCGGCCACACGGCGTCCTCGGTCCCGTGGAGCACGAGCGTCGGCGTCGTCAGCTCGAACAGCGTATCGGAGATGTCGAACCCGTCGACGGCGGCGGCCTGAGCCTCCCACGCCGCTCGGTCGGCGTCCTCCTCGCCGCGCCACGCGACGATCTGGTCGACGACGTCCGGCTGCTCGGCGAAAAAGTCGGGCGAGAGGGCAGCGTCAAGCGACGAGCGCAGTTCTTGGGGGTTCGTCGGCGTCCCGTAGAGCCGCGAGAGGTCGAGGTCCGCGCCCGAGGCGGCGGTGCCGACGAGCGTCAGGCTCTTCGCCCGCGACGAGGAGCGTGCGACCTGCATGGCGACCATCCCGCCGAGACCGGCACCGACGAGGTGGGCCTTCCGGACGCCGTGGTCGGCGAGGACGACTTCGACGTCCTGGGCGAGTTCGCCGACCGTGTAGGGACCGTCGGGCGCGTCCGAGCGACCCGAGCCGCGGAGGTCCAACACGAGACTTTCGTACGGGCCGGCGACAGCGGCGTGTTGCCATCCCCACTGCCAGGCCCCGTAGCCGACGTCGCCGACGAAAGCGACGGTCTCGCCGTCGCCGTCCGAATCGTAGAAGAGCGAGACACCGCCGTTACGTGCAGTTGGCATGGGTGAAGAGTCGGTGAGCGGGCCGTTGAAGCCACCGGTTGGCCATCGAAGCCACCGATTGGCCATCGAAGCCACCGATTGGCCATCGAGTCCACCGGTTAGTCGTCGAAGCCGTCTGCGGACGGTACTGTGGAAAAAATCGGGGCTACGTCCGAATCGGACGGACTTCCTCCGCGTACAGCGAGTACCAGAGGACGCCGAAACCGGTCGTGGTCACCACGCTCTCGACGAGGACGCCCGGACGGAGTCCGCCGGTGACGAGCGTCAGGACGCCGACGACGCCGACGCCGAGAGTCACGATGCCGAAGCCGAGGGCGAACGCCCGCAGCGTCGTCGAGGACTGTCGCCGACTCGCGCGGTACGCGAGGACGGCGATGAGTCCACCGAGGACGAGCGTCGTCGTCTTCGCGAGGACCACGAACGTCAGGAGTTCGTGTTCGTTCATGAGCAGGAAGTGTCACCGCAGCCGTCGATGACGGCCGCGGCGATGGGGGAGTTCAGCCGAGCAGGTACCGGAGTACCGGCCGTTGGCGGACGGTCGCCGTCTTCTCGATGATCGCGTCGAGGCCGAAGATACGGCCCGCGGCGAAGACACCGACGATGACGAACATCAGCAGGCCGAACAGGTCGCCGTTGACGTAGCCGTGGGCCCAGTCGGCGTTCCCCAGGTAGAAGAACACCATCAGGACGCCCCCGAAGAACGCCGCGAGGCGGACCAGCGCGCCCACCAGGAGACCGAGACCGATGAGCGTCTCACCGACGGGAATCATGAAGTTCGTGAACTCGAGCATCCACGGGGTGCCCGCGGCCCACACGAGGAAGCCGTGGATGGGCGAGCCTTGCGTGGCGTTGACCATCCAGCCGCTCGCGTCGAAGCCACCGAGCTTCGTGTACCCGGCGTGGAAGAACCACCAGCCGGTCACGAGGCGGATGAGGACCGTCGTGTAGCCAGCGACGCTGGCTGCGTAGTCGAAATCGATGCTGTGGCCGAACCAGTTCGCTTGTCGGGTAGTCATGATGATTCACTCTTACAGATAGACAGTCGCGCCGATTGAGAATATAAACAGAGAGTGGTTCTCTCCCGGTGAGAATCGAGTGAGAATCGAGTGAGAATCGAGTGAGAACCGGGTGCGACGCGGACAGCGAAGCGGGTCTGCAGGTTCGGGTTCACAGCGACGGCGGCGTCGAAAACAGACGGCGAGGAGAACGAGTGTGGTGGTGTGAGTCGGCTGCCGGGTGTGGCTTGGTGTGACCACTGCGGAGCGGGCTGTGGGCGTCAGCCCAACAGATACCGGAGCTTCGGCCACTGCTTCACGAACTCGGTGCGCTCGATGATCGCGTCCAGCCCGAGGATGCGACCCGCGGCGAACGTCCCGACGATGACGAACATCAGCAGGCCGAGCAGGTCGCCGTTGACGTAGCCGTTGGCCCACGCGGCGTTCCCGAGGTAGAAGAACACCATCAGGACGCCCCCGAAGAACGCGGCCAGCCGCGTCATCGCCCCGACGATGAGCCCGAGACCGATGAGCGTCTCACCGACCGGCACCATGAAGTTCGTGATCTCGAGCATCCACGGCGTCTGGCCCGCCCACGCGAGGAAGCCGTGAATCGGCGCGCCCTGCGTCCCCTGCACCAGCCAGCCAGCGGCGTTGAAGGGTTCGGGTGCCATCAGCTTCCCGACACCGGCGTGCAGGAACCACCAGCCGGTGAGCAGCCGGACCATCACCATCACGTAGCCCGCGACGCCCTCAGCGTAGTCGAGCTGCAGTGCGTTCGTCAGTCGGTCCATCGTCACCGTCTCCGGCGCTTGGGTAGTCGCCATCAGTCTTCACCTCACATATGGGCGTTGTGCCGGGAGATGTGTATAAACCCGGACCGATTCCCAGAGTCTGAAAACGAGTGACTGCGCGGGGGTCGAGTCGATTTCGGCTGGTTAGGGAAAATGGGGGCGTCGTCTCGCGTCAGGCGGCACCTCCGCGACAGCACGTCGGCGACCACGGAGGGTCGCGTGTGTCGTGCCGCGTCAGGCTGCACCTCCGCGACAGCACGTCGGTGACCACAGAGGGTCACCTGCGTGACGTCGCTTCGGGAGACACTTCCACGGCAGCGTGTCCGCGCCTCACGAGGAGGCGCGTGGACGACGCCGTTTCAGGTGTTATGCATCCAACGCTTGCTTCAACAGCTCCGGCACGTCGTCCAGCACCTCGTCGAGTTTGTCGGCGTCGGGACCGCCGCCCTGTGCGAAGTCCGGCGGGCCGCCGCCGCCACCGCCCACCTGCTGGGCGAGCTGGCCGACGAGTTCACCGGCGTTGACGTCGACGCCGTCGGGGACGCCGACGACGAACATCGCGCTGCCGCCGTCCGCGCTGCCGAGGACGGCCACCTTCCCCTCGTCGACGAAGGCGTTGGCCATCTTCCGCAGCTCGTCGGTGTCGCCGTCGAGCCGCTGGACGACGACGGGCGTGCCCTCGATGTCCATCTCGTCGCCACCGGCCGCGGCGCGGGCCTCGGCGAGTTCGTCCTTCAGGCGGTCGATGGTCTTGCCGCGCTCCTTCCACTCGGTGAAGAAGCGCTCGGCCGTGTCGGGCACTTCCTGCGGCGTGACGTCCAGCACCTCGGCGGCGTCGTAGAGCGCGTCCTCCGTACGCTGGGTCGCGTCGATGGCAGCGTCGCCCGCGGCGAAGGTGATGCGCTCGATGCCGTCCTGCACCGGTTCGGTGTTGAGAATCTTGATGCAGCCGATGTCGCCCGTCCGCTTGACGTGCGTGCCACCGCAGGCCTGCACGTCGTCGCCGACGTGGATGAGCCGGATGTTGGTGCCCGGCGGGATGCCACCCTGATACAGGTCGAAGCCGTGTTTCTCCTCGGCCTCGTGGCGGTGGGGCCACTCCTGTTTGACCGGCTGGTTGTCCATCACGATCTCGTTCGCGAGATGTTCGATCTCCTTGACCTGCTCGCGGGTGATGCGCTCGTAGTGGGTGATGTCGAAGCGGGAACTCGTCGTCCCCTTCTGGGCACCGGCCTGCCGGACGTGGTCGCCGAGGACCTTCCGGGCCGCGTAGCCGACGACGTGGGTCGCCGTGTGGTGGCGCATCAGCCGACGGCGACGGGTCACGTCGACCTGCCCGCGGACGAACTCGCCCTTGCCGGGGTCCCGATCCGTCCGGTGGAGAACGACGCCGTCGCGGATCTGCGTGTCCGAGACTTCCGCCGTGAGTTCGTCGCTCGTCATCGTCCCCTTGTCGGCGGGCTGGCCACCGCCCTCGGGATAGAACATCGTCTGGTCGAGGACGACGTCGTAGCCCTCCTCGCGCTCGAAGACGTCGAGGACGACCGCCTCGAACTCCGTGCGCTGTTGGTCCTCGTAGTAGAGCTTCTCCGTGTCCGGGAGGTCAGAGAGCCGGTCGTCGGTGTCGTCCTTGTCCTTGAACGCCTGCTCGGAGTCGTGGCGGGCGGCGACGAGCGAGTAGAAGTCGTCGGGTACGTCGACCTCGGCCCCGCGCTCCTCGGCGATCTCCTTGACCATGTCCGGCTGGATGCCGTGGGAGTCGTAGAGTTCGAGCAGGTCGTCGGTCGGGATGGTATCGCCCGTTCCGGCGTACTCGTCGGCGAGCTGCTCGATGCGGCGGCTGCCGCGTTCGAGCGTCTTGCGGTACTTGCGCTCCTCGGTGCGGACGATGTCGCGGATGGTGTCGCGGTTGTCGTACTTCAGGCGTTTCGCCTGCATGTCGACGAGTTCGTCCAGCGGGGCGTCGATGCCGACGTTGTCCACCAGACGCTTCGTGCGGCGGAGCACCATCCGGGCGAGATAGCCCGTGCCGACGTTCGACGGGACGATGCCGTCGCCGAACATGTAGGCGAGTGCACGGCAGTGGTCGGCGATGGCGTAGATGTCCTCGAGGGGGCGCATCAGCGTCGTGAGGTCGCTGACGTTGACGCCGAGTTTGTCCGCGATGTTGTCGCGGGCGACGTCCATGTCCTCGGCCTCGTCGATGTCCATGTGACCCGCCAGCTTGGCGGCGCGGTGGATGAGCTGCTCTTCTTCCTCTGAGTGCTCGATACCCGCGTTCTCCTTCAGGAAGGCGATCATGTCGGGGTAGACCGCCTCGTAGACCGTCGGGGTCCCCTGGCTCATCCACGTCCACCGCTCCAGCCCGTAGCCGGTGTCGACGATGTACGTGTCCATCGGCGTGTAGCGGTTGCCGTCCTTGAGTTCGTACTCGCCTTCGGGGTCCTGCGTCATCGACATGAAGACGAGCGTCGCCAGCTCTGCGCCCTTGTAGATGACCTCGATGGCGGGGCCGGCGTTGCCGCCGCCGACCCACGGATCTTCGATGTAGACGATCTCGTCGAGGTTCGCACCCATCGACTCGAACAGCTCGTCACAGTAGCGGACGGTGTCGTCCTTCCAGTAGACTTCACCCTCGTAGGCGTAGTCGCCCGCGGCCTCCTCGCGGGCGTTGAAGGCGTGGTGGGCCATCATCTCGAAGGCCATCGTGTGCCGGCCCGTCCGGCCGACGTTGTCGATGTCCTGCATCCGGATACACGGCTGAGAGATACACAGTGGGTTGGCCGGCGGGGGCGTCTCTCCGGAGGTGACGAGCGGCTGGAAGTCGTAGATAGATGCCTGCGTCAAGAGCACGTCGTCGCGCCAGCGGTTGGCGGCGACCGGATAGGGGTCGATGCGCGTGTGGTCGTTGTCCTCGAAGAAAGAGAGGAAGGCCTCGCGCATCTCCTCCATGGTGTAGGCCTCGTCGAAGCCCGGGTTGTCGATGAAACTGTAGTCTGCACACGGCGGTTCGCCGCACGTCTCGCGGTCGTGGTCGCGCGTCCAGAAATGCGCCCCGCAGGAGGGACACTCCTTTCGCACGAAGTCGTTCTCCTCGAAGTATTCGAGGCGATACTCCGACTCGAGTTCGCTCATTGTCTTTTATGTGGCCGACGCCCGGGTAAAACAGTTCCGGGAATCCGAGTTCCGGGCTGTCGCGGCGACGAGGCCACCACAACCCTTATGCTGCCGATTGTCATGGTTCCGGTAATCGATACGTTCCGTCAGATGACACCGACAGTGCCGTTACGCGTAGCCGTCGCCGACACCGATTCGACCCTCTCGGACCTCCTCGCCGACGTTTCGGAGGTCGATCTCCAGGTCGGTCTGCCGGGAGCGTCGGCTCCGGCGAACGGCGCGCGGCTACCGGACTGTCTCGTCGTCACTGACCCGAATCTCGACCCAGGGGTCGTCGAGACCGTCAAGCGCGGCCGGATTCCCGTCATCGTCGTCACCGAGATGCCCCTCTCGGCGTTCATCGAGGACGAGCACATCGCGGGCTACGTCCGGCCGGGGGAGACCGACGCCGACACCCGGAGCCATCTCCTCGACGAACTGCGGTGGGTGACCGGCCACGAGACGCGCCAGCAGCTCCGCGAGAGCACCGACCGCGTCACGGCCCTCCACGACGCGACGACCACACTCGTCGGTGCGACGACGACCGACGAGCTGTACCGGCGGACCGTCGACGTCGCCAACGACATCCTCGAGTTCGACATCTGCTACGTCGGCACCGTCGAGGGCGAGAAGATCGTCCCGCGAGCGGTCTCGTCGGACGCGCCCGAACGCGGTGCGCGGACGATGCACATCGACGAGGGAATCGCCGGGAAGACCTACCGGACCGGCGAGTCACAGCTGGTCCGCCGGGTCGAAGAGGCCTCGGAGGTCGAACCGGCCCGCTCGGAGTACCAGTCGGGTATCAGCGTCGCCATCGGCGACCACGGCGTCTTTCAGGCCGTCGCGACGGAGCCGGACATGTTCGACGAACAGGACCTCCAGCTGACCGAGTTGCTCATCGGCCACGTCGCCGAGACCCTGACGCGGCTGAAAGCCGAACAGAGCATCCGCATCAGAGAGCGGAAGATCACGCGCCTGCACGAGGGCGTCACCGACCTCGTCTCCGCCCGGAGCGTCGAGGACCTGTTCCAACGGACCGTCGAGGTCGCCGAAGGGATACTCGAGTTCGACCAGAGCTACGTCTTCGTCGTCGAAGACGGGGAGTTCGTCACGGCGGCGGGTGCCGCTCGCGACGACCCGGTCGACGTCGGCCGACTCCAGATGGGCCGCGGGGCACTCGGCGAGACCTACCGGACCGGCGAGTCGCGGCTGACCCTGGACATCGAGCAGGACTCCGTCGCCGAACCCGTCTCCGGCGTCTTCGGGTCGGGCATCAGCGTCCCCATCGACGACGTGGGCGTCTTCCAGGCGGTCGCACGCGACACCCGGCGGTTCGACGAGACCGACCTCGAACTGGCGGAGCTGCTCATCTCGCACGTGACGGCGACGCTGAAGCGGATCGAGGCCGAGTCGGGGCTTCGCAGCGAGCGCGACCGCCTCGACGCGCTGTTCGAGAACATCCCGGACGCCGCCATCGCCTTCGAGTTCGAGGGCGGCCAACCCATCGTCCAACGCGTCAACTCGGCGTTCGAGCGGGTCTTCGGCTACGGAGCCGACGAGGTCGTCGGCGAGAACATCGACGAGCGCATCGTCCCCGACGGGGTCGCCACGGAGGCGAACACGTTCAACGAGGGGCTGAAGTCCGGAACGAGCCTCCGTGCGGAGGTCCGCCGCGAGACCGCCGACGGCCCGCGGGACTTCCTCCTCCACGTCGTCCCCATCAGCCTCGACGAGACGAACTCGGGGGGGTACGCCATCTACACCGACGTCACCGAGCAGAAAGAGCGGGAACGGCAGCTCCGGCGACAGAACGAACGGCTCGACGAGTTCGCGAGCATCGTCAGCCACGACCTGCGGAACCCGCTGACCGTCGCCGACGGCTATCTCGAACTGGCGCGCGAGACGGCCACCGGCGGCGAAGCGGAGTTAGAGCGCGTCGCCGACGCGCTCGACCGGATGAACGCGCTCGTCGAGGACCTCCTGACGCTCGCCCGGAAGGGGAAGGTCGTCGGCGAGACGAGCCGGATCGACCTCGACGAGGCTGCCCGCGAGGCTTGGACGCATCTGGCGACCGCCGACGCAACCCTCAGCGTCGACACCGGCCTGACACTCGACGCCGACGAACCGCGGCTCGTCGAACTGCTCGGCAACCTCTTTCGGAACGCCATCGAACACGGCGAGGCGTCGGCCGTCCGCATCGAGGGCACCGCCGAGGGGTTCGCCGTCGAGGACGACGGCCACGGCATCCCCGTCGCCGAGCGCGACGAGGTGTTCGAGACGGGCTACACGACGACGACGGACGGGACGGGCTTCGGCCTGACCATCGTCCGACAGATCGCCGAAGCCCACGGCTGGACGGTCTCGGTCGGCGGCGACGACGGGGGCGGCGCGCGCTTCGAGTTCGAGGTCTGAAGACGCAACGTTCAGGCTCGCGGCCGTCCAACAGGAGCTATGGAACTCACACGCGGCCTCCCCAGTGGCCGTCGCGACTGGGCGACGCTCGTCGGCTTCGTCGTCCTCGTCAACATCGTCGGCGCGGTCCCGGCCGTCCTCGGTGGCCCGAACAGCGCGTGGTTCGCCGCGCTCGACAAACCCTGGTTCTATCCGCCGCCGGTGACGTTCGGCGTCGTCTGGACGCTCCTGTTTACGCTGATGGGCATCGCGGTCTGGCGCGTCTGGAACGTCGGTATCGAGCGACAGGACGTCAAACTCGCACTGGGCGCGTTCGTCGGCCAGTTCGTCTTCAACGTGGCGTGGACGCCCGCGTTCTTCACCCTCCAGCGGCCGGTCCTCGCCCTCTGGATCATCCTCGCGCTCGTCGTCGCCGTCGTCGGTACCATCGCCGCGTTCGCGCGGGTCGACCGCCGGGCGGCCGCCCTGCTCGTCCCCTACCTCCTGTGGGGCTGCTTCGCGACCGTGTTGAACTACAGCATCGTCCAACTCAACGGCTACGCGCTGTTCTGAACCGAGACGCTCACAGCCGCCGAATTTCACAGCCCAACTCTGCGAGCGTCGCCAGCGCGGTCTCCACGTCGTCCTCTTTGACCAGTACGTGGTCCGTCGAATACGCCGAGAGTGCAAAGATCGACACCCCGGCGTCGGCGAGTGCCGAGGCGACGACGGCGAGGAAGCCGACGAGGTCGAACGGCAGGACGGCGTCGAAGGTGAGGAGCGTCCAGCCGGATTCGACGTCGAGCGTCTCGATTCGACTCTCGGCCAGCCGTGTCTCGGTGAGCACGTGCGTCACCTCTCGGCCGTCGTCGATGGTCGCGAAGGTCCCCGAGACGTCGCACTCGCCATCCGTAGTGACCACGGCGTAGCGTTCGGCGGCGACTTCGACGGTGCAGTCGTCCAAGACCGCCACGGGGTCCAACGGCCCCATCTACGCGACGACGCGGGCGATGCGGTCGACCGCCGCGTCGACGTCCTCGCGGGAGACGTCCCAGTTCGTACAGAAGCGCGTCGTGTGCTCGCCGAACGCGCCGCAGCCGACACCCGCCTCGGTGCAGGCTTCGGCGAACGCGTCACCCGTCATGCCCGCACCCTCACTGTCGACGACGACGATGTTGGTGTCGGGGTCGGCGACCGAAAGCCCCGGGAGGTCGTCCAGCCCGTCCGCGAGTGCCTGGGCGTTGGCGTGGTCATCCGCGAGGCGGTCGACGTTGTCGAGCGCGAGGAGGCCGGGTGCGGCGATGATGCCGGCCTGTCGCATCCCACCGCCGAGGAGCTTGCGCGTGCGACGCGCGCGAGCGACGAACTCCTCTGTACCAGCGACGATGGAGCCGACCGGCGCGCCGAGTCCCTTCGAGAGACAGAACATCACGCTGTCGACCGGTTCGACGAGTTCTTTCGGGTCGACGTCGAGGGCGATAGCGGCGTTGAAGACGCGCGCGCCGTCGAGATGGACCGGCACGTCGTGAGCATGGGCCGCCTCCGCGGCGGCCTCGACGTGTTCGACCGGGACGGCGACACCGCCACGACTGTTGTGGGTGTTTTCGAGCGAGAGCAGCCCCGTGCCGGGGCGGTGGAGGTCCTCGGCGACGAGGTTCGTTCGTACTTGCTCGGGCGTCGGCACGGCGCGCTCGCCGCAGTCGACGGTGCGGACCTGCAGTCCCGAGAGCTGTGCGAGACCGCCGAGTTCCCACTTGACGACGTGGGCTTGGTCGTCGACGAGGATCTCTTGGCCCCGCTGGGTGTGCGTGCGGGCGGCGATCTGGTTGCCCATCGTGCCCGTCGGGACGTAGAGGGCGTCTTCGGTGCCGACGAGGTCGGCGGCGCGGGCTTCGAGTTCGTTGACGGTCGGGTCGTCGCCGTAGACGTCGTCGCCGACGTCGGCGTCGCGGGCCGCATCACGCATGGCGTCGCTCGGCATCGTGACGGTGTCGCTGCGGAGGTCGATCATGTCCCCCAATTCGGGGGTGAGTGGAAATAGGTCGTGGTCGTGAACAGCGTTCAGGCCGAGCGGCGTCGGCCGCGACCGGCCGTGAGCAGGCCGTAGGCGAGACCGGCAGCCGCGCTCAGACCGAGGAGACCGCCGAGACCGAACGTGCTGGAGAAGCCGTCGGGACCGCTCTCGAACTGGAGGAGGCTCCACGGGGTGCCCGCGGGACCCAGCGAGAGCGACGTGACACCGGCGATGTCGAGGAGCATCGGCGCGAGCATGGCCGCGAGGAAGCTCAACCCGAGGACCACGCCGAAGCCGACGAGACTGCTCCGGAGGACGGTCCGCGGACTGTCGACGGGGGCGAACTCGGCGTCGCCGAAGACGCGGAGCCCGGTCACGTCGTCGTGGACGTCGACGTCTGCGGGATAGCGAAGCAGCAGGCGGACCATCCAGAGGTCGCCGACCGCGCCGCCGACGTTGAGCGCGAGGGGAACGAGCAGGATGGGGAGGTCGAACGCGAGCATCACCGGGACGCCGACAGCCGTGATGACGACGAGCGGCACCAGCGCGATGACGATAAACTGGTTTCGGGTGAACTCGGTGTCGCTCGTCGCGTAGGCGTACGGGAGGACGAAGTGGGCAATGCCCGCGCCGTAGCGGGGGTCGCCGCCGTAGCGTTTCATCGCGACGCCGTGGAGCAGTTCGTGGACCACGATGAGTCCGGCCGAGAGCACGAGGAGGACGAGACCACCGACGGCGACGCCGCCGACGTTCTCGGCGTCCACGTTGACGCCGAGGGAGGCCGTGCCGTGGACGACACCGTAGAGACCGCCGAGGACGAACAGCGCGACGACGAAGCCGGCGGTGCCGAGGCCGGTCCACTCGAGCGCGGTCTGGCGGGAGACGGTGAACGTGGTGAGCGGAGTGCGAGAGTCGGAAGACATTGCCACGACACAGATGTCGTTGGCTGAGCATATAGAGACCACGTGAGCAGTGTGAGCGCCCGTTGGTTTCGAAGGGCACGAGAACCCGAAAGGCCCATCCCCCGGCCCTCGGAAGAACCGTTATGGACGCGCGAATCCGTGAACACGCAGAAATCATCGTCGACCACTCGACAGACATCCAGGCGGGGGACAACGTCGTTGTCTACCTCCCGTCGGAAGCCGAGGACCTCGGCGTCGCCCTCCACGAGCTCATCGGTGACCGCGGCGCGAACCCGCTCTATCTGAACTACTCCGACCGTGCCGACCGTGCGTTCCTTCGCGCACGCGAGGACGACTTCGACACGCCAAGTCACCATCTCGCGATGTACGAGGAGGCCGACGTCGTCATCCTCGCCCGTGCCGGGCCGAACCCCTCCGAGAAGAGCGACGTCGCCCCCGAGACCAACGCCGCCTACCGCCGCGCCTACCAGCCGGTCCAGAAGGAACGGCTCTCGACGCGCTGGTGTCTCACGCAGTATCCCACGGGTGGCTACGCCCAACTCGCGGGTATGAGCACTGAGGGCTACGAGAACTTCGTCTGGGACGCCGTCAACAAAGACTGGGACGAGCAGCGCGAGTTCCAGGCGCAGATGGTCGAGATCATGGACGACGCTGACGAGGTCCGCATCAGAAGCGGCGACGACACCGACCTGACGATGTCGGTCGCGGGCAACTCGACGCTCAACGACTACGGCGAGAAGAACCTCCCCGGCGGCGAGGTCTTCACCGCGCCCGTCAAGGACAGCGTCGAGGGCGAGGTCCACTTCGACATGCCGCTGTACCGCTACGGCCGCGAGATCGAGGGTGCGCGCCTGACGTTCGAGGACGGCAAGGTCGTCGGCCACAGCGCCGACCGCAACGAGGAGCTGTTGACGGGCATCCTCGACACCGACGAGGGCGCGCGCTACCTCGGCGAACTCGGTATCGGCATGAACCGCGCCATCGACCAGTTCACCTACAACATGCTCTTCGACGAGAAGATGGGCGACACCGTCCACATGGCCGTCGGGTCGGCCTACCCCGAGACCGTGGGCGACGAGAACGAACTCAACGAGAGCGCCGAACACGTCGACATGATCGTCGACATGAGCGAGGAGTCGGTCATCGAGGTCGACGGCGAGGTCGTCCAGCGCGACGGCACCTTCGTCTTCGAGGACGACTTCTAAGCGGTCCTGCGGTCTTTTCATCGACAGTTTGCGAGCGAACGGAGTGAGCGAGTAAAAGGTGTTCGCAGGCCGACTTCTAAGAGCCCCCTGCGGGCATCAGCCCGAAGCGTTCGTGTGAGACGACTGTCTAGTCAAGAAGAAAGATAAACATCCGTTACAATTAGCGGAGGATTTAACCCGCTGTTTCGGTTCTTGGTACACGTGCCCAAGATACACTGTCCCGACTGTAGCCGGGACATCGGGATGCACGAACTGGAGGGAAAGACGACGACAGTGCGTTCGGGGGGATTCAGTACGCGCTACCGCTGCCCGTTCTGCCGAACCGACATGGACAACATCACCGACTATCTGGTGTAGGCGTCGCTGTCGGCTGTGAGGCTGCGAGAGCGAGAGACATCGCTGTCGGCTGTGAAGCTACGAGAGTGAGTGCGGCGGTCTACTCCTGAATGTCGAGCTGGAACTGCTCGTTCTCGACGACGGAGTTCAGGACGACGCTGGTGTTGGACTCGCGGATGTCCGCGTCCGTGAGCAGCGCCTTGATCTGGCGGTTCATCCCGTCGGTGTCGGTGAACTTGCCGACGGCGATGACGTCGTAGTCGCCGGTGACTTCGTAGACCGAGATCATCTGTTTCTCCTCGCGGAGTCGCTCGGTGATGTCCGGGAGCTTGCTCCCTTCGACCTTGAGCTGGATGATGGCCGTGACGTCGTAGCCGAGTGCGTCGTAGTTGATCTTCGGTGTGTATCCTTCGATGACACCTTCGTCTTCGAGATCTCGGAGGTGATTCGAGACGGTTGTGACGGAGACGTCGAGTTTCTCCGCGAGGCTCCGAAGGCTGGCTCGGCCGTCGCCGAGGAGTGCATTGATGAGTTTGGCGTCGAGGTTTTCGTACGTCATTACACCTAGGGTCTCTCTCGCCCCATTAGAATTTTACGAATATCCAATTCTGTGAGCGACCCGCGGGGTTTGCACTAGCCGATAAAATCTTTATACTGGGTGTATTCGGTAACCAATGTCCAGAACATGACGGACGAAAACACAGCACCCGACGGTGGTCTCAGTGCCGAAGCACAGGCCGTCGTCGACGAAATCGAAGAGAAGGATGTCGACTTCCTCCGCCTCCAGTTTACTGACATCCTCGGCACCGTCAAAAACGTCGCCGTCCCGGCCACACAGGCCGAGAAGGCGTTCACCGAAGGCATCTACTTCGACGGGTCTTCCATCGAAGGGTTCGTACGCATTCAGGAGTCCGACATGCGTCTCACGCCCGACCCGTCGACGTTCGCGATTCTCCCGTGGCGCGACGGCCGCTCGGCGCGTCTCATCTGCGACGTTATCAACACCTCGACGGGCGAGCCGTTCGAGGGCGACCCGCGGACCATCCTGAAGGGTGCCATCGAGCGCGCCGAAGAGATGGGCTATCAGGTCAACGCCGCCCCCGAGCCGGAGTTCTTCCTGTTCGAAGAGGACGAAGAGGGTCGCGCGACGACGAAGACCAACGACGCCGGTGGCTACTTCGACCTCGCGCCGAAGGACCTCGCCTCGGACGTCCGTCGTGACATCATCTACGGTCTCGAGCAGATGGGCTTCGAGATCGAGGCCTCCCACCACGAGGTCGCCCAGGGGCAGCACGAGATCAACTTCGAGTACGACGACGCGCTGACCACGGCCGACAACGTCGGGACCTTCCGGACGGTCGTCCGCGCCATCGCCGCGCAGCACGACCTGCACGCGACGTTCATGCCGAAGCCGATCCCGCGCATCAACGGCTCCGGGATGCACACGCACATCTCGCTGTTCACCGAGGACGGCGAGAACGCGTTCCACGACGACGACGACGAGTTCAACCTGAGCGACACGGCCCACTCGTTCCTCGCCGGTATCCTCGAGCACGCGCCCGCGCTCGCCGCCGTCACCAACCCGACGGTTAACAGCTACAAGCGGCTGGTGCCCGGCTACGAGGCACCTGTCTACATCGCGTGGTCCGACCGCAACCGCTCGGCACTCATCCGCAAGCCGGCCGCACGCGTCCCGGCAGCCTCCCGTATCGAGGCTCGCTTCCCGGACCCGTCGTGTAACCCGTATCTCGCCTTCGCCGCGCTCATCCACGCCGGTCTCGACGGCATCGACAAGGGTCTCGAAGCACCCGACCCGGTCCGCGAGAACATCTACGAGTTCGACGAAGAGAAGCGCGAAGAGTACGGCATCGAGACGCTCCCGTCGAACCTCGGCGAGGCCATCACGGCTCTCGAATCCGACGAGGTCGTCCAGGACGCACTCGGCGAACACGTCTACGAGAAGTTCGTCGAAGCCAAGAGCCAGGAGTACGACGAGTTCCGCATCGACGTCTCGCAGTGGGAACTCGACCAGTACCTCGAGAAGTTCTAACTCGGCTCGCTTCAGAACCGCCTTTTTTATCGTCGACTCCGCCGCGAGCCACGGCTATCGTCGCTCGGGACGGCCGTCTCCAGCGCAACACGGAGCCACACGCAGCTACCGACGCACGACGGCCACCAGCCGCGGATAGGCGACGACGACTGCGACGGCGACCGCGACGACGACGAACGTGACCGGCAGCGTCGGCTGCACCGCCGCCGCCCCCGCCCAGAGTCCGCCCGTGACGGCGAGACCGACGACGGCCACGGCCGGTGACATCGGCGTGTCGGCGACTTGGGCGACTCCGACGATCTCGGCGAATTCGTCGGGACCGACACGCCGGAGTGCGACCAGTCCGCCGAGTGCCCCACCGAGACCGGCGACCGCGTCACGGACTTCCGCGGCGTGGCCACCGACCGCGGCGGCGACGAGCGCGAGGAGACCGACGGCGGCGACGACGCCGAAGAGGCGGTCGGGTCGGCCGTCGGCGACCCTGAGCGCGCCGACGAGGAACGCGAGTCCGACCGCGACGCCGACGACGATGTCGACGCCGTAGTGGACGCCGAGGACGAGCCGCGAGAGACCGACGACGGCGACGACGGTCGCGGCGGCAGCGACGCGGCGGCGACGGTTCCACACGTCGAGGAGCGTCGCGAGCCCGCCGTAGACGACAGTGGTACCGATGGCGTGGCCGCTGGGGAAGCCGAAGCCCGTCCCGGTCGCGACGTTCTCGAAGACGGGGGCGACGAGTGCGGGAAGCCACGCGGGCGGCGTCGCCGACGCCGCGCCGGGCGGCCGCGGCAGGCTGAAGAAACTCTTGAGAGCGACCGTCAGGAGGAGCGCGCCGAGCGCGAGACCGACGAGAAGCGCGCCTGTGCGGCGCGGCTCGGCGGTGAGAGAGGCGGGAGCGAGCCAGTACAGAAGGACGACGAGGACGAGGAGGAACCACGGGTCGCCGAGTTGCGTGAGGAGCGCGAAGACGAGGACGAGCACGTCGGGCGTGGCGGCGAAGAGTTCGGAGATGCCGAGTCCGCGCATGGGAGAGAGGTGGTGAGAGGTGGTGTAAGTGGAGTGAACGCGAGGGACGTGCGCGGCGGCGACTACCGTTTCTCGCGGACCTTTCCGGCCGCTTTCGCGGGGACGCTGAGGAGGTTCAGGCCGAGACCGACCATGATGAAGAGGGCATAGAGACCCAGCGTCGACAGGAAGATGATGAGCATGGCCGCGATGGCGAGCAGGCCGTTCTGGAAGGTGAAGAAGGCCCCGAGCGTCAGCACCGTCCCGTAGAGGAGGACGAGATAGGGACCCCAGCCGCGGGCGTGGCCCCGGCGCATCTTCGCGCGGACGTACCGCTTCATCTCCGACTCGAGTTCGGGTTTCTTGACCGTGCGGTCGTCGACGTCGCGCTCGAAGGCGGCCAGGTCGGCCTGTAGCTCCTCGATGCGGTCTTCGAGTTCGTTGATGTCCGGTGCTCCGGCCGGTTCGACGTCGCGGCGTGTGGTCTCGGTGCCGTCCTCCTCACTCATATCCGTCTGTCCGAACTGTCTCCCCGCGGGCTGTTGTACCTGCCGGTCTACGACCCGTCCGCCGATAACCGCGTTGACGACCGCGCCGGTGAGGAGTAACATGCCAGAGAAGTAGAAGTAGGTCAGGAGGAGGAGGATCGCGCCGACAGCGGCCGCCCCGCCGGCTTCGCCACCCGAGGTCGAGCCTGCGTAGATACCGAAACCGGTCCCCAAGAGCGTCCAGCCGACGGCCGCGAAGATCGTCCCCGGCAGTGCCTCTCTCGGCGACGCCCCGACGTCGGGGAGCACGTAGTAGAACGGGAAGAAGGCGACACAGAGCGTCGTGAGCAGGATGACCGGACTGATGAGGTCGACGAAGGGAAGGTCGACGAGCGCCATCACCGAGGTCAGCACGCCGATACCGGCGACGCCGAGACCGATGGCACCGAGGACGACGAGCCCGTCACGGACCTGGTCCAGTATGCTTCCCGCCTCCGAGCCGTAGATGCGCGAGAAGGCGACGTCGACGCCGCGGAAGATCTTGAGCGCGCCCCACAGCGTGAGGGCCAGGCTGACGAGGCCGAGCCCGCCCTGTGCGGTCTCGGCTTCGAGTGCCCCCCGGATGAGGTCGAAGCCAGCGGGGAGGTTGGTCTCGGCGTAGGAGAGGATATCGGCCTTCAGTGTGTCGCCGCCGACGAAGATGGCGACGATGACCGCGAGCACGAGCAGCGGAATCAACGAGACGAACGAGTAGTAGGAGATACTCGCCGCCATGAACGTCACCTCGCGCTCTTTGATCGTCTGCAGGACGGTCCGACCGACCGAGAGGACGTCCGCGGGACTGGAGAGGGAGACTGATGACACGCCGAACTGTTCGCCGCGTTGTTATAAGTAACCGGCGGCTGCCCGGGGATTCGGCGGTCTACGTGTCCTTCTCGGGAGCCGCGGCCTCGTAGATCTCGGCCACGTTAGCGTCGGTCTTGAACGACGTACCGGAGTAGTGGGCGTGGCTCGCCTCGTAGCCCGCCGCACGGAGGTCCGCGAGGAAGTCGTCCATCGAGTTGGCCGGGACGCCCCACTGCTTGCAGAGGCGGTGTTGGTCGTAGTTCGTCGGCGTCGACAGCTCGTCGGCGACGGTGTCGAGCAGCCGACGGGCCTTCTTGGCCTCGCCCATGTCGTCGGTCACCTCGTCGTGGACGGCGCGGGCGAAGTCGCTATCGGCGATGTCGCCAAGCCAGATGGGTCCGGCGGTGAGCATCCGGGTGCCCTCACAGTGCGGGCAGGTCTCGATGGGATGGGCATGCAGGCCGACCTCGTGTTCGCGGTAGAGACAGTCCTCGCAGTGGTAGACGTGGCCCAGCTGCTCGACGAGCGCGTCGGCGCGAGTCGCGCGGTGGTCGAGTTCGAGATACGTCCGGGCGTAGTGTCGCGAGACGTGCGAGAGGACCGGGACGGCAGCGACATCGTAGCGGGCGGCCGTGCGGACCATCGCGGAGATCAGTACTCGAAGCCCCATCTCGGCGTGGTAGTCGGTGTTGCGCGGGACGGTGGAGTATTTCCGAATCCCGCTCTGGAGATGCGCGCCACAGAGCGGCGCGGTGTCGGTCGCGGTGACACAGACGAGGTTGCGGGCGTTGGCGAAGGCGGCGTCGGCGAAGGGGATAGGCGTCCCGAACGGGTCGATGTCGACCACGTCGAACAGTTCCTCGTGCAGCAGAACGTTGGCGTCCTTCTCGACCGCGCGACCCGACAGGTCGTTGCGCGCGAGGTTCGACTCGGCGAGGGCGACGGCCTCCTCGTCGATGTCGGCGCAGGTCACGTCGTAGCCCTCGGCGGCGGCACGCACGCCGCGGATGCCGCTCGCGGCCATCGCGTCCAGATACGTCTCGACGCGGGGTTCTCGCTCCTGGTAGGCCCGGAGCGCCGCGACCGTGACGTCGCGGTTCAACTCCTGGGTGGGGTTGAAGAACACCCCGTCGCCTGCGCCCTCGCTGGCACCGTCGCGGGAGGACTGGACCTCCACGTCGACGCCGCCCTCGCTTACGTTCATGTGACGTGGACTGGGGGCGACGGCGAAAAGTCGCCCGGTACGAGGTTGATACGGGTTCGTCGGGTGAGTGTGGAGTCTTCCACGTCTCTTCGCTCGGGTAGTCGGTAGGGAGAATTGGTGTGTGGACTCTTCGAAAGCCCACGCGGTCTTTCTCTATGTTGGTGTCGACGCAGAGTACACTCTGAAAGCCCACGCGCTGTCGACTCGGGAGGCTCGCCGCGCTCCTCGTCGCTCACTTCGTTCGCTCCTGCGGTGCTTGCGTCGCCTTCCTTCGTCGACAACGCGTCCCCTTTCAATCCCGCCCCCAGCAGCCACACCCTCCCCAGCCGACTCCTTCGTTCGCTTCGCTCACTCAGTCGTCCCTCGCACGAGTGGCTCGCGCCGACAAGACGGCGCGAAGCCACGCGCCATACCGGTTGGCCAATCCACGGGCACTGGGCGCGCGACGGCGCGCCCACATGGGGGAGGATCGGCGCGGTGCTGTGTGGACCTGGTGGATATGCAAAGCGCGAGGGCTTTGCTGAGTAGCCTGCATCTCGGAGAGCACACCAGACGAGCGGTTCGAGTTCCAGAGCATGAGCCGAGACCCGAACCCGGCACGAACCTCTAGCACCGAACCTGTTTTGTCAGCGCCCCCGAAACCACCGCCCGTGACCGAGGGAGACGACTGGCGAGCGGCGCTCCGCGAGGCGGGCAAGCTCACCCCGTCGATAGTCGACACCATCGTCTCCACCCACGGCAACCGCGGGATGCGCGCGCTGGAGGCCGTCTCCGAAAAGCGCGTGAAGGAGTACCGCGACTTCACCGTCGTCGTCGGCTACGACGACGAGTACGTCGTCGAGGGCGGCGGCTGCACCTGTAAGGACAGCTCCTACAACCTCGACCCCGAGGACCCCGACCAGCGGTGTTGGCACGTCCTCGCCGTCGACGTCGCCGAGGCGTTAGGCGAGGTCGACCACCACGATATGTGGTACTCCGAAGTCCGCGAGTTCCTCTGACGTTAGGCGAAACAGCTGTTCGGCCCGAAGCCGAGCCGGATACAGCCGAGAGCCGGAATCCTGAAGCGAGCGAGTCCCCGGACCTCCGCGGGCCGCACCGGTTCGGCCAGCCCGTTGGCCTGGTCGTACCGATTGTTCGCGTCGCCCTTGGTGACGAAGCCCGCGTTGGGAGCCGGACAGTTCAGCAGTTCCTCGCAGTTCTCGGCGCTGATGTAGCGTTTGTCGGCTTCGTCGTACCAGTTCTCGCCCTCGTCGACCCAGAAGCGTGCCCGGTGGATGATGGGCGAGGGGTGGCTGGGTGTATCGTAGACGACGACCGAGCCAGCGACGCCGAACGTCCCGCCGGACCCGGCCGCAGCGGCACTCTCCGTCGTCGCGATGCCCGTCTCGCCGACCGCCGCGCTGGGAGCGAACCGCCCCGGTTCGGTGAGGAAGACGAGGTCACCGCGGACCATGTTCGGCTGCATGCTGCCGCTCTCGACGGCGACCATCGGCGGCCAGAGGCCGCTGACCGAGAAGAGCAGCAGGCCGACGAGCGCGACGAGGAGGACGGTACTGAGCGTCTCGCGGAGGACCATGAGCGGTCCCGACTTCGTATGGAGGAACCGCGAGAGGAGACTCTCTTCGGGAGGCATACGACCCCGTTGGCGGGTCGCCCATGTCAATCCGTCCGTTTTCCATCCGACTCGAGTCTGCCGACGCGGCTGCCGGAAGGTTTTCGCGCGAGCGACGTGAATTCGCTCGCAATGCCCAACGACGACACCATCGAGGAGAAGCGTGTCTACAGCGACAAGGCGGGGAAGGTGGAGGTCTTCGTCGCCAGCGAACTCGGCGTCGTCGCCGTCGACGTCTCCGGCGACCGCGTCGGCGAGTTCGGCCTCGCCCACCGCTGTACCGCCCGCGCAATCGCCGCCGAAGGCGAGCGTGTCGCCGTCGCCACCGACGAGGACGTCGACCTCGCAGTCGGCGACGAGGAGTTCGAGCCGACCGGCTTCGGCCCCGCCGTCGCCGTCGGCTTCCACGACGGTGACCTCCTCGCGGCCAACGAGGACGGCTGGGTGGCCCGCTACGACCCCGAACGAGCCGACGAGGTCGACCTCACCGACCTCGATGCGGCCGACGCCGACGCCGCCGAGAAACTGGCGTGGCAGACGCTCGGCCACGTCGAGACCGTCCGCGCCATCGACGGCCCGCTCGTGGCCGCCGCCGACGGCGTCTACCGCGTCGGCGACGGCGACCTCTCTCATGCTGGTCTCGACGACGTGCGCGACGTGGCCGGTCGCGGCGTTCCGCTGGCAGCGACAGGCGAGTCACTCTACACGCTCGGCAACGGCTGGATGGACGTCCTCGACGGCGTCTTCCGGTCCGTCTCGGGCGACGGCTTCGAGCGCGCCCACGCCATCGCGGGGACGACGGTCTACGCGAAGGTCGACGACGAGTGGCAGGAAGCCGACCTGCCGACCGACGACCCCGTCGTCGACGTCGCCTACGCGCCCGGCGCGGTCTTCGCCGTGACCGAGGCTGGTACCCTCCTCGTCGACGCCGGCGACGGCTGGCAGACGCAGGTCCTCGGGGTTCGTGGCGTGGCGGGACTCGCCGTCCGGTAATCGGCGCGGCCCGTCGCGACCCCGCGCGAACGGTTCTCGCACGCACGGGCAACGAAAACCGGTTTAACGCCGAACGTCGTGGCCTCGACTATGATACTGCCCGGCTCCACCTCACAGGCACTCGCCGCGGCACTCGCCGAGGCTACCGGCGAACCGCTGGCGACAGCCGAGTACCGTACCTTCCCCGACGGCGAACTCCTCGCCGCCGCCGACGCACTCGCCGAGGAGACACCCGAGCGCGCCGTCGTCGTCGCCTCGACCACGACCAGCGACGCCCACCTCGAACTGCTCCAGCTGCAGGACGCCGCCCGCGAGGCCGGGGTCAACGAGGTCGTGACCGTCATCCCCTACATGGGCTACGCGCGACAGGACTCGGCGTTCAAGCCCGGCCAGCCCGTCTCCGCCCGCGCCGTCGCCAAGGCCGTCAGCACCGGGACGGACCGCGTGCTGCTCGTCAACCCCCACGAGCCGGGGATTTCCGAGTTCTTCGACGTCCCCTGTGAGAACGTCGACGCCGCGCCCGCGCTCGCCGACCCGCTGCCGCCGAAACTCGCCGACCCGCTCTTCCTCTCGCCCGACGCGGGTGCCGTCGAACTCGCCGAGACCGTCCGCGACGCCTACGGCGCGGGCGACACCGACTACTTCGAGAAGGAGCGCGACTACGAGACGGGTGCAGTCGAGATCAGCCCGAGCGACGCGAGCGTCGAGGGACGAGACGTCGTCCTCGTCGACGACATCATCGCCACCGGGTCGACGATGAGCGAGTCCATCGAAGTGCTGCATCAGCGGGGTGTCGGCCGGGTCTACGTCACCTGCGTCCACCCGCTACTCGCCGCCAACGCGCGGACGAAACTCGCTTCGGCGGGCGTCGCCGGACTCTACGGCACCGACACCATCGAGCGCGACGTCTCGACGGTCTCCGTCGCCGGGAGCGTCGCCGACGCGCTCTGAGGACAGGACACGTCTCACAACGGTTTTAGGAGAGACGCACACAGAACGGAACAGATGACCGGGCGTTACGGGGACCGCGACTACCACCGACTGACGAAAGGTGGCGTCGCCGTCGGTGTCAGCCTCTTCGCCCTGGGGAGCCTCTGTGAGGCCGCCGCTGCCGCGATGTTCGGTGGCGTCGCCGGATGGACGCTGGCGTTCCTCGTCGAACTCGAACTGCTCGGTGTCGCGCTCGCGTTCGCCGCGCCCTTCCTCTTCGGAATCGTGCTGCCGCTCACGGAGTAGTCGGCCGAAAAACGGATTACAGTCTCTTATCGCGTCGTGTCGGGGTCGAGATAGCTGCTCACGCGCGGCAGGAGTTCGGAGTAGCCGAACAGATACAGCCCGAAGTAGAACGCCACCAGTCCGAAGCAGGCGAACCAGAGACCGAGCGTGGTCTGGCCGGCCGCGAGCGTCTCGAGGGCGAGTTCTTCGAGATAGAGGCCGAGCGACGAGAGCGCGCCCGCGCCGACCGTGAAGAACGCGATCGCCACGAATTCCGGCATCGTCTCCACCAACAGTTCGTACATACTCCGAGGAGCACGGTCGGCGGTTGTGAGTCTTTCGCTCTCAAAAAGGATATAATCGCCACCGAAGTACGCTCAGTCATGGCAGGTCGCTACGGTAACCTCGACTATCCACGCTTGACCAAGACCAGTTTCGCCTTCGGCGTCGCCCTGTTCGCGCTCGGCGCGCTCGGCCACGTCGCTGGCCCGGCACTCTTCGGTCCGCTCCCGGCCTGGGAGTCGGTCCTCTTCACTGATATGGAGATGATCGGCGTCGCCATCGCGCTCGTCTCGCCGTTCCTCTTCGGTATCCTGCTCCCGCTCACGGAGTAGCTGGGTATCCCCCGCCTCGGCAAACCTTCTTACTGCACGCGTTCGACCGTCGAACCATGTCCGATGACTGTATCTTCTGTAGCATCGTCGCAGGCGACATCCCCGGCCGCGTCGTCCACGAGACGGAGACGACACTGGCCTTCCTCGACGTCAACCCGCTCGCTCGCGGTCACACGCTCGTCATCCCGAAAGCGCACCACGCGCGGCTGGACGACCTCCCGGCCGACGTCGCGAGCGACCTCTTCGCCGCGGTCCACGAGCTGACCCCGCGCGTCGAGGCCGCGGTCGACGCCGACGCGACGACCGTCGGCATCAACGACGGCGAAGCGGCCGGCCAGGAAGTCCCGCACGTCCACGTCCATCTCGTCCCGCGGTTCGACGGCGACGGCGGCGGTCCTATCCACGCCGTCGCGGGCGACCGGCCGGACCTGAGCGACGCGGAGTTCGACGACATCGAAGCCGCCATCGCGGAGTCGTAAAATCACGCCGCCCAGCGAAGAATTTTAATCCGAGGAGCGGCGCAAACTCGTCTATGCCCGGAACGACGACCGCACTCGTCGGTGCGACAGGTGGCGCGGGAACGACACGGACTGCCGTCGAACTCGCGGCCATGCTCGCCCGCGACGGCCGCGACGTGGCCGTCCTCGACGCCGCGTACGCGACACAGGGACTCAGCCACTACGTCTCGGGGCGTATCGACCCCGACCTGACGACCCTCGTCACCGAGTCGGCGGAACCGCTCGACGCTGGTCTGGTAGACCTCGATGTCGACACATCCGGCCGCGTCGCCTGCTGTCCCGTCTCTGCTCCCTTCGAGCGACTGGCGCGGGCGAAGACCGCCGACGCCGCCCAGCGGTTCGAAGAGCGCGTCGCCGAGGCCGCCCAGCGGTTCGACCACGTCCTCGTCGATACGCCGCCCGTCGCCGCGAACCAGGCTGTCGCGGCCGTGACGAGCGTCGACCGCGTGGTGCTCGTGACGCCCGGCACACGGCACGGCGCGGACGCTCTCCAACAGATGCGAGGGCGGCTCCGTGACCTCGACGTGACGGCGGCCGCAACGCTGTCGACACGAGGAGCCATCGACGACGCCGACGCGACGGTCCCCGCAAGCGACGTCACGGAACCGGACGACGCTCCCGCCTGTCTGGCCGACTCCGGCGAGTTCGCTCCCGCCGTCGCCGTCGCTACCGAGGTCGCTGTCGACGAGCAGTTAGCTATCGAGTTCGACGACGAAGGGCTTCGAGAGACAGTCGAGTCGTATCTCCCCGAGTGAGGAGGCCGGTCAGCGAACTGAACCGGGATTGCTCATCGTCTCGCCCAGGACGTCTCGCTTCGCGACCGTCGCGTTGGTCTCCGGCGACAGCGTCCCTTCGACCGCTTCTTCGAGTTCGGCGACGCTCTCGTGCGTCTCGATGTAGGTCGCCAGGGCGAACTCCGCCTCCGTCGCGTCCGTGAGCGCGAGGGCATCCGTCCGCGAGAGTTCGCCGCCGAGCCAGTCGCGCAGCACGTCGCGTGCCATTGGCGACAGCGGGGTCACGCCCGCGACGCCACAGCGGTGCAGCACCTTCGCGGCCGTCATCGGCGCGATTCCCGCTCGCTCCGCGCTCTCGCCGACGCTCGTCCCCGTGGTGTGCGTCTCGACGGCCGTCGCCGCCGCCTCGGGCGTACACGGCAGGTCGTCGGCGTGTGGCTCGAACCGCTCGACCAGCGAGCCGTCCGTGTCGTCGACGGTTGCGAGCCCGCGGTCGCGTTGCTCGCTCGTCACCTCGATTCCTTCGGCGATGTCCGCCAGTCCCATCGGGACGTGCTGGTTCCTTGTCGCACTAAAACTTACTGGAGAGTGTTCGAAAATTATAGCCAGAACGTACCGGTCACCGGTACGTTCGGGTCGGTGCAGTCGGGTTGTTTTCGGCGTTTCGTCCCGTCTTTAAATGGGGCAGCGCGACCAAGTATGAGATGTGATGAGTCAGGCACGCTCTCCGAACTGTCCCGAATGCGACGGACGACTGAACGCCCACGGCGACGAGACGGTCTGCGGCGAGTGCGGACTCGTCGTCGCCGAGGACCGCATCGACCACGGTCCCGAGTGGCGTTCCTTCGCGGACGACGACACCAACCCCGAACGCACCGGCGCGCCGCTCACCCGCTCGCGCCACGACCGCGGTCTCTCCACCGAGATCGGCCGCTCGACCCGGCTGAAGGGTCGCAAGCGACGGCAGATGGCCAGACTGCGCAAGCAACACAACCGCGCCCGTATCTCCTCGAAGCGCGAGCGCAACCAGGTCTACGCCTTCACCGAGATTCGGCGGCTCGTCAGCACGCTCTCGCTGCCCGAGCAGGTCCGCGACCACGCCTGCTCGCTCGTCCGCTCCGCACAGAGCGAGGACCTCGTGCGCGGCCGCTCGCTGGAGGGCTTCGCCGCTGCCGCGGTCTACGCTGCCTGTCGCGTCGCCGGCGTCTCCCGCACCGTCGACGAGGTGACCGAGGCCGCCCGCGCCGACGCCGACGAGCAACAGGCCGCCTACGACGCGCTCAACCGCGAACTCGGGCTGCCGGTCGGTCCCATCGACCCAGTCGAGTACATCCCGCGGTTCGCCAGCAAGCTCGACGTGGGGTCGGACGTCGAACGCGGGGCCCGCGAACTCGCCGCCGAAGCCACGGACGAGGGCATCTCGACCGGCCGCAACCCGAGCGGCGTCGCCGCGGCGTGTCTCTATACCGCGGCGCAGCGTAGTGAGACGGCGAACGAGACGCTCACCCAGAAAGAGACCGCCGACGTCGCCGGTGTGACGCCGGTGACGCTCCGCAACACCTACACCGACCTGCAGGACTGAACCGCCGCTTCTAACTCGCTGATTCCGGCCGCCGCACGACTGTCGGGTGCGACGTCGACGACAGGCTTCTCCTCGGACACCGACTCGCCCACCCGCGGGTCCGCCGGGAGCGTCGTCACGGGCGCGCCGAGCGTCTCCGCGATGGTCTCGACGGGTGGCTCGTCGACGGCGCGGTTGACTACCACACCGACCAGCGGCGCGTCGAGTTCCCGCGCCAACTCCCGCGTCCGCACCGCGTCGGCGAGGGCGAACGGCCGTGGCGAGGCGACGACGACGGCAGCGTCGGCGACGGCGAGCGGAACGCCCGCGTCCGCGCGCATCCCCGCTGGACAGTCGAGGACGACCTCGCCGTACTCGCGGTCGACCGCCTGGACGGCGGCGACCAACTCGGTCACGTCGGCCGCGCGGGCACCCGCGAGCGACCGGCCGCAGGGGAGGAGCCGGACGGGACCCTCACGGACGGCTTCGACCGCGTCGGCACGCCCCGCAAGCACGTCGTGGAGGTCCGGCCCGTGGCCGCCGGGGAGGTCGGCCATCCCGAGGTCGGCGTCGACGACGACGGCGTCGAGCGCGGCTCCGAGGTTGTACGCGACGGTCGACTTCCCGACCCCGCCTTTCCCGCCCGTGACGGCGAGAATCACGCCAGCCTCCGGAGTGGGGCGAGGTCGACCTCCGTCGACTCGGCGCGCTCGGCGAGTACCTCAGCGCGGCTGGCGACGGCACGCAACTGCTCGGCGTCGTCGGCGACCGTCTCGGGCAGGTCGGCGACCGCGTCGAGACCACCCATCTCGGCGAGCGTCGCAGTCGCCTCCGGGACGGACGGCTCGGTCAGGGTCTCGGCGCGTTCAATGCGCGTGGCCACGGCGTCCAGCCACGCCGAAACCGCGTCGGGGAGTTCTGTGTCAGACGCGTCCGTACCGTCGGCAACGTCGGTACTGTCAGCAACGTCGGCAGGGTCGGCAACGTCGGCAGCATCGACAGCATCGCACCGCCGGATATCGGCGACACCGGGGCTGTCAGACCCGTCGGACGTGTCGCCGTCGGGCATCCCGTCAGCAGGCCGGGCGTCGATACGCTCCGGCGTCGGCACGGCGTCACGCGGTGGCTCGGCACGGCCGAACCGCCGGACGACGGCCGCAGCCGAGGAGTCCCCGTCGGGAGTCGGTGCGGCGTCCGGTGCTCGCTCGTCGGCGACGAGTTCCACGGGCGGGTCGGCGACGGCTGCCGGACAGGCGTAGCCGACGGCTACACGGTCGCCCGCGGGGACGACTGTCTCGTAGTGCTCTCCCTCCCACCCGGTCTCGGGCACGCCGTGGCGACGCGGCGGCAACACCGGGCCATCGAGGCGGTTCGCCAGCCGGATCCGGCGGTCGGTCGGTGTCTCGTTCGCCAGCCGGACGCCGACGAGCGTCACGCCGTCGACGTGCTCCGTCGTCCACTCGAAGTCCATGGGCCTCCTGGCCGCGCTCTCGGATTTAAATCACAGCAGGACGACGGGCGTCCCCAGCACCTCGGCGATGGCGTCGGCGACGCTGTCGTCAGCAGCCGAGTCAGCGTCGTCGGTAACTGAATCGGCGTCGTCAGCGACGGCCGCCGAGACGACGACCGGCGTGTCGAGGTCGGCGACGCGGACGGCCGCGAGTTGGGCCAGGGCGTCGGGACCGTCGTACGCGCCAGGGTCGGCGATGCCCTCCGTCGGGGGAGGAGTCTCCACGGCCACCGAGAGGCAGTCGACGGCGGCGACGCTGGCGACAGCGTCGGCGAAGGCGGGGGCGACCGCCGCGGCGAGCGACTCGCGCATCGCCCGACGGAGGTTGGCCGCTCTGTCTTCGAGTTCGAGCTGCTGTTCTCGCTTCTCGCGGGCCTCGCGCGCCGCCGCCTCTCTGCGGTCGAGCGTCTGTTCGGCCGCGACGCGCTCGGTCTCGACCTCCGAGAGCCGGGTCGCGGTCTCGGCGAGTTCGGCAGCGACCCCCTCGGTCGGTGCGTCCGTCTCGCGGCGTGCCTGGAGTCGGCCGCGGAGCGTCGCCAGCTCCTCCCGGAGGCGAGCCTCCTCGGCACCCGCCTCGGCGACCCGGCGACGCGCGGCGGCCACGTCGACGTCCGGGACGACGAGGTCGTCGAGTGCGGCCCGAACGTCGTCGTACGCGGCCCGCTGCGGCGGCTCGCGACCCACCGACCGTGCAGCCGCCGCCAGCCACACACGGAGCGACGGCTGGAGGTCGCCGTCGACGTGGCCGAGCACGTCGTGGCTGGCGGGGATTTCAGGAATTGGGGGAGCATCGGGGGTTTCGGGCGTTTCGGTA